>NZ_CP084622.1:1135000-1440927 GCF_020422885.1 Mesobacillus sp. S13 | reverse complement strand
TTGAGTAATCATCAGAAGCCTCTTCTTCCATTACGTCGATGATGTCATCAACCGTTATGATTCCTAGAAGATGATTTTGGAAGTCCACGACAGGAAGAGCAAGGAAATTATAATCTCTCATCATCCGGGCGACTTCCTCCTGATCCTCTCCAACAGACACGGATACAACGCGATCATTCATGACCTCTGCAATCATCGTTTCATCATCCGCCACAATCAGGTCTCTCAAAGATATAACACCAGCCAGCCTTTTATCTTCATCAATAACAAAAATATAATAAATCGTCTCAGCTTGAGGCGCTTCTTTTTTCAGGATATACATGGCTGATCTCACCGTCTGGTTGGCAGAGATCGCAATGAATTCTGTTGTCATGATACTTCCGGCTGTGTATTCTTCATAATGCAGCAAGTCCTTGATTTCCTGTGCTGCCTCTTCGTCCATAATCGTCAAATAACTGGCAACCTGATCTTTATCAAGTTCATTCAATACATCTACTGCGTCATCCGCATACATATTTGAAAGCATATCAGCCGCGTAATTAGGATTCATCTGGGCCAACACATCTTTAAAATCTTCTTCATCGGCTTCCAGGTTCTCGAATAGGTCGGCCATCTCTTCTGGTGAAAGGAAAATATATACTTTCGCACGATCCTCATCATCAAGCTCACTGAAAAATTCGGCCTGGTCATATGGATGCAAGTCTAAAAATTCCGCACGGAAATCATCAATTTTTTCAGAGTAAAGTGCTTCCATCAGCAGTTCAGTATTGATTTGCTGTCTAGATGCTGATTCTTGACGTTCTTCAGACATACACCTTACCCCCTTTCCTTTATGTACATTTCATTATACTAGCATTTATTAAATTCTTTGTCTTTTATCTACTCTTTTTCATTTAAAATTAATTGGGCAACATATGTGAGATGCAGGATTATTTAGTATGTCTTTTTTCTTAACATTCCCTTTTTTGAAGTAAAATTGTCTTTTTTTCCGAAGGTGAAGACGAACAATTAAGGAGGAATCCATATGAACCTCGATATAATTGGGGATATCCATGGCTGTTTTGTTGAATTTGAAGAACTCACTAAAAAAATGGGATACAACTGGAGCACTGGCCTTCCTGTTCATCCTGATGGCCGTCAACTTGCTTTTGTCGGTGATCTGACTGACCGCGGACCGGAATCCATAAAAACTGCAAAGCTGGTATGGGATTTAGTTGTAAATAAAAAATCTGCTTTTTATGTTCCCGGAAACCATTGCAATAAATTGTACCGCTACCTGTTAGGAAATAAAGTCCAGACGACTCATGGACTTGAGACAACTGTTTCGGAATATATGTCGATGAATCCAGAGATGAAGAATGATTTCCGTGAAAAATTCCTCAGGTTATATGAATCTGCACCTTTATACCATGTCCTCGACCAGGGGCGCCTTGTGATAGCACACGCGGGGATCCGTGAAGATTATATAGGGAAAAATAACTCTAAAGTAAAAACATTTGTCCTCTATGGCGACATCACAGGGCAAAGCAATCCGGATGGGACTCCTGTCCGCCGTGATTGGGCAAAGAACTATCAAGGAAAAGCAGCCGTTGTTTATGGGCATACACCCGTTAGAGAGCCAAGAATTCTCAATAATACTTATAATATCGATACAGGAGCTGTTTTTGGCGGTAATTTGACAGCCTTGCGGTATCCAAAGATGGAACTCGTATCCGTTCCCTCCACCCTGCCATTTGTTCCGGAAAAATTCAGGGAGATAAAATAATACCCCGTATTGAAAAAGCTAACCATACATACGATGGTTAGCTTTTTCAGCTTTATTTTCCAATAAACATTTGTGTCCAGTAGTTCCCCTGTGTTGTATGCCCAACGCCAATATGCGTGTAGTTAGGACTTAAAATATTTTTCCTGTGGCCTTCACTATTCATCCATGCGTTCACGACTTCTTCTGCACTCTGCTGGCCCATCGCGATGTTCTCACCAGCTGAGTTGTATGATACCCCAAAGTCCCTCATCATATCGAACGGTGAACCATAAGTAGGACTCGTATGTGAAAAATAATTCTTTGCCTGCATATCATTGGATTTTTCCTGTGCTACATTGCTTAATGCTGTATCGGGCTGCAGATTTGGCAAACCATTTTTTCTGCGCTGTTCGTTGGTCAGGTCAATGACTTTTGCTTCAAACGCACTTAGCTCGGTACCAGAAGGTGTTGCTTTTTGCTCTGGCGCCGGTGCAGCTTCCTCTTGCGGAGTTGGTGCTGTTCTTTCCTGTGGTGCCGGTGCTGCTTGTTCAGGGGCTGGAGTTGCTCTTTCCTGTGGTGCCGGTGCTGCTTCTTGTTCAGGGGCTGGAGTTGCCCTTTCCTGTGGTGCCGGTGCTGCTTCTTGTTCAGGGGCTGGAGTTGCCCTTTCCTGTGGTGCCGGTGCTGCTCCTTGTCCAGGAGCTGGTATTGCCCTTTCTTGTGGTGTCGGTGCTGCTCCTTGTTTTGGTGCAGGAATTCCTCCCCTATTCAATTGAGGGAGTTCAACACCTGTACGGCGCTGCAATTCGGCCAGCATTTTATCCAGATCAGCTCGTTGCCCTTCTGTTAACGTCAGTCTGCCTTGTCCATTCATTTGTGTGTGTGGAAAATTAGAGCTCGGTATGCCCGTACTATAAGAGTTCGGGTCTATCGTAATAAATCCATCAGGCGTTTGCATGATTTCACTCGTTGCATTTCCGCCTTTTTGATTAAGCTTTTGATCATTTGTATTTCTTTTTGCTGTATTGACTTCTGCTCTTCGCCTTTGCTGCTTAATTCTATTTGCATCGTTATCCCAATAGCTTTCCTGGTTATTCCCCAGGGTGGTCATTCTGTTGTCACGTAAATCCATCGCTTCATCATTGTTGTTGCATGCTGCAAGCCCTAATAACATGACAGCGGATACTGCCATTACTTTTCCATGTTTATATATGTTCAAGTGGTGTTTCCTCCTTCATATATCATTCATTACTTCCTTATGATTTGATTTTTTTCACGGAAATATCTGATGAAATATTTGAGAGAAATGTAAAAAGGCAAATCGTGTTTAGCACGACTTGCCTTCATTAAGCACTTCTTCCATATCGTTGGGAAGATTTGCTGTAAAATGCATTGGTTTATGTAAAAACGGGTGGATAAAGGTAAGTTCCCTGCAATGCAATGCTTGCCTTTGCATTAAGTCTTTGTTACCGCCATACAAAGTATCACCTATCAGCGGATGGCCAAGGTAACTCATATGCACCCTGATTTGATGGGTTCTGCCTGTTTTTAGCCTGATGTTCATATGAGTGAACTCTCGATATCGTTTGATTACCTCAAACAAAGTACAGGCATATTGTCCTTCTGGATGCACAACCCGTTCAATGATGCTGTCTGGCTTTCTTGCGATTGGCGCTTCAATCATCCCTTCATCCTTTACAACATCCCCTACAGCAAAAGCTTCATATGTCCGTTTCACACCACCCGAACGCTGCTGCTTACTGAATAAATGATGAACATGACTATGTTTGGCAATCAGAACGAGTCCGGAAGTGTCCCTGTCAAGCCTGGTAACAATATGAGTCGTAGCGGAAATACCATTTCTCTCATAATATCCGATCAGTCCGCTCGCTAGGCTGCCGATCGGATGTTCCCTGGAAGGAATCGTATTCATCCCCGGAGGTTTGTTGATTACCAGCAAGTATTCATCCTCATATACAATTGAAAGCGGTAGTTCCTCCCCCTTCATCCCTTCTGATGGGATTTCGGGAGGGAATACAATTTTGACAACATCAGTGGATTGCAAAATATACCTGACAGTCACTTCTTGGCCATTCACCGAAATAAATCCACCCTTGAACTTGATGTCTGTCAGAGCAGATTTTGAAATTTCCTTCTCTTTGAGGTATTCCCTTAACATCTTCCCCTGATCAGCTTTTGCGGCTGTGAATTCAAGTGTGAAGTTTTTTGCCATATCAGCGGCTCCTGTCGTTTACATTCATTAGTACTGACTTGCTTGATTACTTTATTGATAAAACAGCTCTGAAACCTTCCTCCAAAATCGGAGTTGCTTAGCTATCTCTATACGTTATTCAAAAGGAGGTTCTTAGACATTTTGGGAGTTCATCAACCTTGAAATGTCTATAAAACACTACTTCTTAGACATTTTGGAAGTTCATCAATCTCGAAATGTCTATAAAACACTACTTCTTAGACATTTTGGACGTCCAACTACCTTGAAATGTCTATAAAACACTACTTCTTAGACATTTTAGACCGTCACCAATCTCCAAATGTCCATAAAAACCTACTTCTTAGACATTTCGGACCGTCAACAACCTTGAAAAGTCTATAAACCCCCGGTTTTTAACGTCCAATTAGGGTCCCTATCTCAAAAAGCTCTAATCACTATCAGAGATAAAGGAATCATGCACCCTTTTCCAGAATGGGAACGGGCGGAAACGGGCGAAGCGGATTTTCTCATCTGCTACGCGAAATTGAATCGATTTCACGTCTTTATGCAGAAGTGTCAAATGGTCAACCGTTACCTGGAAATCTGGTCTATTCACTGGTTTTAATGTACAGGTATGGTGATCAGGAAGAATCAGCGGTGATCCCACTGTCCGGAATACACGGTTATTGATGGAGGCCATTTCGGCAACCTGGATTGCCCTTAATGAAGGATGCAGGATGGCTCCGCCCAAAGCTTTATTGTAGGCTGTACTTCCTGAAGGTGTGGATACGCATAACCCGTCACCACGGAAGCGTTCAAAATGCTGCCCTCTGATTTCAACATCCATGACCAGGGTGCCTTCAACAGATTTGACGGTTGATTCATTCAGGGCTAGATACCTTGTTTCCCTCCCGCCATGCTGGTACCTGATGATAACCTCCAGCAATGGGTATTCAATCACCTGGTATGGCGTTTTGGCCACGGCGATGACAAGTTTTTCGATTTCTTCAGGGACCCAATCGGCATAAAAGCCCAAGTGCCCGGTATGTACTCCAATGAATGCTGTTTTGTCCAGCCTGCTGCTATATCGATGGAAGGCATATAAAAGAGTGCCATCCCCTCCTACCGAGATGCAAATATCCGGCTGGTCCTCATCATATTGTAGATCAAAGTCCAAAAGATACGTTTTCATTTTGTGCATCAACGTATTGGACCGGGAATCCCCTTTTGAAGTGATCGCAAATTTCATGTATCAAACACCCCTGCATTTCGGATTTTAACTATTTCTTCCCATCCTGCTGCATTTCTTTTTTTCGTGTAAAAAATGCTTGCGCATCCTGAATTTCCCCTCGGATGGTCGACATTTCTTCATCGAGCCGGAAAGCGGCCTCTGCTGCACGCTGCAGCCTGATCTTTATATCTTCCGGAAAAAGCCCCTTATATTTATAATTAAGCGAATGCTCTACTGTCGCCCAGAAATTCATCGCTAATGTCCTGATTTGGATTTCTGCCAGGATCTTTCTTTCGCCTCGGATCGTCTGGACAGGATAGCGGATTACCACATGATAAGAGCGGTAGCCGCTCGTTTTTTTATTTGAGATGTAATCCCTTTCTTCTACTATCTCAAAATCATTCCGGCTTCTCAGTAGTTCCACAACTGTCTTGATATCATCCACAAACTGGCACATGATTCTCAGGCCAGCAATATCCTGCATTTCTGAGTCAAGCTTATCCAGTGAAATTCCTTTTTGATGGGCTTTATCGAGTATGCTTGCAATAGGCTTTACCCTTCCCGTGACGAATTCAATCGGGGAATGGTCGGAATGGAGCTCATACTGGCTCCTGATTCCCTTAAGCTTTACCTTCAATTCTTCAACAGCATGCTTATAGGGTTCTAAAAATTGATCCCAGTGTTTCACTTCAGTCACCTCATCCGGTTCTATTCACGAAAGACTATGCCGAAGGTGCGGCAAATACCTGTTCCACTTTCGCGACCATTTCCTCTCCGTAATTGCTGTTTCCGGTTATATTCTCAATCAGATATTCCATTTCACTTTGGAAGCCATCCAGTTTTAGTTTTCCGTTTTTATTCGTTAAAAACGTTTCAAGTCCTGCCTGGATACCATTCTGAATAACACTCCATGTGCCTTCAGGAATGGTGACGTATCGGTATCCTTCCTCTTGATCAACAATATAAACAAATGATAATTGATCGGAATCGACGAGCATTTGCCCTGTTGGAGCAAAAGCCGCAAGGTCAGTCTCTATGTTCGCGGAGAGATGTAATTCATTATTTTCAATTTTCGCGTCGGTAATTAAAATTCTTTGGCTCATTTCTTCAACCTCCATAATCTTTTTTATTTTATCATAACGAACCATTTTCTACTAAGGATTGAAGCATACCCGATTTAAAGAGATAATAAGGACAACATACTGGAAAGGGCGGAGAAATGTGAGCCAGAATATCGAAATAGAATTCAAGAACATGCTGACTCAAGATGAATTCCAATTACTTAGGATACACTTCTATATAGAGCCAGAGCAATTCAAAAAACAAACCAACCATTATTTTGATACAAACACATTCGCCTTGAAGGACAAAGGTTCTGCCTTAAGGATCAGAGAAAAAGGATCAAGTTTTGAATTGACATTAAAGCAGCCAGCTGAACAAGGATTGCTGGAAACAAACCAGATGTTGACGGCCAGCCAAGCTCAGAAGGCTTTGTCCTCTGGGCAACTCCCGGAAGGTGAAGTAAAACACGCAGTTTCAAAACTAATGCAAAACATAAATTCCCTGAACTACTTCGGATCGCTGACAACCGTCCGGGCAGAAGTTGAGTACAAAGGTGGATTAATTGTTTTGGACCATAGTTACTATTTAAATACAGAAGATTTTGAGCTAGAATATGAAGTGACGAATGAACCTGAAGGATATAAGGTTTTCTCTAAATTACTGGAAGAACTACAAATACCACTGAGACCGACCGATAATAAAATTAAAAGATTTTACGCTAAAAAATATAATCTTTTACAAGAATAGAACCAGGCAGGAGAAATATGATGAATGTTAACCAGTTAAAAGTCATGCTTGAATTGCAGGCGCTCCAAAACTTCAACCAGCCAACCAACCAATCAGGAAACGGACTTTTCCAAGAAATGCTTTCCGGCATCCTTATGAATCAAAGCGACTCCCTTGGTTCTACAGCCACTAGGTTGGAAGAGTTATTTGACAATGCTCAAACTGCGGTTAACAACTTCCCAAAACAGAACATTGCACAGATGCTTCCTCCATTCCAACTGACTAAGGTGGCAGGCAAAACCACAGCGGATTTCGACGGAATAATTGATCAGGCTGCTTCTATGTTCAATATTCCAGCCAAGCTCATTAAATCCGTCATTCAAAAGGAATCGAATTTCAATCCAAATGCCATCAGCCATGCCGGTGCTTCAGGACTGATGCAACTAATGCCTGCGACAGCCAGGGGTCTTGGAGTTAAAAATGTATTTGATCCAGCGGAAAATATAATTGCTGGAAGTAAATATCTTCGTCAGATGCTCGACAGGTATGATAATAATCTGGAGCTTGCACTTGCAGCCTATAATGCCGGACCCGGAAATGTAGATAAATATGGCGGAATCCCGCCATTCAAAGAGACGCAAAACTATGTTCAAAAAGTCAAAGATGTTTTTTACGGCTAAGCCTTCTTAAAAGGATAATATTCCCGAATTTTTAAACCGCCTGTCAGTGGTAACAGGCGGCTTTTTTGTGTACATTATTAAAAAAGCGGAAGCGCCTTGGTCAGCCCCGACGAGCGCCCGGCTATAACGTGGGATGAAAACTGTCTAGGCTCTGGAGCCGAAAGCCATTCCCCGTTCAAAAGGATTTATATATTCAATAAATAAAGCAGTTTTTACAGAATTCAAGACGATTTGTTTGAGATATAAATTTAGCATTGCTACAATAAATAGCATAACTATCAAAGCTGAATGAAATTTCAAAATCTATTTTAAAGGAGTTATCAATATGGTTGAGAATAAGACCTTACCATTCGAAGCCATTGGCGAAAGGACACTTCACCGGCTGGTCGATGCTTTTTACCACCGAGTTGGAATGCATCCTGATCTTGCTCCTATATTCCCTGATGATTTAACGGAAACTGCTCGAAAGCAAAAGCAGTTCTTAACTCAATATTTAGGAGGACCACCCTTATATACCAATGAACATGGGCACCCCATGCTCCGTGCACGCCATTTACCGTTCGAAATTACGCCGACCAGAGCGACAGCCTGGCTCGCCTGCATGACGGAAGCCATGGATGACGTAGGACTTGAAGGACCTGTGAGGGAGGACTTTTACGCAAGACTTTACCTGACCGCCCAGCATATGATTAATACACCAGACGATGAAACTGGTGATAACCTATGAAACTGAGTCGGGAAAACCTTTTAAGCTATGACCCATCAGAGTTTTGCCACAGCCTGGATAAAAAACCTATTGAAATCTATATATTTGTCGACCCGCTCTGTCCAGAGTGCTGGGCACTTGAACCTATCATCAAGAAACTTCAAATCGAATATGGCAGGTATTTTTCCATTCGTCATGTATTAAGCGGCAAACTGGCCACCCTGAACATGAGCAGGAAAAAACGCTATGAAACGATTGCTGATCTTTGGGAAAAAACAGCTAGCAGAACGGGTATGTCCTGTGACGGATCTCTGTGGTTTGAAAACCCCGTGTCATCCCCATATTTAGCTTCGATTGCGATAAAGTCAGCTGAACTTCAGGGGAGAAAGAAAGGCATTCGATTCCTGCGTAAGCTTCAGGAGGTCCTTTTTCTTGAAAAACAGAATGTATCTAACTTCGAGGTGTTAAAAAATTGCGCTAGAAGCGTCGGTTTAGACGTAGAGGAATTTGTCACCGACATTCATTCTGAAACCGCTGCAAAAGCATTTCAGTGCGATTTAAAAATAACGAATGAAATGGATGTCCAGGAAATCCCGACTTTCGTCTTTTTTAATGCTAATGTCGAGGAAGAGGGAATCAAGATTACTGGTCTCTACCCTTATGAGGTGTACGTACAGATTCTTGAAGAAATGCTTCAGGAAAAGCCAGAGCGTGCACAGCCGCCGATGCTTGAACAATTTCTGAAGCAATATAAGATGGTCGCCTCGAAGGAAGTAGCAGTTGTCTATGACATGACCGTCCAACAGGCCGAGAAGGAATTGAAAAAATTAATGCTAAAACAACGAGTCGAACAAATCCCTGCTAAATATGGGGTGTTCTGGCGCTACCAAGAAGGATGACCGTGCATTTGCACGGTTTTTTTAATTAAGCTTGTATAGGCTTTCCTTTTGTTTGGGAATTGCTCAAGGAAAGATGGTTGGGTCGATTAATCTGGAATGTGGTCGATATATTTATAAATCCGCTGATATAATTCGTAATGTGGTCGATATATTCAAAAATCCGCTGATATAATTCGTAATGTGGTCGATATATTTAAAAATCCGCTGATATGTTGTAAGTAGTGAACGGTTATACAACAAAACGCGGATGTACGGCTCCAAATTGGTGTATATATATTTCCCCCTTTACCTAGATTCACAGGATTTGCACAGAAAAAGGCCTTGCAGCTCTCCAACTGCAAGGCCTCTTCTCTATTTTATACGAACAAAGGGGATGGGAGAAATTTTTCACGGTCAAACAAAGGGGTAAATGTTTGCTTGTGATCAACTTCACGCCATAAATATATCATATCCCTGCTCCTTATCACAATATCCTTGTGTGTTATTTCACAATATTGTCAAATACAGTTCATGAATGCCCGAAGGTAAGCATATAAATGAAATATAAAGTGATTCGGAGTGATTAAATTGGATAAACTAGGACTTTCTTTTATGGCTCTGTTCATACTTTTTTCATTTGTTCTTCATATACTTGGATTAATGCATCTCTTACCCATTTATCTAACTTCCCCTATCTTGTTTCTGTCTTTATTTATTTTACTGATATATTTAAATAACCGTAAAAAGTTCAAAGGTTTTTAACTATCTGCCTTCAAGATCTACGAGCTAATCGCATCAGGATATTTAATTCGACCTTATCAAAAAAACCGGCCGCGATAAACTGAGCGGCCGGTTTCATTATTTATGAAAGCAATGCTTCCATTTCGTTTAACTTTTCTTCAAAGACCTTCAATGCTTCCTGTATTGGTTTTGCACTTGTCATATCGACGCCTGCCTTTTTCAATACTTCGATCGGATAATCTGAGCTGCCTGATTTCAGGAAGTCAATATAGCGGTCAACAGCCGGCTGGCCTTCTTCAAGGATCTGTTTGCTGAGCGCCGTTGCTGCACTGAAGCCAGTCGCATACTGGTAAACATAGTAATTGTAGTAGAAGTGTGGGATTCTTGACCATTCAAGACCGATTTCTTCATCAATCATGATATCCTCTTCACCAAAATACTTTTTGTTTAGTTCGTAGTAGTCCTTTGTCAGTGAATCAGCTGTCAATGCCTCGTTATTCTGGGCTTTTTGGTGGATCATATGTTCAAATTCAGCAAACATCGTCTGTCTGAATACTGTTCCACGGAAGCCTTCGAGGTAATGATTCAATAGATACAGACGCTTCTGCTCATCATCGATGGTTTTTAGCATATAGTCATTCAATAATGCTTCGTTGCAAGTTGAAGCCACTTCAGCAACGAAAATTGAGTAGTTGCCGTAAGGATACGGCTGGGATTTTCTTGTGTAGTAGCTGTGTACGGAATGTCCGAATTCATGCGCCAGCGTAAACAAATTATTTACATTGTCCTGCCAGTTCATCAAAATATATGGATTTGTGCCATAAGCTCCTGATGAATAGGCTCCGCTGCGCTTCCCTTTGTTCTCATACACATCCACCCAGCGGTTTTCGAATCCTTCTTGAAGGATGTTGTTATATTCATCGCCAAGAGGCGCTAAACCTTTTAGGACATATTCCTTTGCTTCTCCATAAGGAATCTCCATCTTCACATCCTTGACAAGCGGTGTGTACAGATCATACATATGAAGCTTCTCGAGGCCTAATACCTTCCTGCGAAGCTTAACATATCTGTGAAGGAGATGCAGATTGTCATTCACCGTATTCACAAGGTTTTCATAGACACTTTCAGGGATATTGTTCGCAGCAAGCGCAGCATGTCTCGCAGAGTCATATTTGCGGATCCTTGCATTGAAGTTATCCTTTTTGATATTGCCGCTCAATGTGCTGGCAAAAGTATTCTTAAAGCTGCCATATGTTTTATACACAGCTTTGAAAGCATCCTCACGAACCCTGCGATCTTCGCTTTCCAGGAACCTGATGAAACGGCCGTGCGTGATTTCCACATCTTCTCCGTTCTCATCCTTAATGGAAGGAAATTCGAGATCGGCATTGTTCAGCATTCCAAATGTATTTGAAGGTGAGCTCATCACCTCGGAAGCCTGAGCCAGAAGTGCTTCCTCTTCAGCGGAAAGAATATGAGGGCGCTGAAGGTTGATTTCCTCCAATGCATGCTCATAAAGCTTCAATTCTTCTTTTTCATTCAGAAAGCCCTTGATCTTCTCTTCATCCACAGCAAGAATTTCTGGTACGATGAAGGCAAGCGCGCTTGCTGCTTGAGAATAAAGATTCTTGATACGGTCATCCATCCCTTGGTAAAAGGAATTGGTTGTGTCCTGGTCATAGCGCATATGCGCGTATGTATAAAGTCTTCCGAGACGCTCAAGCATTTTATCCTGCAACTGTAGTGCATTATATAGTTGTTCCGCGCTATCGCCTAGCTTGCCCTGATACTCCTGGACAGAAGGAATCAAGCCCTTCACTTCATTGAATTCTTGTTCCCATTGCTCATCAACTGCAAAAATATCCTCAAGTCTCCACGTATTCTCTGTGGAAACCTCGTCTCTTACTGGCAATTTCTTTACTGCAGATTCATTTGACATATGGATCCTCCTTACAACAATTTCGGAATTCGAAAAACTTTTCTAGTAACATATTCGCTAACGGATTCTTAATTCCTTCATTAATTTTAAGAACCAGAAAAGTTTTTTCGTATTTACATTCTCATTCTTAACTTCCTTATTTTACGCCTCCTTTCCCATTTTCATGTTAAGTTAAAAATCAAATGGCCAATTTTATTTTGATGTTCAGCAAAAAATTCTGCTTCAGCCTTCAGTTGGTCTTCGATTGAGGCGGCCATCACAATATCCTTTACTACCCTCACGGTACCAGAGTCAAGCTTATCCAGATACGATAGTTTGGTTAAAAGAAAAACATATTCAGCAAGGGTGTGCCAGGCATCTCTTTGGCGTGCAACTGGGAGCTGCCTGAGCTTGATATCGCCCTTTTTAACCCGGTTGGCAAAAGCCTCACGAATCCTCGAATAATAGATGATATCTCCAGTTTTAAAATAACGAAAAACATCAAGGTAGAGATAGGTTTGCCAGATGAAGGATGGGGTTTCAATATAGGGGCTTGAGTGTACTGGAAGACCGAAAACTGGAGGAAGAGAGAGAAGGCTCAGACGGTTACGGTACAACTCTACTAGAAATCGGTTTTTCCTTGCTCCAGGCGATTGAAGATACTGTGATTTCAACTTTCGATTCTCTGTTTGCCAGGCTTTCATAAATGCAAACCTTTCTGCAGCGGGACTAATGAGGTGCTGAATGGAAGATTGATTAAGAGACTTCACTTCAAGATTAGTGATGGTTTTTCTTGAGGAAATTGGAATAGCTCCATGAAGGTTGATGAATTGTTCTGAAATCGGGCAAAAAGCAGGGATATTCCAATTGTGCCGATGCAGACGAAAGAAGAGGTAGAGGAAGTTATTCAATCCTACAACATTCTTCGTCTTCCGTTTAATCAGGGTCTCGGCAGCAATCCAAATCGGGATTACCCCATGACCGAAATACGTTTTTGTCCTCTTTTCAAATATCTCGGCAGGTATGACTGAACATTGGAATTCAATTGCATATTTTTGATTTTGGAATTCAAAGGCAATGTCCGGTTTTTGCTTCATTAATGGATCATAACTCTCTAATACTGCATTGATTCCTTGTTTCTTTAGCCAGTTATAAAGAGACAGCTTGCCCGATCGATGATATTCAGATTCTCGATCATACTCATATTCGCAGCTGCCACCTGCCAAATGTGAAAAATGCCAACTCTTCTTGCTTCCTAACTTCATGACCACTTCTTCACCGCACTCCGGACAGTGAAACTTCTCGCTTGACCGAATGCCTATTAAATCACTTTTTTGCCACTTTTCACCCAGGGATAATCGATCACCATTGCTCTTATTTGCTACTAGCACATTCTTTGCGCCTCCTTCCACTGTAAAATATTCGAGGCAGCCGAGGTAAAACCTTTTTACTATAAAAAGATTTATAAAACGTTCACAAAGAACAAAAAGCGCTGGAGCTGGATCAAGACACCCACATGTAGTTATCCACTCAAAAATACTTTTATAATTTCCTATACAAAAAAGAAAACCCGGATACTTGATCCAGGTTTAAAGCATTGGCGACAGTAGCCGAGATGTCGATTCCAGAAGCCTGTAGCCGATATGGCGTTTATTGAAGTCATCAATGACAATCTCTGATGAATCGAGAATGTCATTTTCAAATTCTTTTACAAGCTTCACCGTGCTGCTCGTTTTGTACAGAAAGGCATTGACTTCGAAATTCAAATGGAAGCTTCTCATATCCATGTTCGAAGTTCCGATGGAAGCGAGCTCTCCGTCAACAATGACGATTTTGCTGTGCATGAAGCCTTTTTCATATTCATATATTTTCACCCCAGCTCCGAGGAGTTCTGGAAAGTACGACCTCGATGCGAAGAACACGATTTTTTTATCTGGTCGCTTCGGCACTAATAGCCTGACATCCAGGCCACTGAGAGCGGCAACTTTAATCGCACTGAAAATGTCTTCATCAGGGATGAAGTATGGTGAGGCGATCCAAACAGACTTATCGGCAGAGGAAATCATTGAAAAGAAGATATTTTTGATGACACTCCATTCATTATCCGGTCCCCCAGCAATCATTTGTACCCCGCCATGAGTGTTCGCCTGCAATGATGGAGATAGATAATCCGATGTCAAAAAGCTATTATTCGTCATGTAATACCAATCTTGAAGGAAAATCAACTGGAGGCTCCGCACCGCTTCTCCTTTGGCCATTAAATGAGTATCTCTCCAAAACCCGAATCCCTCGTCCCTGCCAAGGTACTCATCACCGATATTCAGGCCTCCCACAAAACCGACCGTCCCATCTATGACGATGATCTTCCTATGATTCCTGAAGTTGAATTTACTGTTAAGGAACGGCAGGCGGACAGGTCCAAATTCAACCACTTCTACCCCCGCTTCACTCAAGTCAGCAATATACTTTTTTGAAAGCTTCCAGGATCCAACAGAATCGTAAAGAAACCGGACCTTTACTCCTTTTCTTGATTTACTGATCAAAACCTCCTTAATTTCTTCCCCAATCTCATCATCGCGGACAATGTAATATTCCATGTGAATATGGTGGGTTGCCTTTTTCAGTTCTTCAAGGATATGGCTAAAGGTCTCATCACCATTGGTTAGGACTTGTGTCGAAGTTGCAAATGAGATAGGGCTGTTACCCAGCTTTTGGGCAAGATTGAATAACCGGCGATGGTCTTCCTCCATATCCAGCATCCTTGCTTTGTTTGCTCTCTCACTGTCCCCTTCTATCCTCGAAAAAGCTTGTTTATCAAGAAAGTATTTGCGGCGAAACATTTTTTCCTTCCGATGATTCCTGCCGAATAATAAATAAAAAATAAAACCAACGACCGGAAAACCGCCAAGAACGACAATCCAGGTCAGTGTCTGGGCTGGATGTCGATTCTCAAGGAATATAACAAAGCTGATAAAAATCACGGTGAGTGACATAAAAATACTGATGTATCCAAGATAAACCGTATCAAGCTTTTCATAAAACAAATAATAGATGCCGGCAAGTATAAATAAAAACGTTAAGATCCGCACAGTGTTCTTCATTGTTACCACCTGTTTTCTCTCTCTGGATTTTTCCCGTAACGAAGGTTAGGAGCTATAGATATATATACGTTTCTATTAAGTAAAGGGATTCATACATAAAAAATTATATCAAAAAAGCCGATTCCATTTCTGAAATCGGCCTGCTCTCATGAAAAATGTTTTCGTATTACACTAAATACATCTTCTCCGATAATCTTGTTACCGTATTCATCTAAACGGTGAACCGTAACTGTCGATTCCTGACCGTACTCTAGAAGGACACTTAGTATATTATCAATTTCCTCTTCATCATCAAAATCCTGCTCAGGAAATTCAATGTACAAATAATACTTATCTTCATAGCTGTACAAGCTGGTTTTTACACTGTCAATTCCCGGCCTTTTTGAAAGGGCGATAACATCTTCGAAATCCTTGAAATAAAGAAGGAATTCTAAATCGTCATCGAATGCTGTATCATCATCCTCAATTCCTTTTGGATTGAATTGATGGTCAAGCAATTCCTCAATTCGTTCATCAACAGGCAAATCCTTTAGCTTGTCATTTGGAAGCGGCAGTTCAAACTTGGGACCATCCTTAGAAAGCTGTGCCTTTGTCACCAGTACCTCCAGACCTTTTTCCAGGGCCTGAACTTGAATCCATAAAGGACCTTCAACGGCAAACTCTTCCTCGGCATGGACTTCATCCATCATTTCCCAGAATAGTTCTTCGCTGCGATCACGGTTATACCATATTTCTTCCCGGTCAAACCCGCGCTCCTCTATGTCCATATATGAAATATAAAACTTAACCGTATTCTCATTGATACGCTCAATTTCCATTCGCTTTCTCTCCCTTCCAGGCAAAGATTTGAAGGGACTAAATACCCCCAAAAAAAGCAGTTAGTCTTTATCAATACCCCTAAAAAATAAGTCTGAATCACCTTGATTTGCAAAGGGGACTGTGTAAATGAATATACAATCTTGTACTTTTATTTTATGTTATATTAAGCCATTTGGGAAACAAAATATACACCCATTTTTATAAAAGGCTAATGAATGATATCGACTGAATAGACTTACTGTTGAAGATGCAGCGGGGATTGCGCCAAATGCACTGACTAAAGCACAGGATATTCAACCCTTTAGATCCAAACAAGCAGACGATCCAAAATTTCAATGGGAATTTAACACAACTAATTTAAAGTATTCTTTACATTTTAGCAGAAAAATGGCTGAATTTCAATTTGCCTGCATGTTCAGGCGAGCAGAAAATATTATCTTGCATAAAACAAATAAAAGCCCCCAAATGATGGGAGCCTTATGAATATTATGTTTAATTTACTAAACGCTGAGCTTCTCGTAACTGGAAAGTACGGACTTTGCGCGGAAGGAATCGTCTGATCTCATCTTCATTGTATCCAACTTGCAGGCGTTTCTCATCAATGATGATCGGACGGCGAAGCAAGCCAGGGTTTTCCTTGATCACCTCAAACAGTTCCTGTAAAGGCATTGTTTCCAGGTTCACATCTAGCTTTTGGAAGGTCTTAGAACGAGTAGAAATGATCTCATCCGTTCCATCTTCGGTCATACGTAGAATTTCCTTTATTTCATCAATAGATAAAGGCTCTGAGAATATGTTTCTTTCAGTATATGAAATTTCATGTTCTTCCAGCCATGACTTGGCCTTTCTGCAAGAGGTACAACTTGGTGAAGTGTATAAAGTGACCATTGGTAATTCACACTCCCTTAGATTTACTTATTTATTATTTGCTTCAAATGAACTTTCATTTCTTAAATAATAATAAGTTTAATTTTATAATTCATATTGATTATTATACACCAAGGACTTAATAAAAGGTATCCCTTTTGATAAATTATTCCGGGTAGTTATGTAAGGTTATTTTTACTCTTCTCTATATATAACGAACGAAATAGAAAAAAGTTTCAAGAAAATTATATTTTTCATCACCTTCTACGTACAATCTATATAAATATTCGTACAATTCCAGCCAGTTATGTCCGTCTAGTTTTCATTTTAGTAATTTAATTATATTTACCCGGCCCCATCAGGGTTAAACCTACTTTTTAAAAAAAAGTTTTATTCTCAATTAATTCCACAAAAATGAAAACGCAACCATGTAGAAACAATGGCTGCGCTTGTGTCTTAGATATCTTGTAGTAAATCATCCCGTTCGTCTTCTACAGTCAAGACTTCTTCAACGGGCTGGTATGATGCACCGTAAAACTTTTCGTCTTTATAAGTATGAATCATATTATAGGTTTTCTTCATTGCCTCATAAACCAAATCCTCTGAAGCTTCGTCCGGTGACCAGTATAGGATTTCCATCTCATTGATTTCTTTAGTAGCGAGCGACCGGCGTCTATACCCAATCGTACGAGCATGCTCAAAGCCTTCCCTCTTATAAAAACGCAGGCGTTTTTCAGTATCAGTATCCTCATAATTAACGGGTTCAACCTCGAGGATAATTGGCTTGCCCTTCTCCTTCAGCTTCTCGATTAATTTATGGCCAAGTCCCTGGCCTCGAGTCGTCTTCGACACGAAAAGGTAATCAATGAATACAAAATCATCTGTCTCAACATACATGAGAACATGCCCTGGGCCTTCATCCTTATGGTAAATCTCTGGTCTTTCCTTTAGCAGTGTTTCCATATGCTCTTTTGATTTCATTTCCTCGATTGGGAAATACTGATTTAGTTTCTCATACCAATGCATTGCTTATCTCCTTTTTGATTTTATTCCATCCCGATAAGCACCCAGCTTTTCTTATATAACCATGATCTTAATACTTGTATTATTTTTTCTTTATAAAGTGCTTTTAATACACGAACAATTCTTTTAAAATAAAGATGTACGGGGATCATGAATTATATTTATCACAAAATCACGATCTCGATTTTGTGAAAAAAAAGGTGGAGGTTTATCATGGGCGGTTACATAATGGATTTAACTATCGTTGCTTTACTGATTGTGGGTATCACCGCGACAATTGGTGTCATTACTAATGGCGTAGGAACCAGATTCTTTAGTGGAAATAAAAGAAATGAATTCGTCGATCAATCAACAAGTCTGCAAACTGGCTGGAAAAATGTCGGCGGCAGCAAGAAGTAATCCTAATCCCATCTGTTATTATAACGTATTTTCATATTGATTATCTAATGATATGAAAAAGCCCGGAATGATAAACTAATCATTCCAGGCTTTTTTTGTTTTAAGGTGTGTAATCAACGTTAGGTGAGTATCTGTTGCTGGCGTTCCATAATAAATATTCGTTGATTCCCTGATCTTTCAATGCTCTGATTTGATCTTCGACTTCCTTTTTTCCGTAAACAATGTAATTACCGCTACCTAACCAAGATGCTGTAAAGTCCTGGAGCCATGGACGTGATAAAGGTGGGGTCTTTAACTCCGCAAGTTTTTGTTTTTCCATTTTTGCATATTCTTCAACCAGACGGTATGGCTCTGTGTCAGGCTTGGCAATTCCGAAATAAGAAGTCCAATGGCTCGGATAAATCATTGAAGAAATGACATCAACATTTTCTGATATTTTTGAGAAGTTCTGGCCAATTCCCGGAGCTTCAGGAAGGGTTGCCGTATAACCAAAGATATCAACTGATACTTTAACATCGTATGGCTTTAATTCCTTTCTAGCATAGGCTACAAAATCGGTCACTGCTTTCACTCGCTTTTGCACATTATCCATTTCTATATCTTTATAGTCACCCATTGAATATTGAAGCTCAGCATCTCTCTTTTCAAATCCCTCTGGAAAACGGACATAGTCAAATTGAATTTCCTGGAATCCCATTTTTGCCGCCTCGATGGCAATCTGAACATTATAATCCCAAACTTCTTTTACGAATGGATTGACGAATGATTCACCTCTTCCATTTTTCCAGACTTGGTTTCCATCCTTATATGACCACTCCGGCTTTTTGTTTGCCAGAGCTGTATCCTTGAAAACAACTACTCTTGCAATTGGATAGATTTGTTTCTCTTCCAACGTTTTCAATAGTTTTTCAGGCTCTTTGATATAAGGCTTTCCAATATCTTTAAAAGGGGAATCCTCATCTGGTTTATATGTAAGATATCCATGGTCTTCTTTAATATCAATGACCATTGCATTTAAGTCCGTGTCATCAACAAGTTTGGTAAGAGTATTAAACCTCTCACCTCCGGCTGAGTTTCCAGTAACATAGATTCCTCTTACAGCATCTGGATATTCAAAAGAGTATCCTGAATCAAATTTAAACCTTGGCATCTGCTCAGGAATCCCCCTGACCAATGATTGATGCTCCCTGACCGGTAACCTTTCTGTTTCATGCGCTTTCGATTCTGCAAACACTGTACCCCCTGCTTGCGAAAAAGAGGCAGCCAATAGTGCTGCTGCTGCGATTTTTCTTAACTGCACAAACACCTCTCCTTTCAAAACATATGACCACTCAAAAAGTAGCTATTTTTATATATTATGAATCTATAAGTCTATTTTACCCACTTTCGACAGATTTAGATATTATTGTGGGAATTTTTTATATGGAATTTATTTCCGTGGCATTGTCTTTACCTCTTACCCCTTCAAAAAGAAAAAAAACGATCTCAAAATAAGAGATCGTTAAGATTATTTCACATGTTGATGCTGATATTGCTTCAGTTCCTTCTCAGAGCAATAGACATAGTGCCCTGGTACCACTTCGCGCATCTTCACTTCTTCACCGTCTGCATATTGATGTACATTCGGATCATAAGTTTTTCTTCTGCGTGTGCGCTCAGATTCTGGATCTGGAAGCGGAATCGCTGATAACAATGATTGTGTGTATGGGTGAAGTGGATTCTTGTACAATTCTTCAGCAGTAGTTAACTCAACTAGCTTTCCGAAGTACATTACACCAATTCGGTCACTAATATATTTTACCATCGAAAGATCATGTGCGATAAACAAGTATGTTAAACCTTTTTCACGCTGCAGTTTCTTCATCAGGTTGACAACCTGTGCCTGGATGGAAACATCTAGAGCGGAAATTGGTTCGTCTGCGATAATAAATTCCGGCTGCACAGCAAGTGCACGTGCAATGCCGATACGCTGCCTCTGTCCACCTGAGAACTCATGTGGATAACGGTTGGCGTGTTCTCTGTTTAAACCAACTGTTTCAAGCAGTTCATATACCATTTCCATTCTTTCTTGCTTACTCTTCGCCAGGCCATGAATATCGATGCCCTCAGCAATAACATCGGAAACTTTCATCCTTGGATTCAAGGAAGCATAAGGATCCTGGAAAATCATTTGCATACTTCTGTTGAACTTCTTTAAATCTTTTTTGCTCTTCTTGCCATGTACGTTTTCACCCTTGTAAAGGACGTCTCCATCTGTCGCTTCATAAAGCCTGATGATTGTTCGGCCAGTAGTGGATTTACCACATCCTGATTCTCCAACCAATCCAAGAGTTTCTCCTTTAAAGATATCAAAAGTAATTCCGTCAATCGCTCTTACTTCATTGGGTTCACCCATATTGAAGTATTGCCTGAGATTCTTTATTTCAAGAAGTTTTTCTCTATTTTCCATCAGCCAGTCCTCCTCCTACAGTTATTTCGTGCCCATGAATTTGCGCATTCTGCTCTTCACAGCTTCCGGCGGTTCTACCTTAGGAGCATCTGGATGCAACAGCCATGTAGCAGCATAATGTGTATCAGACACTTTAAACATTGGAGGCTGTTCTTCTAAGTCGATTTGCATTGCATATTCATTACGAGGTGCAAAAGCATCTCCTTTTGGCGGATGCAATAAGTTTGGCGGTGTACCAGGAATTGCGTAAAGTTCCTCTTCTTTCGCATCAAGGCTTGGCATCGAACTAATCAATCCCCAAGTGTATGGATGCTGAGGGTTATAGAAAACTTCATCAACCGTTCCGATTTCGACAATCTTACCACCATACATAACTGCTACACGGTCAGCTACGTTTGCCACAACCCCAAGGTCATGGGTGATGAAAATGATGGAAGTATCGATTTTTTTCTGCAAATCTTTCATTAATTCCAATATTTGTGCCTGAATCGTTACATCCAACGCAGTTGTAGGCTCATCCGCAATTAGAACCTTCGGATTGCATGCAAGCGCAATCGCGATAACCACCCTTTGTCTCATACCACCAGAGAATTGGTGCGGGTATTGTTTAATTCGCAACTCAGGTTTGGGAATACCGACAAGCTTTAAAAGCTGAACTGCACGTTCACTTGCTGAAGATTTACTCATATTTTGATGCTTGATCAATGGTTCCATGATCTGCTTTCCAACTGTCATTGTTGGATTCAAAGAAGTCATCGGATCCTGGAAAATCATCGAAATATCCTGACCACGGATTTTTTGCATTTGTTTGTCGCTCAACTTAGCTAAGTCTTTGCCTTCAAACAAAATCTCACCTTGCTTGATTTCGGAATTGCCAGGAGGCAACAATTTCATGATTGCTTTCGTCGTTACTGATTTACCTGATCCCGACTCGCCAACTATCGCAAGGGTTTCTCCCTTTTTCAGTTCAAAGTTCACACCGCGGATCGCTTTAACTTCGCCCGCGAATGTATGGAAGGAGATATTTAAATCTTTAACTTCTAAAATATTTTCCATAATACATTCACCTGCCCCTTAATCGCGCATTTTCGGATCAAGCGCATCGCGCAATCCGTCTGCCAGCATATTGAACGTAATCATGATGATACTGATGATAATAGCTGGAATTATCATCTCATGTGGGTGCAATCTTAGCACTTTAAAACCTTCATCAATCAATGTACCGAGTGATGCATACGGATCCTGAAGACCAAGTCCAATAAAGCTTAGGAACGCTTCAAAGAATACCGCATTTGGAATCGTGAACATTGTATTGATAATAATGACACCAGCAAGGTTTGGCAATAAGTGTTTGGAGATGATTTTGCCATCGCTGTTTCCGAGGGTTTTAGAAGCGAGTACAAATTCCTGTTCTTTAAGCTTCAGTGTCTGTGCACGTACCACACGGGCCATTCCTACCCAACCTGTAATCGTCAAGGCAACAGTGATGGAAATAATACCAGGCTTCAAGACAAGGATCATTAAGATAACAACAATCATAGTTGGAATACCTACTAGGATTTCGGTAATCCTCTGCATCACGTTATCCAATCTTCCACCGAAATAACCGGATATCGCGCCATAAGCTACACCAATTATCATATCAATGACTGCAGCCAAAAGCGCAATGTACAAGGAGATTTGCGTACCTTTCCAGACACGTGTGAATAAGTCACGTCCTAAAGCATCAGTACCAAACCAATAGTACTCTTCTACTTTTTTGACTTTATACATATCGATTTCTTTTCCTGCTTTATTTACCTTCACACCGTCAAACGGAAGCCAGCTGATATTTTCTAGCCCCTGGATTTTAGGTGGCAAATTGTTATGCCTTACATTTTGAGTGTCGAATTCCTTGCCGCTGATCACTGGTCCAAGGAATGCCATAATGACCAATAGTGCCATAACGATCAAACTTACTAGCGCACCTTTATTTTTGCGGACACGCATCCATGCATCCTGCCAGAAGGTTAAGCTAGGCTTATTAATTTCCTCGCTCTTGGTCGCATCGATCTCCGCCGGCCTAAAACGATCTTTTGGAATTTTCGTTTCAAAGTCAGCCATTACTTATTACCTCCAGACAGCCTGATACGTGGATCGATGATTCCATAGAGAATATCCACAACAAGGATGATAGCTACAAATAATGCAGCAAATAAAATGGTTGTTCCCATGATAACAGGGTAATCATTAAGTGTAATAGATGCAACGAACTGCTCACCAAGTCCAGGAATCGCAAAAATCTTTTCAATTACTAGTGAACCCGTCATCAAGGAGATTGCCAAAGGTCCTAAAACTGTTACCAAAGGAATTAGCGCGTTCCTTAAAGCATGCTTAAAGGCAATCTCAAAGAAACTTGCACCCTTAGCTTTTGCCAGCATGATATAGTCAGAACCTAAAACCTCAATCATTTCGGTTCTCATGAATCGGGCAGCGATAGCGATCGGCAGCATGGACAGAGCAATAGTTGGAAGGATTGTGTACTCAAATCCTCGCCAGAAAAGTACCGGGAACCAGCCAAGTTTTACCCCAACATAATATTGCAGTAATCCAGCAAACACGAAGTTTGGAATGGATTTACCCAATACCGCTATAAATGTTGAGCTATAGTCGACCCATGTATTTTGTCTTAGTGCCGCGAATATTCCGAGTAAGATCCCGAGAATCGTACCTAAAATCATTGCTTGTGCACCAAGCTGCGCGGAAGGGCCAAGACGACCGATGATCATATCTGTAACAGATCTGTTATTGAATTGAAAGGAAACCCCTAAATCCCCTTGCAGCAGGTTTCCAATATACTTGGCATACTGCACAGGTACCGGCTGGTCAAGACCATATTTCGCTTTCATGATTTCCATTTGTGCGGGGCTTAATTTGTTCGCACTAGCAAAAGGCGTACCTGGGATGATTTTCATTAAGAAAAATGTTAGGGACGCAATGATGAAAAGAGTCAAAAACATGTAAAGTACCCTTTTTAACAGGTATTTTGCCATATGGGTGCACCTCCTGTAATATTTCAATTTTCCCTATTATTCGACAATTGCTATACAGGGAAAAAGAGAGTATACCTAGATATACTCTCTTTCTATCCTCAGAATTATTACACTCTGAAATAAGAAATTTCTTCAGTTATTATTCTTCGCCTTCAATTGTTACCCACTGGAATGAGTAGTCAGGACCGTAGTTGTAGATCGCTAGACCTTTAACATTAGGGTTAAGAAGGATGTTAGCTGCACGCTGGTAAACAGGTGCTAGACCAGCATCTTCTTCAAGCATGATTCTTTCAGCTTCTTGCTGTGCTTCCCATTGAGCTTTTTCGTCAGTAGCAAGTTTGCCTTGAGCATCCTTGATCAACTGATCGTATTTAGGGTTTGAGTAACCCATTCTGTTGCTTCCGCCGTCAGTGATCCAAAGGTCAGTGAACGACAATGCGTTACCGTAGTCAGGACCCCATCCAGCGAATTGAAGATCATAATCCATAGCGTTGTCACGCTCTAGACGAATTGCGAAAGGAACACTTTCAAGATTGATTGTCAAACCAGGAAGGTTTGTTTCCAATTGGTTTTTGATGTAAGCATCAGTCTTCTTAGCTGCTTCAGTGTCTCCACCAAGGTAGCGAAGTTCTAACTTATCTACACCAAGTTCCTTAAGACCAGCTTCCCAATATTTCTTAGCTTCTTCAGCATTGAATACAATCAGGTCGCCGTGCTTTTCACGGAAATCTTCACCATCAAGAGTTACGAAATCTTTTGGTACAAAGTAGTTTGCAGCAACTGAACCGTTGTTCAGGATGCTAGCAGCAAGGTCTTCTTTGTTGAAGCCCATTGCGATTGCTTTACGGATGTTAACGTTAGCAAGCGCTTCGTTCTTCTGGTTCATCTTGATCCAGAATACAGTTGCTTCCATCCAGCTAAGCATGCGCTCGTCGCCTTCGTAAGCAGGTACAAGGTCAGAAGAAAGCAATCCAGTCATATCTGTTTCGCCTGCTTCAAATGCGTTTACAGCAGAGTTAGAATCTTTAACCACGTTTACAGTGATCTTTTCAAGTTTAACTTGGTCAGCATTGTGGTAGTTAGGGTTCTTAGTTAGTACCCACTCTTCAGCGTCAGTACTTTCCCAAGTTTCCATTACGAATGGACCGTTGTAAAGTAAGTTTTCAGCATTGCTTGCGTAAGCATCGCCTTTCTCTTCAACAAACTTCTGGTTTTGAGGATAGAATGTTGGGAAAGCGAAAAGGTCTTGCCAGTAAGCGATTGGCTTTTCAAGAGTTACTTCTAGAGTCTTGTCGTCAATAGCCTTAACGCCAAGTGTAGTTACATCGTAAGGTTCTTCTTTTGAACCTGCTTCAGTGATCGCTTCAGCACCCTTAATTTTGCCACCCATCATGTATGGACCATATGGAGAAGCAGTCTTAGGGTCGATAGCGCGCTGCCAAGCAAAAACGAAATCGTGAGCTGTTACAGGCTCGCCGTTAGACCATTCTGAATCAATTAGTTTGAAAGTGTAAACCAGGTTATCATCACTGATTTCTGGCTCGCCATCTGCAAGTGCAGGAACTGGCTTATGGTTCTGGTCAAGGCGGTAAAGACCTTCACCTACGTTGTTTATGTAAGTGAAACTTGTAGAACCTTCAGCAAGAACTGTGTCCATTGTTGGGATCGCAGAAGAATCCAACATTCTTAATTCTTGTGGTACGTTAGCAGTTTCGCCAGTTGTGCCTTCGCCATCTTCTGGCTTTTCGTCTCCAGCATTGTCATCGCCGCCGCTACATGCAGACAGGATTAACGAGAATACTAGAGTCAAAATCAATAGAAATGAAAATTTTGACTTTTTCAAGGATATGCCCCCTCTTTATTGTTGTTTTCTGAAAACTTTTTACATTCCCTATTATACATAGATTAAATTAAATGTTCAATATTTTTACGCGAAAAATTTACAACTTTGAAACAATAGTAATAAATTTCCTCCTTGCATTGTGTTATAATGGTGACTTATAAGCCTTTATCAAGCAAAATCCAGCCTGTAACATATTGTAATATTTGCTTTTTTTCGAGGAGTTATACACAAAATTACTTTTACGAAATAACAATATAAGGGGGAATTAGAAAAATGCGTAATAGATTTGGGAAAATTTTTTTTGGTTTTTTCATTTCACAATTATTGGTTTTGATCCTTTCACTTGTCTATCAACAGAGTATCACCTTGCTCAGTTATGTAAATATCTCTTTTTACATTGCTAGCATCCTGCTTTTTACTTCCCTAATAGTCTTTACAGTTAACTCAGGTTTTTTCGACGCTATTTCTTATTCTTTCCGGACTGTATTTGCCGGAAAAGAAGAGAAAAAAAAGTCCTTTACTGAAATGACTCCATTATCAGAACTAGTCACCATCAACGCAAACCCCCTGTTTTTGGTGGGGTTGCTTGACTTTATCGTGATGCTTGCAACATTGTACGTTTATTATTTATAAAATTCTAATGGTACCTTGCTTATCCTTGAGGATTTGCTTATAATCATTGTTAATAAATCTAATCCAAAAAGAGCAATGATGAAGAGTAGTACATCTGTTCAAGGCTTTCAGAGAGTTTGTGGTTGGTGGGAACAAACAGCCTGGCAGATGGAATGGACTTTTGAGCTTCTGGTTCGAACACGATAGTAGATCCAGGCGTAATCCTGCGTTAAAGGAATCCATGCTGCATCGGCATGGGCAGAGTGACTCATTCGTGAGTAATTAGGGTGGCAACACGGACCATTCGTCCCTATATATTAGGGGCGAATGGTCTTTTTTGTGTTCTTTTTCGACTGTTTGTGGTAAATCTTATAGATTACAGACAGAAGAATAGACTATATATTCGTAGGAGGAATTTATCATGGAAACTATATTTTCAGGTATCCAGCCAAGCGGCACCATCACACTTGGCAATTACATCGGTGCAATGAAGCAATTCACAGAACTTCAGGAAGAATATAATTGTTATTTCTGTATCGTCGATCAACATGCAATTACCGTACCGCAGGACCGCTTGCAGCTTCGCAAGAATATTAAAAGCCTTGCAGCATTGTATATAGCATCAGGAATTGATCCTGAAAAAGTAACTTTATTCATTCAGTCGGAAGTGCCGGCACATGCTCAGGCAGGATGGATGATGCAGTGCGTTGCTTATATAGGCGAGCTTGAAAGGATGACGCAATTCAAGGATAAATCCACTGGGAAAGAAGCTGTCTCAGCCGGTCTTTTAACCTATCCCCCGCTTATGGCAGCAGATATCCTTCTATATAGTACGAATCTCGTACCAGTTGGCGAAGACCAGAAGCAGCATTTAGAGCTGACAAGAGATCTAGCTGAACGTTTCAATAAGAAATACAATGACATTTTTACGATTCCAGAGGTGCGCATCGCTAAGGTCGGAGCAAGAGTTATGTCCTTACAGGATCCACTGAAAAAAATGAGCAAGTCGGACACTAACAGCAAGGCTTTCATCTCCATGCTTGACGAACCGAAGCAAATCGAAAAGAAAATCAAAAGTGCAGTAACCGACTCCGAAGGCATTGTAAAATATGATAAAGAGAACAAGCCAGGCATTTCAAACCTCTTATCCATCTATTCTATCTTAACCGGTAAAGAAATTACGGAAATTGAAAAAGACTATGAGGGTAAAGGGTATGGAGATTTCAAAGGTGACCTTGCAAAGGTTGTTGTCGATGTCATCGAACCAATCCAGAAAAAATACTACGAGCTGATCGATTCTGTTGAACTGGATGAAATTCTTGATCGTGGCGCTGAAAAAGCAAACCACGTCGCGAACAAAATGCTTAAGAAAATGGAAAATGCGATGGGCCTTGGGCGTAAACGCAGATAATAATAAACGGAGCTGACAAAAGGTCAGCTCCGTTTTTAGTCAAGCAAATACAAATGTTTTGTCAATTTACTTTTGGGCCGTGCTCCATTTCCCAAAGTTTTTCGAAAAAGGCCTGTCCTTTGATGATGTTTTCGCAAAATTTCTCGTGCTTATCTGACCAGCCAAACTTAGTTTCTTCATATAACTGCTCCCATACATCTTCAAATGAGCGACGCTGAATTTCTTCATATAATTCAGGCTTCCATTCAGTGAACCAGTATCGGACTTCAGCTACATTTTTTGAAGAATTCAGCTGATCCATGGCCATGAACAATAATTGCTTTAACTGTCTTTCCTTCCGGGTCAATCCACTCATTAAATCGGGAGAAGGTGATAGGATATGGAAATCCTTTAATGCACTTTGATCATTGAACCCGTATTGAATCGTATCCTGATTTTCAATCATTTCGTACACCAGCTGCTCCTGACGAGGGATAAGCCGGCTTTTTCGGATGGGAATATTATAGCCGATCGTGTCAACAGCCAGGATTCCCGTTCCATCTGATACGACGAAGCAGTAATCAAGCTGAGTACGTTCATGATTCTTCCGCAAATAGGCCTTACGATAAATGTCATCCAGAAGCTGTTGAGGCAGCTCTGATAAATCATTCTCAATGTAATTAAATAACAAATGGTCAATTTTCAGAAGCGGCACCTGGTCAAGCAGCTCAACGCCATCGTCCTTCCGCCATTCGTGGAAATGGCAGACATTATAGCCATTCTCTTCCCCTTCAAACCAGTTTACCCAGACATCATGAAGATACAACATGATTATTAACCCCTCACTTCAAGAAACTGTTTGTCCATCAGTATGGGCAGCACTTAGTAAAAATATTCCTTAAAAGGAAGATCAATTTATATCGTCATTATGGGGCCAATAAATACTTAACCAAATGATCCCCATTCCTGCTGGCAGGAAATAGCACTCTACTCTCCGAGATATAAAGGAAAGATACTCATCCAACCCATGGCCTGCTGTCAGCATATTTAAATAGGCGATTGCGCTGATCCCACCAGAAACCGCCAAGCCAAATCCAATCGTCAAAACAAAAAGCCTAAAAATCATAAAATTTACTCGCTTTAAAACAACTATTCACATCACTCACATACCTCACCCCGGCCTGTCCATTTTTTATCATTTATATGAAGGAAGTTGGTTAGGAAGTACTTAAAAAGGACTTAAATTCATTCAGTAAAGGTTGAACAGATTGGTTTAGTTTATTGCTGGGGAGCAACTTAGGACATTATTGCCGGTCAGGCTTGCTATTTTGTTTGAACCTGGGGCTACTTCGGACATTTTCGGCCTTCCGGCTTGCTATTTTGTCTGAACCGGGGGCTACTTCGGACATTATCGGTCGTCCTGCTTGTGGTTTTGTCTGAACCTGGGGCTACTTCGGACATTTTCTGCCGTCCTGCTTGTGGTTTTGTCCGAACCTAGGGCTACTTCGGACTTTTTCAGCCGTCCTGCTTGTGGTTTTGTCCGAACCTGGGACTACTTCAGACATTTTCAGCCGTCCTGCTTGTGGTTTTGTCTGAACCGGGGGCTACTTCGGACATTTTCGGTCGTCCTGTTTGAGGTTTTGTCCGAACCTGGGGCTACTTCAGACATTTTCAGCCGTCCAGCTTGTGGTTTTGTCCGAACCCGGGGCTACTTGGGACATTTTCGGCCGTCCAGCTTGTGGTTTTGTCTGAACCTGGAGCTACTTCGGACATTTTCAGCCGTCCTGCTTGTGGTTTTGTCTGAACCGGGGGCTACTTTGGACATTTTCGATCGTCGAGTTTGTTGTTTTGTCAGAACATAGGGCTACTTTGGACATTTACCGGCCGTCGGGCTTGCTATTTTGTCTGAACCCGGGGCTACTTCGGACATTTTCAGGGCTCCTGCTTCTAATTTTGTCCGAAGTTAATCCCACTTAAGACATTTTGAGCGCTCATACCTGTCATTTTGTCCGAACAGGTGCACTCATATCGAAAAATAGGCAAAATAAAAAATCTACCTTTGTATGGTAGATTTTTTAACGGCGTGATCTTGGATTCAGTGCATCTTTTAGGCCTTCACCTACGAAGTTGATGGACAAAATCGTTAGTGTGATAGCAAGTGCTGGTGGAATCCAGATCCACGGCTTTCCTTGTAATACGTCTGGTTCATTTGCGAATGCAAGCATGTTACCCCATGATGGAATTTCAGATGGTACACCGAATCCCAAGAAGCTTAGTCCTGTTTCTGCGACAATCATGGAAGCGAACAAGATTGTTGCTTGTACGATGATTGTTGAAAGAACATTAGGCAGTAAATGCTTTGTGATGACTTTAAATGGTGAACATCCGATTGAGATTGCAGCAAGAATATATTCGTTCTCCTTCTCCGCCAAGATCTTGCTTCGGACAATCCTTGCTACCCCGCCCCAGCTCAGCAAGCTGATAACCATGATCAGGATGACAAGACCGTTAATTTTACCGTAGAAAATTGTAGCCAATACGATAACGAAAACCAGGAATGGGAAGTTCAGAACGAAATCAGTAAAACGCATGAGCATGCTGTCCACAATTCCTCCGAAGTATCCTGCGATTGATCCTACAATTGTTCCGAAAAAGATAACGAATAATGTACAGCTAATTCCGACTAAAAGGGATACCCTTCCGCCATACAATAATCTCGTGAAAACATCACGTCCGTTTTTGTCTGTACCAAGCCAGTGTTCAGCAGATGGTTTAAGTGACATTGAACCAATATTGATTTTCGTAATATCAATAGTAGTAATATATGGAGCCAGGAAAGAAACAACGGTTACGAAGATCAAAAAGATCAAGCTTGTCATCGCCAGTTTGTTTTTAATAAACTTTCTGCGAGCAATGGCCCAAGGAGACAAGCCTTTTTCCGGCTTCAGATTAATCTGTGTATTATTTGCTGTAGAAACTTCCATAGCCATCCTCCTTAATCAAGCCTGATCCTTGGATCTACGATTCCGTATAGAATATCAGCAATGAGATTTCCAAATAGTGTCAAGAATGAGAACATCATTGTCAGTGTCATCAGCACTGGATAGTCTCTCTGGCTGACAGAGTTCAAGAATAATTGACCGAGTCCAGGATAAGTGAAGATCGTTTCCGTAATGATTGCTCCACCGACCAGGTTGACAATGTCAAATCCAAGAAATGTTACTAGTGGGATAATTGAATTACGTAAAATATGCTGATTGTAAATCTTGCTTTCAGCTGTGCCTTTAGCACGGGCCGTTCTTACAAAATCCTTACGGCTGTTTTCTATAATGTCATTACGCAGGAACTGCGTATAGCTTGCGGTACTCAGTAATCCTAAAACCACAGCAGGCAGGAATACATGATGAAGCCTGCTTAACCAGTAGGCTGCTGTTCCTTCTGTAGTCGAGATATCAACCGATCCATTTGATGGGAACCATCCTAAATTGAATGAAAAGAAATAGATTGCAAACACACCAGCTACGAATGAAGGGAGTGCCAGGCCTATATAGTTGGCTGTACCGATGGCGTTATCGCCAAGCGTATATGGCTTCCTTCCGGCATAAATGCCCATTATTAATGCTAGTACATAGGTTATTAAAATACTGGTAAAACCTAGAAATATCGTATTTGGCAAACGCTCTGCGATTATTTCGCTTGCCGGGATTTTATAACGGGTTGATTTCCCGAAGTCTCCCTGCATGAAATTTGTGATCCATGTAAAATATTGAATGTGGACTGGGTCATTATACCCGAGCTTCTCGCGCATCTCTTCTATGTATGCCGGATCCGTATTGTTCGGATCGATCTCCCCACTGAGTGAGTCCCCTGGCATAAGTTTCGCCAGGGAAAACACTACAATAGAGATAAGGAAAAGCATAGGAATCATGCCGAGTATGCGTCGTAAACTGTATTTAAGCATATGCATTCTCCTTAACTGAATAGGTGGTACCTAATGATTATTGCTTGATCCACCATTCATGAGGTGAGTTAGAACCAGAAACGTCGTACTTAACGCCTTGAACGCGCTCAGCAACAGCCATAACTTCTTCTAGTTCAAGGATTGGAAGTGCAGGTACTTCTTCGTTGAAAATCTTCTGCCAGTCAGAATACAATTTTGCACGCTTTTCTGTGTCAGTTCCAACTACTTCAAGGTCAACAGCATCTTCAAGAAGCTTTTGAGCATCTTCATTTACCCAACGTGGGTAGTTCCATACTGATTCAATACCCCAAAGTGGTAGTGGATCCGGATCTGCGCCAGTTCCCCAACCGCCATAGAATACTTCTAGAGCTGGGTCATCTTTTTCAAGCTGATCATAGTAAAGGTTAACATCTGTCATTTGAAGCTCAGACTTCAAGCCAACTTCTTCCCAATACTGAGTCATAGCTTTTGCACGTGCTTCAAAAGTTGGGTTTCCAGTTGCATAGTGAGAGAACTTAACAGTGAACTTTTCTCCCTTTGGATCTTCACGGAATCCATCTCCGTCTTTATCAACATATCCAGCTTTATCAAGGATTTCTTTTGCTTTTTCTGGATTGTATTCATATTGGATCGGCATATCTTCGTTAGGTGCAGCAATCCAGTGTGAAGATGGGATAGGACGGTTAAGCGGCTTTCCTAATCCACTGAAGAACGCATCTACCCACTCTTCGCGGTTGATTGCGAAAAGCATAGCTTGGCGCAATTCTTTGCTTGCATACTTATCTTTGTCCATTACGTTTTTCTTGCCATCGTATTTACCAAGTTTGAAGCCGATGTAGTAGTAAGATAAGCCAGGGAATTTCACAACTTCAACGTTATCAAGTGCTTCGATTTCAGGAAGAACTGTTGGGTGGAATGGAGTCATGTCAAGAGTTCCATTCTTAAGTTCTCCAGTAGTAAGTGAAGAATCGATAACTTTAACAACGATCTTGTCTAAGTGCGGAGCACCTTTCCAGTAGTTTTCGTTTTTAACTAGTTCTACTGATTCACCAGGGATAACTTTTGCAACTTTGAATGGACCAGTTCCTACAGGCTTAGTGCGGACCTGCTCAGAAGCAGCCATATCCTTAGGATCGATTCCTTCAAATTCCTTGCGAGAAAGCGGGTAAGCCCAAACATTCTCAAGGTTGTTTACGCGAGCTTTATCAAAAGTGATTTTCAAAGTATAGTCATCAACAACTTCAAGACCAGCGATCTTGTCAGTCTTTCCTTCGTTGAAGTCCTTTGCACCTTCGATTGTGTTTACGTTAGACCAGCGTTGGTGTTCTCCACCAAGAGTAGCGATTGTTTCAAGAGCGAATACCCAGTCATTAACTGTCAATTCTTCGCCATTGTGCCATTTTACGCCTTTTTCAAAAGTGAAAGTGAAAACCTTGTTGTCATCAGTAGTCCAGCTAGCGATGTTTGGCTCAGCCTTAAGGTTCTCATCATAGTCGATCAATGCATCGTCGAAGAATGCGATGATGTCATCGTCTCCGTCAGCATCGTAGAAGTTCCAGTTCAAAAGGCCTTTGAACTCAGAGCTTAAAGCGTAAGTCAATGTACCGCCATCTTGCGGTCCTGTTTCTTCTGCTGCGTTGTCTTTGTCGTCCTCTTTTGGATCAGCTGTTGTCTTCTCTTTGTCTCCTCCGCTGCACGCAGCAAGGAATGTTGATAAAACCAGTACTAGCATAGCTAGCCAAAGCAATGGTTTCTTCATGGTTTTCCCCCCGTTTTTTTATTGTATTTTTTTGCAAAAATTATTGCCCTAGTAAAGGTGGCAAGCAACTCGGTGTCCTGGCTTCACCTCCTTTAAAGCTGGCTTCACTTGAGAACACTCTGCCATCGCAGCTGGGCAGCGCGGATGGAATGGGCACCCTGTTGGAGGATTCAATGGACTTGGCACATCTCCTTCGAGTACGATCCTTTCCTTCTTCCTGCGCGGATCCGGCATTGGAATGGCTGAAATCAAAGCCTGGGTATATGGGTGGAGCGGCTCAGCATACATGCTGTTGCGATCGGCAATTTCAACCATATTGCCGAGATACATTACGCCGATCCGGTCACTCATATGCTTAACGACACTAAGGTCATGAGCGATGAATAAGAAAGTTAAGTCAAATTCCTTCTGAAGCTCTTTCAATAGATTAAGAACCTGGGATTGGACGGATACGTCAAGGGCCGATACCGGCTCATCAGCTATGATCAGCTTAGGTCTCAACGCAAGCGCTCTGGCAATGCCAATCCTTTGTCTCTGTCCGCCCGAGAATTCATGGGCATATTTATAGTAAGCATCTTCAGGAAGACCAACTTTTGTTAATAAATCCATCACTTCATTTTTCAAGTCTTTCATACTAGCATTCTTGAAGTTCCGGATAGGTTCAGAGACAATGTCACCGACCATTTGCATCGGGTTAAGTGAGGCATAAGGATCCTGGAAGACCATCTGGATATCCTGGCGAATCGACTGAAGTGTCTTGCCTCTTAACTTAGTAATATCCTTGCCTTCAAAAATGATTTCCCCATCTGTCGCATTCAACAATCTGATGATTGTTCTACCAGTTGTTGATTTGCCGCAGCCTGATTCTCCTACGAGACCTAATGTTTCACCCTTTTTGATTTCGAATGAAATATCGTCGACAGCTTTGACATTCCCAACTGTGCGGCGGAAGAATCCGCCTTTGACAGGGTAATAGGTTTTCAGATTCTTAATTTCCAGCAAATTCTCTTTTTCTGTTAAAGTTGTATTGCTCATTATGCCTTAACCCCTTCTTTTGGCATACTTGCTTCATATAGAATGCACGCCACTTCATGTCCTTGCTCGACTTCTCCAAGCTGTGGAGTGATACTTGTACACTCTGGCATTGCTTTCGGACAACGGTTTGCGAAACGGCAGCCAGTTGCAGGCATATTTTTTAGCGACGGGACGATTCCCTTGATCGAGCTTAATTCTTCTTTATCCTCATCCATCTTAGGGATGGCACCCATCATCAATTCTGTGTAAGGATGCTTCGGGTTATAGAAAAGTGTGTCAACATCAGCACGTTCTACAATCCGGCCTGCATACATAACGATGACTTCATCGCACATCTCTGCAACAACGCCAAGATCATGCGTGATCATGATGACGGACATATCATTTACTTCCTGGATACTCTTAAGCAAGTCAAGAATCTGGGCTTGGACTGTTACATCCAATGCTGTTGTAGGCTCGTCCGCAATAAGAAGCTTCGGCTGGTTTGCAATTGCCATCGCAATCATGACCCTCTGTCTCATACCACCGGATAGCTGATGCGGATACTCATCTACGATTTTCTCAGGACGAGAAATGCCTACGCTTTTCAATAGCGCGATGCTTTTCTGCCTTGCTTCGGCTTTAGAGATTTTCGTGTGGTTAAACAATACTTCCTGCAGCTGGAATCCTATTGTAAAAACTGGATTCATCGATGTCATCGGCTCCTGGAAGATCATTGAAATGTCGCGGCCGCGGATTTTATTCATTTCCTTTTCGGATAGCTGTTCGAGATGAACTCCTTCGAAAACAATCTCGCCACCGCGAATCTTTCCAACTCCTTTTGGAAGGAGCTGCATGACCGATAAGCTCATAACTGATTTCCCGCACCCTGATTCGCCAACAACCCCGACAATCTGCCTTGGTTTGACAGCAAAGCTTACCTTGTCAACAGCGTTGTAAAATTCGCCATCGATATTAAATGCTGTCTCAAGATTCTTGACTTCCAGCAAAGGTGCTTCATTATGTATTGAATAATTGCTCATTAGGACACCTTCTCACATTTTAAATAATAAAATATTCTGCAAATTCGATATATTTTAATAAAATGTTATTACAGATTTATTACATTTGCAATACTTTTTTTTCAATTGGGAAATTTATAATTTTTCTAATAACACAAAAAAACCCGTGGTTACTGGGTTTTTTAATGTCTAAAAATTATTAAAATTTTAGTAAGTTTGTAAATTCAGACGAAGGAATCTTAAATGATGCTTTTTCAGTAAAATTTCTATGTTGTTTATATTGTTTTACTAATTCATAGCCAATCGCATAGCCTAGGAGCCTTGGCCTGCTTCCTAATCCAAACAGAATTTCATCATGTTCACGGTCTTTCCTTGTAATTGAAAGCTTGTTTTCAATATCTTTTTCCCAAAAATCAGCCAGTTTTTTTGTCGAATATCGCCTGCTCCAGTCCCCTGTGTAAGGTTCACCGCAATTTTCGGCAACAGTATGCTCAGCTAAGCCCTCTAAGATCATTGAATCGAGAAGAGTATATTCTTCAGGGTTTTTCTTTTGTGCCTTCATCCTGCATACATGGTGGTATTCATGTACAAACAATGCCTCCAGCTCTTTCTCATCATCGATCGGGGTCAGAAAGAGGAACATTTTATCTATGAAGGATAGACCAGATTTCCCTTTCCCTTCCCTCATTAACCTGGCATTCGATTGATCCATTGGAAAAATGAAAATCGGAATATCCGGTCCATTCCATTTTCGTTTGTATTTATTAAAAATCACCCCTATCCGATTCCAATATGCTTCCTTTTTCAGCTCCTCGAAAATTCTTTTGTTTTTGCGATCCGGCTTGTACATGCCAAAGTTCTTTAAATAAGAGTAGACTTTTTTTGGATCATCGGCTCCGTGAAAATGGTCAAGCAGTTTTTCACACATCTTCTTTGTATTGTCAAAATCAGATTCAAGCCATTTGTCTGTCCTTACAATCACATTGCTTTCCCTCCACTGACTTCCTTTTTTACACTCATTTTATGAAAATAGCAGCCAATGGTTCGGAAGCGACCTTCACACACAGAAATTTTCCCAACATAAGATAAAAGCCAGAGAGGTCCCTGGCTTTTCACTGATTGTATAGGTTTTCTATCATGCTCAAACTGAGACCAAATTTTATTCGTTAATCTTCGGGTCAAGAGCATCCCTCAGTCCATCCCCGACAAAGTTGAAACAAATGACAGTCAGCAGGATCATCAATCCCGGGGCCAGTGGATACCACCATGATTTCAAGAGAATCGTAAAATTCTGTGCATCCTGGAGCATATTTCCCCAGCTTGCGTGCGGCGGCTGTATTCCCAGTCCTAAATAGCTCAATCCTGATTCTGCCAGGATGACATAGCCTACTGCCAGTGTAGCGGATACGATGATTGGGCCCATCGCGTTTGGCAAGATATGAGAGAAAATAATCGTAGGCGTCTTCGTGCCAATCGTTTTGGATGCTAGGACAAATTCTCTCGACCTTAGTGAGAGGAATTCACCTCTGACAAGTCGTGCAGTAGTTGTCCATCCCAGGAGCGCGAAGATCAGAATCAGCTTATCAACTCCCGGCTTGAAGATCGTGACCAAAGTGATCAATAAGAAAATGGATGGAATCGATAGAATGATATCGACAAACCTCATAATTATCGCATCAACAATCCCGCCAACATAGCCCGCTACAGCTCCAAGGAAGGTGCCAATCGTAATGGAGCCCAGAACGGATGCGAATCCGACCAACAATGAAATTCTTGCTCCATATAAAAGCCTTGAAAATACATCCCTGCCAAACCTGTCCGTCCCAAGCCAATGCTCACTGTTCGGCGGCTGCAATTTTAAAAGCAGGTTCTGCTTGGAAGGTGAGTATGGGGCAATCACTGGCGCTAACAGAGCTGCAGTGATGATGATGATCAGGAAAATGCCGCCAAATACGGCAAGTTTATTTTTCACAAATTTCCTGACAATGATCCCAAGCATTGTGTCATGCGTGGTGTTGACACCATGCAATTCCAGGCTGCCAGATTGATTTCCGGCTAGATTTGTTTTTGCCATGTTTACCCCCCTTAATACTCGATCCTTGGATCAAATATTGCGTATAGGATGTCCGCGATCAAGTTTCCAATCACGACAAACACTGCCGAGATGACAGTCAATCCCATCAGTACCGGATAATCGCGCTGGAACGCAGAATCCACGAATAATAAGCCAATCCCTGGCCAAGTAAAGATTTTTTCAACAATAACGGCCCCACCAATGAAGGAAGGAATCATCAGACCAAAAATCGTGATGACTGGAATCAGTCCATTTCGAAGGCCATGCTTATAGATAACTTTGTTCTCCCTAAAGCCTTTTGCCCTCGCAGTCCTCATATAATCCTGCTTGATCACTTCCATCATGCTTGATCTTGTATACCTCGTGAGTCCTGCCATGTCTGCAGCAGCCAGAACGAATGCTGGCATGATCAAATGATGGATCCTGTCCCAGAGACTGAATGGGGCATTCAGGGTTGCCACCCCTCCTGTCGGGAACCAGTTATTCTGGACGGCAAAAACCATGATCAGGATCAAGCCCAGGAAGAAGTTTGGTGTTGCAACTCCGAGAAACGAAGTAACGGTTACTGTATAGTCAAGCTTTGAATAGGGTCTTGTAGCCGATATGACACCAAATGGAATCGAAATCAACAAGGCCAGCACTGTCGAAACAACCATCAATAAAATAGTATTCGGCATCCTGTTCATGATCATTTCGATTACTGGAACTCCTTTACGAATCAATGAAGTTCCAAAGTCCCCTTGCAGCATGGCTCCCAGCCATTTTAAATACTGGATATGGATTGGATCATTGAGACCGTACCTTTCCATGAACCGGGCCTTGTCCTCAGGGCTGATCGTCGGATCCATCATCAAGCTGGCAGGATCTCCGGGGGCCAGCTTCATGATGGCAAAAGATACGATGGTAATGCCCAGCAGCAAAGGAATGGCCATCAGGATTCGGCGAATGATATAAGATAGCATGGCAATTCTCCTTTAATAAATAAGAGATAATAAGAAAAGCGCATGCGCCTTGGTCAGTCCCGACAAGCGCTGGAGGGCCGACCGATGAAGTCGTACTTTGAATTCATTGGGCGGACCGAAGCGTCTCTAGGGGCTAGGCGCAGGAGCTGGACAATTCTCGAAGTGAAAAATTATCTTTCTCAAAACTGAAAATTTGAAAGGGAAGGGATTCTCCCTTCCCTCCCATTCTGATCCTATTGTTTCAGCCACCACTTGGAGATTTCAAAGAAGTCATCCTTCGCATGGAATACATAGCCTTCGAGATTAGCCGGCATGACCCTGTGGACATTTGGATAGTAAAGGAAAGTGTACGGCTGATCTTCTGCCAGCATCTTATAAATGTCGGCATATGCTGCTTTGTACTCATCCTGATCAAGAATCTGCTTCGCTTCTTCCATCAGCTTATCTGCCTCCGGATTGGAGTACCAAACGAAGTTCAAGCCTTCTTCCATCTGGCTTGAGTGGAAAATGTCATACTGATCCGGGAATGTAGACAAGCTCCATCCAAGGACAAGGGCGTCGTAATTCCAGTTTGGAGCCGAGATTTGCTCGATGAACGCGCTCCATTCAACGATCTCAGGCTTCGCTTCGATTCCGACTTCCTTCAATTGCTCCTGAAGGACGACAACAATATCTTCCCTTACTTTGTTACCCTGGTTTGTTTTTACCGTGAATGAGAATTTCTTGCCGTCCTTGTCTAGAATTCCGTCACCATCTGAATCCTTCCAGCCAGCTTCAGCCAGTAAAGATTTTGCCTTCTCGACGTCATATCCAAATATCGGAACATCGTCATTGTATGCAAACGATAATGGGCTTTCCGGAACATGCGCCACTTTTCCGTCACCGTTCATGACAGAACTGACGATTGCTTCCCTGTCAATAGCGTGAGTGATTGCCTGACGGACTTTCTTGTCTTTGAATAGTTCATTCTTTTGGTTGTATCCCAAATATGTGTACGAAAGTGCTAGACCTGATTCAACCTTTACACCAGGGAATGATTTGACCGTTTCAATATCAGTTCCAGGAACTCCTGCAGCAAAGTGGATATCGCCAGCTTGGATTTGGGCGATCATCGCATCCATGTCAGGAACAATTTTATATGTGAGCGTATCAAGATATGGACGACCTTTGAAGTAGTCATCAAACGCTTCTACTTTTACATATTCTCCGTCTTTCCATTCAACGAATTTGAATGGACCAGTTCCAATCGGACTCTTCGTATTGAATTCATGCTCCCCAAGCTCGGCAACTGGAACATCCTTTAGGATATGCTCAGGAAGGATATAGTAGCTTAATGAAACAGGATAGAAGGAAGCATCCTTCTTGCTCAGCTTGAACTCGACCGTATAATCATCAACTTTCGTTACAGATTCCATTGCTTCAAAGGCAGATCCGCGCTCGCCATTATAATCTGGATCTTTTGGAATGCTGAATGTGAATACCACGTCATCAGCAGTGAACTCTTCACCATCATGCCATTTGATACCCTTTTTCAATTTCGCCGTGAATGTCAGGCCATCCTCAGAAATATCAATTGACTCCGCCATGCTCATTGTCGGGTTGAACTCTGTATCAGATGATATAAGGCTGTCATAAATGAAGCCTTCAATATCAGAGCTGGATGTATCTGTTGAATAAAGCGGGTTGAAAACGGTAGGCGCACCAGTGGAACCAATGATCAAATCCCCGCCTTGCTGCGGACCTGAAGCCTGTTCTTCTTCTTTTTTGCCATCATCTCCAGGAGTTTCTTTTGGATCTTCAGCTTGATTTCCTGTACATGCTGTAAGGAAAATCGACAGAATCAGGGTAAGACTGATTAACAACCAGGAAGCTTTTCTTAATTTCACATTTTTTCCCCCTTAAATTTTTTACTAGTTTTCTAGACAAACAGAAAGGTGTTTCTATCTCCTCCCTTCAAATCCTGCAGCCGCCCTATGTATATAGATGGCAGGCGACAAAATGATTGCTCTTGACTTCTTTAAAGTCAGGATTCGCTTGTTTGCAAAGGTCATATGCAGCAGGGCACCTAGTATGGAATACACACCCTTTGGGTGGATTTGACGGACTTGGAAGCTCCCCTTTCAGGATGATTCGCTCCCGTTTCATGACACCTTTCTTTCTTGGAATGGGCACAGCAGAAAGCAATGCTTGAGTATAAGGATGCAGCGGTTCCGCATAGAGCTCATTCTTGGAGGCAAGCTCCATCATTTTCCCGAGGTACATAACCCCTACTCTGTCGCTTATATGCCTGACAACACTCAGGTCATGAGAGATAAAGATATAAGTAAGACCGAATTCTTCCTGAAGGTCCTCCATCAAATTAATGATTTGTGCCTGAATCGAGACATCCAGTGCTGATACTGCTTCATCCGCTATGATCATTTCCGGATTCAATGCCAGCGTCCGGGCTATCCCAATTCTCTGCCGCTGTCCTCCGGAAAATTCGTGTGGATAACGGTTGATAAAAGAAGCATTAAGGCCTACCTTTTCCAATAGACTCTCGACACGTTCGTCCCTCTCTTTGCCTCTGTAAATATGATGAGTATCAAGGGGCTCCCTGATGATCGATCTCAAAGTTTTCCTCGGATTGAGGGAAGCAAAAGGATCCTGGAAAATCATCTGGATATTTTTGCGTACATCCTTTCGCAGATCGCTTTCAGAAAGATGGGAGATATCCTTGCCATTGAAGATGACTTTTCCATCAGTAGGTTCATAGAGTCGGATGATGGTTCTTCCGACAGTCGATTTACCGCAGCCAGATTCTCCGACGATTCCCAATGTCTCTCCCTTATTCACCTTCAAATTTATTCCATCAACTGCTTTTATATGACCAACTGTCTTTTGCAGTAATCCGGATTTGATAGGAAAGTGCTTCTTTAAATCCTGTAGTTCAAGCAAGATTTCAGAGCTATTTTCCATTGTTTTGTTTTCCGGTGATTCACTTGTTGAGATCATTTCTCCACCTCCTTGTCATCATGTAAAAAGCACCTTACAGACCTGGTACTGTATTTCCTCAGAAGACTCGGAGCTTCATTGAAACAGCGGTCAAAAGCATGTGGGCAGCGTGGTGCAAAACGGCAGCCTTTTGGCAAATTCTCGGGTGAAGGAACATTTCCTTCAATCGAGGCAAGCCGTTCATGATCCTCGTCTATTGATGGAATCGAACCCATAAGGCCATTAGTGTAAGGATGGAGGGGATTTTCAAATAAATCCTCCACCATCGCTTCTTCCACGACCTGGCCTGCATACATGACGACGACTCGGTCAGCAACTTCAGACACCACTCCGAGATCATGTGTGATAATCAGAATGGATGTATTGAATTTCGTACTCAAATCCTTCATCAAGTCGAGGATTTGCGCCTGGATGGTCACATCCAATGCTGTTGTCGGCTCATCTGCAATTAAAAGCTTCGGGTTGCAGCTCATCGCCATCGCAATCATCACTCGCTGCCGCATCCCTCCAGAAAGACGATGTGGATAATCATTGATGATCTCCTTCGCTCGGGAAAAACCAACGAGTTCAAGCATCTCAATTGCCTTTTTCTTTGCCATCACCTGATTGAGTCCCTGGTGGTATGTCAGTACCTCCGTGATCTGTTCCCCAATGGTAAGCACAGGATTCAGTGATGTCATCGGCTCCTGGAAAATCATCGAAATATCATTGCCGCGAATCCTGCACATTTCTTCCTCACTTGCCTTGACAAGATCCCGGCCATCAAATTGAATCTGCCCGTCCACAATTTCCCCGGGTGGACTGGGAATCAATCGCATGATTGATAGAGAAGTAATACTCTTTCCAGACCCCGACTCACCAACAAGTGCGACAGTTTCCCCTTTATTGATGACAAGGTCCACTCCATCTACTGCTGGAATCACTGTCTTTTTCCTTTTAAAATAAGTTTTAAGATTCTTTAGCTCCAATAAGGCTGTCACGATTCTTGCACACCGCCTATCCAATTGAATTGATATAAAAAGAAATGATTTTCTGCTCAGGTGAAGATTCTGATAATTATTAATTATTAGAAACACCGTTCTTTTATTACACTTTCATTACTTTTTTTAAGAGAATATTCCGTGGACGTTTGTTAAAAATATGTAATTTGAACGAAAAATACTTTTTCAGCAAAATAGATTTAGGTATTTCTTCAGATTAGATGGGGTTTATAGAGATAGGGACGGAGGCCGTCAAACGGGGACTATGGAAGAGTTGCTTTTACCGAAATCCGGCTTCTGGATCATTTTCGGGCAATACAGGAGACTTGCTTTTACCGAAATCCGCCTTCTAATTCATTTTCGGGCAATGCAGGAGACTTGCTTTTACCGAATTCCGGCTTCTGATTCATTTTCGGGCAATGCAGGAGACTTGCTTTTACCGAAATCCGCCTTCTAATTCATTTTCGGGCAATGCAGGTGCCTTGCTTTTACCGAAATTCGCCTTCTGGATCTTTTTCGGGTAATGCAGGTGCCTTGCTTTTACCGAAATCGGCCTTCTGGATCTTTTTCAGGGAATGCAATGTTTTCATTTCGTCCTATATGCCCTGCCTGCTAAATAAAAAAGCAGAAACCCAATTAAACAGGGTTTCTGCTTCAAATATTGCGAGGGGGTCACCCTCGAAAGTTATTATGCTTGGTATTTTCGGAAAGCAATTGTTGCGTTGTGGCCGCCGAAGCCCAGTGAGTTGCTGATTGCTGCATTAACCTCTTGCTTGCGCGCTGCGTTCGGCACATAATCGAGGTCACAATCTGGGTCCGGTGTATCCAGATTGATTGTTGGCGGCAAGATTCCTTCTTTCAAAGCGAGGATTGTGAAGATCGCTTCGATTCCGCCTGCTGCACCAAGCAAGTGGCCTGTCATCGATTTGGTTGAGCTTACTGCAAGCTTGTATGCATGCTCGCCAAATACTGTTTTGATGGCCATTGTTTCGAATTTATCATTATATTCAGTGCTTGTTCCGTGTGCATTGATATACCCAACTTCTTCTGGTGCAAGGCCTGCATCGTCAAGTGCCATTTTCATTGCTCTTGAGCCGCCTTCTCCTTCAGGAGCTGGAGCGGTAATGTGGTATGCATCACCAGTTGCGCCATAACCCACGATTTCAGCATAGATTTTAGCTCCACGCGCCAATGCGTGCTCTAAATCTTCAAGGACAACGATTCCAGCTCCCTCACCCATAACAAATCCATCGCGATCCTTATCGAAAGGCCTGCTCGCTTTTTGCGGGTCCTGGTTGGTAGATAGTGCAGTATTTGCACAGAAACCTGCGAAAGACATTTTCGTGATTGGAGCCTCAGCACCTCCGGTTACCATTACATCGGCATCGCCGCGCTGGATGACCTTGAAGGCATCGCCGATTGAGTTGGTTCCAGTCGCACATGCTGTCACCGTACAAGAATTAAATCCTCTTGCCCCAAGAGTGATAGAAACCTGTCCTGTCGCCATATCAGGAATCATCATCGGCACGAAGAAAGGACTGACCCTGCGGTATCCTCTGTTCATGAACGTTTCGTGCTGCTGCTCGAATGTCTCCATCCCGCCGATTCCTGATCCGATCCATACACCGACTCGAGGAGCATTTTCGTCTGTGATCTCAAGGCCTGAATCTTTCACAGCCATCAATGAAGCCGCCACTGCATAATGAGTAAAACGGTCCATCTTCCTGGCATCTTTTCTGTCTATAAAGTTCTCAACATTGAATTCTTTTACTTCTGCCGCAACTTTTGCAGGGAAGTCATCTGCATTCAATCTAGTTATCGGACCGATTCCTGATACTCCTTCGATGATATTATTCCAGGTAGTTCCTGCGTCATTTCCAAGAGGCGTAACAGCCCCGATCCCTGTAACAACAACTCTGCGTTTCTCCATCATTATTGCATCTCCTTTATTCGTACTCTTAATTTATATAGAGTTCATATGAAAATCAGTTTATTTACCCCATCGCATGGCGATCGCGCCCCATGTCAATCCGCCGCCAAAGCCAACCATTACTACGACATCTCCATCTTTTATCTTTCCTGCTTCCAATTCCTCAAAAAGCGAGATTGGAATTGAAGCAGCAGATGTATTTCCGTATTTATGAACGGTCATTGACATTTTTTCTACCGGCAGCTCAAGCCGCTGGCGAGCTGCTTCCATAATCCTGATATTTGCCTGGTGGGGAATCAGGAAATCAACATCTTCTTTTGAGAGACCGGCTTTTTCAAGTACATTGATACTGCTTTCCCCCATTTGCCTAACTGCAAATTTAAAAACTTCCCGACCATTCATGACGATATAATCATCCTGATATAGGTGCTTGCCTCCGGAACCATCAGACCCTAGTTCAAAAGAGAGCACTCCTCTGTTCTCGGAAACAGGCCCCATGACAACCGCTCCGGCCCCATCACCAAACAACACTGCTGTGTTACGGTCATTCCAATCCGTAATTTTGGAAAGCTTTTCTACACCTACTATTAAAACATACTTATAAGTGCCCGCCTCAATAAATTGTTTGGCTGTAACCATTCCATACATAAACCCTGCGCATGCAGCACTCAAATCCATTGCGGCAGCTTTTTTTGCACCCAACTGGTCCTGGAGCATGCACGATACTGTTGGGAAAGGCTGATCAGGTGTAACAGTCGCCACTAAAATCAAGTCGAGTTCATCTGCTGAAATTCCCGCATTGCTGATGGCTTCGACAGCAGCACGATAGGCTAAATCCGATGTATCCATATCGTCGCCTGCAATTCTTCTTTCTTCAATCCCTGTTCTTGTCCGGATCCACTCATCCGAAGTATCCATCTTTTTTTCCAGATCAAGGTTTGTTACAACCTCCTCCGGCAAATACCGCCCAACCCCAGTTATCCCTGCATTCATGGGATCCATCTCCTTTTATTTTGGATTCTGTCTATTTAGCTAAAATTATTATCAATTATTATGACTTGGTACTAATTTTATCAGAAACTGCTCTTCCTCTGCAACTTAAAAATTAGATTTCCGCACATGCCCTAGTCCATGTGGCCAGATCAATCATAAACTGATAGGGAAGAACAATGCTTCCTGGTCAGCTTTTGACGACCTGAAGCGAACTAAAATTAGCCAGTTCTAACCAGTTGCTCAAATCACTCATAAAAATTTTTCACAATTAAAAGTATCTAAAAAAAGAGAAATAGAGAAAGGTGGGAATGAAGATGGAGGATGAAAGAACCCGGGACCTCTTTGGTTTTAAGCTCAGGAGGGATCATGATGAGAGTTCCGATCAACAGGAACAGGGATATGATCATTTCGACCATTTCATGTTCGGCCGGTCAAGAGAAATAGAAGAAGTTGAGGAAAGTGTCAACAATGACTTTCTGCTTAATAAGTATTTGGGGAAAATTGATTTAGATGAAGTGATGCATCATGTAGATACGTTGATCACTTCAGCCCGCGAGCTCAAACCGCTTATGGGAAAGGTGAGACCTTTGTTTGACCACTTCATTGAAAAAAATAAAAGCTGAGGGCAGGCCTCAGCTTTTACTGTGTATGCTATTCTTTTGCAGCATCCGCTTTTCCAAGCTCATATGCTTCGTTCATCACATTCGTGAAAAGCGTGAAAAACGGCTGCAGATTGTCCATTGTCAACTCAATGCCTGCCTCCTGAAGTTTTTGCTGTGCTTCCGGAAGGTATTTCATGGCAATTTGCATGAACTCCATTGTTTTGTCATTAGTTTGCATGTCTATTGTCTCCTTTGAACATTATTTACTGGTTAGGCAATTTACCGGTTTCTTTATAAGAATTAATATAAGTACCTATTCTCTCCCTGAATTTAGAGTCGACTTTAGGACTGAATTTACCAAGGGAGATTACACCGTCCTGAAAGTCGAATGACAGGTTTCCTGACTTAAGCTCCCCATTGTTGAACTTTTCGGCTGTCAGTTCATACAAGTCATCAACATGCTGGACAGTACTCGTTAATACCGTGGACTCCCCGAAATCCGATTGGTCGGAAATATAGCCGATCACGTATAAGCCTCGGTCCTTTACCCTTTCAATGACAGGTACATTATACCCATCTCCAGCGGGGTATATGACATCAGCTCCCTCAGCCAATACATCGTCCAGGACATCGAGTGCCTTTTCTTGGTCATCCCAGTGGCCAACAAGGCGAATGTCTACCTTCAGATCATTATTTTCAAACATCGCACCATCATAAAAGCCTTCCACTTCTGGCTGCCATTCATACGCTGCAATGATTCCTACCTTACCAGTTTCAGACATATGGCTGGCGACCATTCCGCCAAAAAACCCCATAGCATATGCCTTGAAGTTTAGGCTCGTTGTATTTTTTCCCCTGGCATCTCCGTTAAAACTAATGAAATGAATGTCAGGATATTTACTTGAAATCTTATTGAAATAGGCAGCGTATTCATTTCCATGCCCATATATAAGGTTAACTCCCTGCCGATCGAACTCCCCCACTGCATCCTCAACGGCTTCCTGAGAATTCATCCCTTCTTTGAAAAAGACATCAACCCCCAGGCTCGATTGGATTTGCAGAAGTCCCCTATACCCTTTCGTCCCCCACACCTGATCATTTATAGTTTCAGGCACCAAGAGGCCTACTTTCTCCACCTTGCCCGTGGAAAGAGGTTGTCCGCATCCCCCAAGCAAAAGAAGGCTTAACAATATTAGCCCGAAACGTTTCAGCATCCGATGCATCTCCTTTATGCGCCACTGTGCAAAACTCTTTCATTTTCAGTGCCCGCTACATTAAAATGGAACCGATTAAAAGAATCTTTTACCATTTTACTCTTTGGAGTATTACTTTGAAAAGTCATTTATTGAAATTCCCTAGTCCTTGCTGTCCTGTATCCGGTTAAATTGCTCCTTTTGCCTGCTTAACCCCTTGCTGATTTGCTCATTTTCTCCTACGGTGCTGACCTTGATGGAATTTTTGATTGCAGGTGCTGCAGCCTTATTTCTAAGCAATCCAGCACCACTGCCCAGCAGCTCTTCTGCACACTTAAACCATCGATCCTGTTCTCCGCTAGATAGTATATACTGTCCTTGAAGTCCTGACTCAGCCAGCTCCTTTATCATTTTTACAGCATCATCTATATACAGGCAATCATGCGTCCATTCCCTTGGCCCAATATCAGGAATCTTCTTATTTTCATATAAGGACCGAGACATTACTTGCTGGAAAAAGCATTCTTCCGGCTGCCAAGGACCATAAATGGTCGGCAAATAGAGTGCGAGAAGATTGGAATCACGGCTGTAAATCAAAGAGTTCACTCTTGCCTCCCTCAATTCTGCTTTTTCCTGAGCAAAATATGCCGGCAATATGACGACGGTCGGCAGCTTTTTCAACTTCCGATTTTCTAATTCACTAAGAAGTACTTCATAAATACCATACGTATTATGTCGCCCTTGCAAGGATTCAAACAAAGTCACAAACAAAATGCCTTCTGCTTGCTCTGCATCCCAATCTTCCAGACTAATTTCAAGGAAATTGGAATTCCTGCCGATTTCCAAGCGTTTTTCCTCAGTAAAAGAATCCTTTCTATTTCCTTCCGTATCGACTCCATTTATCTCAACACCTTCATCAAGCAAATACCGGCACAAGCTATAACCTATAAAATCATATATTCCGAGAATCGTTGCCCTTTCCATTTTATATGCCTCCCTGAAAATACTCTCTTGTATCCTATGAATCTAAAAGTGAAAATATTTGCAGGGAGTTATAGGACTTGCTCATATTTTGTAAAAAAATGTACGATTTGGCTTCCTACTTGGAGCTTTTTTTCTGGAAGTACATAGCTTACGGTTACCGGAAGGCCATCTTTCTCCCATTCAGCAGAAAGTTCATTAAGGATGCTTGACTGCTTGTAGGCTCTGTTTCCTGATAATACATGGATGATTTTGACCGGTGTTTCTTTCTTGAAGGCAGGACTGGAAGAGATTTCGTCCAGGCTCTCAAGTAGTTTGCTAATATCTGTTTCATAAGCCGCTTCAAGTTCAGCGACAAGCTTTTTATAAAAAAACTTATTCTCCTTTTCTTGCTCCAGATGCTTACTTAAAGAGAGGATTGGGTTGATTAAGATCAAGCTTCTGATTTTAAAATCACTATGTGCTAAAAGTTTCAAGGCTACAAGTGCGCCCATTCCTTCTGCAACGACATGGAAAGAGGTATTCAAAATTTCATTTCGGACGATATGGCTGCACAGTCTCATCGTTAAATCGACAGCCTTCTCACTTCCCCAATGCCTTCCATATAAATTTGAATAGAAGACGGTATACCCTTCTTTTTTCCATATGTTCAGTAATGAACGTTTACCTTCATTCTGTGTCCAGAAGCTGCTGCTGTCGTTCACAAAGTGCCTTTCGTCACCAATCGTCAGGATACCGAAACCATTTGGCCTTTCAGGATAATGGATAACATTCCATTCGGTATCCAGTTTAAAGTTCCGGCTCTCCATCTTACCATCCCCTTTCCCTAAAGATTATTCATATTACTGTATGTTATTTAACAGGAAATGAAAGGGGATTTGCCCAAATTTCTGGATTAATCCCTCCTCTTTACTACAATCTGCAACATATCTTCAAATATAATATTACCAGGTTTTAGAAAAAGAAAGTGTTCTGTGAAAACGCTTTTTAATTTATGTGAAATTCATTTATAATTTAGATGGCTTGTGGTAAGATGAGAAAAGATTTAATAATGTAAGAGGTGAAAATCGTGAAATATTTCTGGACATTACTCTGGACATTCCTCCTGGTTCTTATGCTAAATTACGTAGCCGGCGCGATGATCGGCGTTGGACTGGACTTAGCTCAAAGTGCGATCCTGGCAGTTGTGTCAACAATCATTCTCCTTGTGTTTCCTGCTGTTCTTCCAAATGGTGAAGAAAACCACCAACATTAATGTACATAAAAAAGTCATCCGCTTTGGATGACTTTTTTCATTGACTCAGTTAGGGCATCCTTTGTGGATTTTCTTGAAGGTTGTGAATTCATTAGCGGAGATATTCCGGTTAACTGCTTAAAATAAGACAAAATCCAACGATTTGGATGAAATAGACGGAAAAACGACCTTTATTTTTAAGAAAATAAAGATCGTTGCAAACTTAAGCGAAGTTTTTCCGTTTCTATTCCAAACACTATGAAATCAACTTCATTAAAATAGATATTCCTTACATAACACTTAATGAGATACCTCCCTCGTTGACGCCAATTTCCACCTGGCTCTTCTCTTTGATCCTGCCTGCAATGATTTCTCTGGCAAGCTTAGTTTCGACACTTCTCTGGATAAATCGCTTCAGTGGTCTTGCACCGTAAACCGGATCAAATCCATGTTCAGCTAAAAATTCCTTTGCTTCATCCGTGATTGTCAGCTGGATCTGCTGGTCAGCGAGCCTTCCTTGCAAAATCTTCACTAACTTACCGACAATCATTTTGATTTCCTTCAATGCTAAAGGCTTGAATAAAATGATTTCATCTACACGGTTCAGGAATTCCGGACGGAAATGGCTGCGCAATTGGGCCATCACAAGATCCCTCGTTCCAGAAGAGATTTCTTCATCCCCTTCCTGCCGATCAAGCAAATGATGCGAACCAATATTGGACGTCATGATGATCACGGTATTCTTAAAGTCGACCACTCTTCCCTGAGAATCGGTCACCCGTCCATCATCGAGCATTTGCAGAAGGATATTAAAAACTTCTGGATGTGCTTTCTCCACTTCATCGAGGAGTATGACGGAATACGGGTTCCTTCTGACCGCCTCTGTCAGCTGGCCACCTTCTTCATACCCTACATATCCCGGAGGTGCTCCAATGAGTCTTGAAACGGCATGTTTTTCCATATACTCAGACATATCGATTCGGATGATATGCTCTTCACTATCGAACAATGACTGAGCAAGCGTTTTGGCCAGTTCGGTTTTACCCACACCAGTCGGCCCGAGGAAGATAAACGAACCGATTGGTCTGTTCGGATCCTTGATGCCGGCTCTTGCCCTGAGAACCGCATCGGACACTAGCGATACCGCTTCATCTTGTCCGACAACACGTTCATGGAGGATACTCTCAAGTTTAAGAAGCTTTTCACGTTCGCCTTCTACGAGCTTCATTACAGGAATACCTGTCCACCGTGAAACGATTCCGGCAATTTCTTCTTCGGTGACCTCTTCCCGAAGCAATCTTTCTCCTTCATTCTCGCTGACTTCCAATTCCAGTGCCTTCAGATTTTTTTCAAGTGCCGGAATTCGGCCATGCCTAAGTTCTGCTGCCTTATTCAAATCATAGTCATTCTCTGCTTTTTCCAGCTCCCGACGAAGTTTCTCCAGCAGCTCCCGCTGTTCCTGAACCTTTTGGATGCCTTCTTTTTCCTTCTGCCATCTGGATTTCATTGCATTCGCTTTTTCCATCAAGTTGGCTAGTTCCTTACGAAGAACCTCTAATCGTTCCCGGCTGGCATCATCTTTTTCCTTTGTCAACGCAGCTTCTTCAATTTCCAGTTGCATCACCCTTCTGGTTACTTCATCGAGCTCTGCAGGCATCGAATCAATTTCCGTACGGATCATGGCACATGCTTCATCCACAAGGTCTATCGCCTTGTCCGGCAAAAATCGATCCGTGATATACCTGTCAGATAATGTGGCTGCTGCAACAAGCGCACGGTCATGGATATTTACTCCATGGTGGATTTCAAACCTTTCCTTCAATCCTCGTAAAATAGACACGGTATCCTCAACATCAGGCTCCTGCACCAGTACTTGCTGGAATCTCCGTTCAAGCGCAGGGTCCTTTTCAATATATTTGCGATGCTCATCAAGTGTCGTAGCCCCGATGCAATGCAGTTCTCCACGAGCAAGCATCGGTTTCAGCATATTGCCGGCATCCATTGCCCCTTCGGTTTTACCTGCGCCAACAATGGTATGGAGCTCATCGATGAACAAGAGGATTTTCCCTTCACTTTTTTTCACTTCATTTAATACTGCTTTCAGTCTTTCCTCAAATTCGCCACGGAACTTGGCGCCAGCTATCAGCGCACTCATGTCCAGTGCAAAAACTGTTTTATCCTTCAAGCCTTCCGGAACATCCCTGCGGACAATCCTTTGTGCCAGTCCTTCTACAATCGCTGTCTTACCGACACCTGGCTCCCCGATCAACACAGGATTGTTTTTTGTCTTCCTTGATAGGATGCGGATGACATTGCGAATTTCACTGTCCCTGCCAATCACCGGGTCGACCTTTCCTGCCCGGACTTCCTCCACAAGGTCACGGCCGTATTTTTTTAACACCTCATAAGTTGCTTCTGGGTTTTGTGAAGTCACTCTCTGGTTCCCCCTAACCTCATTGATTCTCGCTAATAATTTTTCTCTGCTGACATTTAGTTTCTTTAAAGCTGTACCAGCTTCTGAGCTCGGTATATCAAGTAAAGATAACAAAACATGTTCCACAGACAAATAGTCATCCTCAAACTGTTTCATTTCCTTTTCTGCCTGTGCCAAAACCTTCTGCAGAGTTGCAGTAATATATAATTTACCCTGTTCTGCCCCGCTGCCAGAAACTTGCGGTTTCTTTGACAGGATATGGTCCAATTCTTCTTTATAATGATTCAGGTTAAGTCCGATAGCAGTAAGCAGCGTTGCCGCCAGATTGGCGTCTTGCTCAAGCAGTGCAAGCAGCAGATGTGCATCATCTACTTCCTGGTGATTATGTTGAACAGCCAGGGTCTGGGCTGATACAAAGGCATTTTGCAAGCTTTCAGTCATTTTATTCAAATCCACGCCCAACCACTCCTTTGACCTTTTTTGACCTTTAATTATATTATAATAAAAATTCCCAATTAGTAAAGCCATCCGCATTGGATGGCTTTAGAAAATACAGAATAAATTTCACCCTTGATTAGCTCTCATCCTGTAGATTGAGTTACAGGCTATTTGAACTTAGGCATGTAAGTCCAGTGGCGGTTATGGTTGGAGTTTTCCGGAAAACGGTCCCCAGCTTTAAGCTTGATTTTCTGTGGATTGTTGACATTACTGCCTGTTTCGCCAATTTCAATGTAAATACCATTATTCGGTGCCTTTTGTCCGGCACGAAACTGATGACTTTGACCCATTTGCCTTCCTCCTTCATTAAAGTATTCCGGCAATTATATTATTTACTGATTCAAATAAAGTATTTATGCATATTTTATCCTTCCAAAAAAAAGGGTTATACGGTACATTAGTGTGTATGAGAAAAGAAAAGCGGAAGCGCCTTGTTCAGCCCCGACAAGCGGTGGAGGGCCTGACAGTGAAGTCGCTCTTTGACTTCATTGGCAGGACCGAAGCGACTCGAGGGGCTAGGCGCTGGAGCTGGACAACTCACAAAGCGGATATAATATATTTGTTATCTTATTTAAAACGGAGGATTCAAAACGACATGGAAAACTTTTATGACTTGCTTAAATACATATTTCTTGGTCTGTTCCAGGGAATAACTGAACCGATCCCTGTTTCATCAAGCGGACACCTTGAAATCGCAGAGCACTTTTTCGGGCTTGAAATTAGAGGAATGAGCTTTGCACTTTTAGTAAATACTGCTTCCTTATTCGCTGTTCTATTGATTTATCGTAAAGATATCATGCGATTAATTGTCAATGGACTTGCATATCTTAAGAACAAAGACCCAGAAGCGAAATCTGATTTTATGTTCATCGTTTATTTAATTGTTGGAACGATTCCTGCTGGTGTAATCGGGGTCCTGTTTGGGGATTTTATTGAGGATAACTTAGCTTCGATTAAGACTGTAGGTTTTACGCTGTTAGTTACAGGTTTGGCATTGTGGTTAATCCGTAACCTGAGGGGCCGGAAAAATGATGGAGACTTAAGCTTAAAGGATGCCATTATTGTCGGTTTAGCCCAAGCAGTAGCTCTTATCCCTGGAATTAGCCGTTCTGGAGCAACGATTGTCGCGGCGATGGCACTTGGTATGAAACAGGAAACCGCATTGCGTTATTCCTTCCTTTTATATATACCAGTCAGCGTCGGAGGCATGATCCTTGGATTTTCAGACATTTTAACAGATCCATACCTTGATGAACTGGCAGTACCATATGTTTTCGCATTCATCGCTTCTCTGATTGCCTCTTACTTCTCTTTAAAATGGTTCATGAATATCATGGCTCGTGGAAACTTGAAGTACTTTGCGATTTACTGCTTCATTGTAGGGCCACTTGTCCTCATCTTTTCTTAATACAAAACCGGCTACCTGGATTTTGGTAGCCGGTTTTCGTTTTCTCACTTTGATTTTAATCCTTCAATATCTCCACAAGTAATGCCTTCTGGGCATGGAGGCGGTTTCCTGCTTGTTCGAATACGACGGAGTGCGCACCGTCAATCACTTCTGCCGTTACTTCTTCACCGCGGTGTGCGGGGAGACAGTGCATGAACAAATAGTCTTCATTAGCTAATTCAAGTAATTTTCCATTTACCTGGAACTGTGAAAAGTCTTTGAGTCTCTGCTCATTTTCGTTTTCCTGTCCCATGCTGGTCCACACATCCGTATAGATGATATCTGCCGCATCAACGGCTTCTTCTGGTGAATCTGTAATGACCAAATTTGCACCACTCTGCCTAGCAAATTCTTTACATTGAGCTGTTACCTCCTCATTCGGGAAGTATCCCTGTGGGGAAGCAATACTTACATCCATTCCGACTTTTGTGCAGGCAATCATTAGGGAATGAGCGACATTGTTTCCATCACCGATGTAAGCAAGCTTGAGGCCTTTCAGCTTCCCCTTTTTTTCATAGACTGTCAAAAGGTCTGCAAGTGCCTGGCATGGATGGTACAAATCCGTCAATCCGTTGATGACTGGAATTTCAGCATTGGCGGCAAGGTCTTCAACTGACTTGTGCGAGAATGTTCTGATCATGATTCCGTCAAGATATTGCGAAAGGACCTGGGCTGTATCCGAAACAGTCTCGCCGCGGCCGAGCTGAAGGTCGCTGCCATTTAAGTAAAGGGCACTTCCGCCCAGCTGAATCATTCCTACCTCAAATGATACTCTCGTACGCGTTGAGGATTTATCAAAAATCATTCCGAGTATTTTGCCTTTGAGTGGCTGGTCAAATTGTTTATTTAATGTCTTTTCTTTTAAAGTTATTGCCTTATCTAATAAAGTAAGGATTTCCTGTGGTTCCAAATCAGCCAGGGTTAATAGGTCCTTTCCTTTTAGATCAATTTGAAGCTGCTGTAATGCTGTCATTCTGCCACCACTTCCTCTCTAGTTTCTGCCAGCCATTTGTCCAGGGAGCTTACATCCCAACTCTTTGCTGTCGCACTTTTTAAGAGTGCAGATAAAGTCTCCTTTTGGGTCAATACAATTTTCCGGTTCTTGACAGCCCACTCTCTCAAAGAGAGATCTTTTTCTGATTCACCCGGACAATACAAGGCTGCCACCTTATGAGGATCCTTTACTTCATCAATATGAATGAAATGATAGTCACCAGCCTGCTTCCCTGCTTCCAAGAGCTCTTTTTCATCTGCAAAGGCGATTGCTCCATGGACAGCTTTCCCGTTGATTGAATGGAAGCTCTTGGTCAATGCCTCTTCAAGTGTCGAAGCAATGCTGATTCCTTCTCCAGTTGAAATCATTTGCGGACCGGTCTTGGCGTCCAGTCCTTTCAATGCAAAATTCGAAAAAACTGGGTGTTTTACGACTGCGTATGGAGCATCGGAGTCTAGCAAAACTTCATCTTTCGACAAATTATATTTCCCAAGCAATATTTTTGTCGCTTTCTTGACTAGTTCAACGCCTGCTACCTTGCTGACGATCGGCATTGTTCTGCTTGAGCGTGGATTAACTTCAAGTAAAAACACTTCATGTCCCTTCACAATGAATTGGATGTTCATTAATCCCTTATACTTCAATTCATTCACAAGCCGTTTTGCATAATCAGCCATCTTTTGCTTTGTTTCGTTTGTGAAACTACGCGCCGGGATGATGCAAAAGCTGTCCCCTGAATGGACTCCTGTCTTTTCTATGTGCTCAATGATGGCGGGAATCAGGATATGCTTTCCATCGGATGCAAGGTCAAGTTCCGCCTCTGCTGCTTCAAGGTATTGATCCACCAGTATGGGATATGAAATATTAGCTGTTGCCAGAGCAGTTTTAAGTTCCTCAGTGTTTCGGATTATCACCATATTCAAGCCGCCAATCACGTAGGAAGGCCTGATTAATACGGGGTATCCCAACCTCTCAACAGCAGCCAGCAGTTCACTCTCATCCCCGGCTGTTTCACCCTGTACGCGGGGAATCTTCAGCTTGTCGAGCAACTGATAAAATTGATCCCGGTCTTCAAATAAATCAATGGTTGCCGAACTCGTTCCCAGCAGCTTGATTCCAGCTTCTTCTAAACCTTTGGCAAGATTCAAGGCAGTCTGCCCTCCCAGCTGGACAATGACTTCCTCTATCCCCTCCATTTCAATCACATTCAGGATGTCTTCTTCTGTTAAAGGTTCGAAATACAATCGATCTGATATCGTAAAATCTGTGCTGACTGTCTCGGGATTATTGTTGATCATGATAGTTTCAACACCCTCTTCTTTAAGGGCAAAAACACCATGAACCGAACAATAATCGAACTCGATTCCCTGACCAATACTAATTGGACCACTGCCAATGACGAGTACCTTTCGTTTACTGTTTTCGACTTTTGCTTCATTCTCACCAATATAGCTTGAGTAAAAATAATTCGAAGCTGACTCAAATTCTGCCGCACATGTATCAACCATCTTATAAACAGGTGCAATACCGTGCTTTTTACGAAGCTCTCTTACCTGCTTTTCACTAACCTTCCATTCCTTTGCCAAATAGGCATCACTGAAGCCTTTCTCTTTCAGGGACCTTAACTCAGCAGCTGATATTCTTTCGATTTCAAGCTTTGCAATTTGATTCTCTATTTCTGTCAATGATTTAAATCTGTTTAGGAAAAACAAATCTATTTTTGTTTTTTCATTGATAAGCTGGATTGGCTCACCCCGACGCATCAGTTCGAGCAATGCAAAAACCCGCTGGTCTGTCTGCTTTCCTGTTAAATCGTATAGCTCATCGACGGTAAGGCCTTCAATTGTCGGCAGCTTTAAATCAAGCATTTTTATGTTCAGTGAACGGACGGCTTTGATAAACGCTCGTTCAAAGCTTCGATCGATTGCCATCGCTTCTCCGGTTGCCTTCATTTGTGTCCCTAAAGACCTATCAATGTGCGGGAATTGCTCAAACGGCCATTTCGGTATTTTCACCACTACATAGTCGAGCGATGGCTCATAGCTGGCAAAGGTATTGCCTGTAACAGGGTTGATGATTTCGGCAAGGTTGTATCCAACTGCCAATTTTGCCGCCATACGCGCGATCGGGTATCCAGTCGCTTTGGAAGCAAGCGCTGATGACCGGCTGACCCGCGGGTTCACTTCAATTAGATAGTAATTTTTGCTTTTAGGGTCGAGTGCAAACTGGATGTTGCAGCCTCCAACAATTCCAAGAGCTGAAATGATTTTAACAGCGGATGTCCTGAGCATCTGGTATTCCCTGTCAGTAAGCGTCTGTGAGGGAGCCACTACGATCGAGTCCCCTGTATGGATGCCGACCGGGTCGATATTTTCCATATTACAAATTGAGATACAAGTGCCCGCTGTATCACGCATCATTTCATATTCAATTTCTTTATAGCCGGCAATGCTTCTTTCGACCAAACATTGATGAATCGGGCTCTCACTCAGCCCACCTGTTACAAGGGAGACCAATTCTTCCATTGTCCCGGCAATGCCGCCGCCTGTTCCTCCAAGAGTGTAAGCAGGTCTTATAATCAGCGGAAAACCAATCTTCTCAGCAAACGCAACCGCCTCTGCGACATATTGCACGATTTCACTTTCCGGCACCGGTTCATTCAACTGATGCATTAGACTGCGGAAGGCTTCCCTATCCTCACCTTGCTTGATGCTTGCAACCGAGGTGCCAAGCACTCTCACATTATACTTTTTTAGAATTCCTTCTTCACTGAGCTTAAACACCAGATTCAAGCCTGCCTGACCGCCGAGAGTCCCCAAAATCCCATCCGGTTTTTCTGCCTGAATCACTTTTTCCACGCCTTCCACAGTCATTGGTTCAAAGTAGACTGCATCTGCAAATACATGATCCGTCATGACAGTTGCTGGGTTATTGTTTACAAGGATTACCCGATAGCCTTCCTCTTTCAAGGCGATGCAGGCCTGTGTACCTGCATAATCAAATTCAGCAGCCTGACCGATGATGATCGGGCCTGAACCGATTACCAGTATTGACTTTATATGATTATCTTTAGGCATAACTGACTTCTCTCCGCTTTCTGTATTTGACTGTATTGATGAATTCTCCAAATATGAATACACTGTCTTCAGGCCCCGGACTTGCTTCCGGATGGAACTGGACTGTCATCAGCGGCCATTGCTCATGGTAGAGGCCTTCGATTGACTGATCATTTTTATTGAAGAAACGGATCTTCAATCCTGTGCTCCCGATGCTATTTTGATCCACTGCATAGCTGTGATTTTGAGAGGACATGAATACCCGGTTGCTTTTCATATCGTAAACAGGCTGGTTTGCTCCTCGATGGCCAAAGAGCATTTTTTTAGTATCGCCTCCAAGTGCGAGCGCTGCCAGCTGATGCCCTAGACAAATCCCCAATACAGGAAAGTGCTCGATTACTTTCCTGATCTCTTGCAACTGCCCGAATAATTCCTTCGGATCGCCTGGTCCATTTGATAAAAGCACACCATCAGGCTTCAAGGCTGCAATTTGCTCAAAGGTATAATTGTACGGAACAATTGTCACGAGGCAATTTTGTTTTACCAGATGGTCAGCGATGGATTTCTTAAAGCCATAATCAATTAATACGATGTGGGTGTCACCAGAACCAATCGTTTCTGGTGCCTTCGATGATACCTCCTGCACTTTAAGACCATTCATACTGTCACAGGTGGATTCACAAACGCGTTCACTTGATAATTTGGCAGGCATCGTCCCGTTCTGGCGGATGGATTTTACGAGCTCCCGCGTATCTATATGCTCCAGCATGGGAATATCCCATTTCTCCAAATATTCAGTGAAGCTATGCTGCGCTTCATAGTGATAAGCTGTTTTTGCAGCTTCAAAGACAATTACTGCTGCAACATGGGGCTTTTTGCTTTCAAAGTCATGCTCATTGATGCCATAATTGCCGATCAGAGGGTAGGTGAATACAATGATTTGATTTTTATAGGAAGGATCAGTGAGAACTTCTTGATAACCGGTCATCCCTGTAAAAAATACGATTTCACCAGTAATTCCCTCTTCAGTTAACGACCCATGCAAGTGCCCTTGAAATGTCTTGCCGTCAGCCAGATGCAGATATCCTTTCATCAGACACATCTCCAAACGTATATTTATTTAATTAATTTTATTTTTATACATTTCCTGCTAAAAAAATTTATACTGTTACCTTATAGTTACTTAGAGTAGATTTCATCAATGACACAGCCTCTTCTACCTCTTCCCTTGTTACATTCAGCGGCGGAAGCAGACGGACTACCTTTTCTCCTGCAGACAGTGCAATCAATCCAGATTTCCTCAATTCAGCAAGAATTGGCTGGGCTTCAACATTCAGTTCAATTCCGGCCATCAATCCGAGTCCACGGATTTCTTTCACAATATCCAAACCACCAACGCTCTTGTGAAGCAAGTCAAATAATAGTTCACCCTTGGCAGATGCTTCTTCCAGGAATCCAGCGTTAAAAATGGCTTCCATAACGGCCAATGCTGCCGATGTGCTGATTGGATTCCCGCCAAATGTCGATCCGTGGCTTCCTGGGCCAAAAAACTCTGCTAATTCAGCTTTGCCAATTGCCGCTCCTATCGGAAACCCATTGCCAAGACCTTTGGCAACGGTGATGATATCGGGTTCAATCCCAAAATGCTGAAAGGCAAATGGCTTCCCTGTCCGGCCGACCCCGGTTTGAATTTCATCGATTATAAGCAGGACTCCGTTTTCAGCACATAAACTTGCTGCTTCTTTTATAAATTCGTTGGTAACGACATGGATGCCGCCTTCACCCTGGATAATTTCAAGCATCACCGCAGCTGTATCCTTATCAATTTCAGCTTTTAGTGACTCCAGATCATTGAATGGCAGATGGATAAATGTTTCAAGCATTCTTCCGAACCCTTGCTTGATTTTTTCCTGGCCGGTCGCAGCCATCCCTGCAAAGGTCCTGCCGTGAAAGGATTGCATGAAAGTGATGATTTTCCCCCTGCCCGTAGCTTTCCTTGCCAGTTTAATAGCTGCTTCGTTTGCTTCAGCACCGCTATTGGCAAAAAATACACAATCTAGGCCAGTTTCTTCTGCGAGCTTTTTCGCTGCTGCTTCCTGGATGCTTTGCGGAAACAGATTGGATACATGCCAGAACAATTCCAGCTGTTTCTTGACAGCAAGTTCAACTGCCTCAGGGCGATGACCCAAATTGCAGACACCAATACCAGAAGTAAAATCAAGGTATCGTTGACCGTCCTTTCCATAGATAATCGTCCCTTCTGCTTTGTCAGGCTCTATTTCCCATCGTTGATAGGTCGGGAATAAATGGCTCATTCATACACCTCTTCTTTTGTGGCAATCGCTGTTCCGTGCCAGCAGTTATTTTTATAGAATTGCTTTTTGCCAGAAATAATCATGACAGTGTCGACTCCCGCCTTTGTAGCTGACAATGCAGACATAACCTTCGGAACCATTCCTCCATAGATGCTCCCATCTGATATATAGCTTTCAATTTGACTTTCCGACATTTCGCCGACCAGCTCTCCCTTTATCAGGATGCCGTCCACATTGGTTACAAATGCACAGCGTTCAGCCTTTAATGCTTTCGCAATCGAGGCTGCTGCATAATCACCATTTATATTAAGCTTGCTGCCATCCTGAGTGATTCCGATTGGAGTAATCACGGGGATATAGCCATTATTAATCGCCATCATAATCAAGTTTGTATTCACATGGGTAATGGTTCCGACGAATCCTAAACCCTGCTTATCAATAAACTCTGCTTGAAGGCATCGGCCATCACTGCCATTGATGCCGAGAGCATGGAAATCATGCATCGACAGCATGCTGCAAAGCTGCCGGTTCGTCTGTCCAGACAGTACCATTTCAACGATTTCAATGGTCTTTTCACATGTCACACGTAGACCCTCTTTGAATTTTGTCTCGATTTCAAGTAACTCAAGCATCGAATTGATCGCTGGCCCTCCACCGTGAACGATGACAGGGTAAAGTCCGTCCTCGATCAATTCTTTAAGACTATTAAAGAAATTGTCATTAAGGTCCTTAAGAACACTTCCACCACATTTAATGACCACCGTTTCCAATGAATCCGCTCCTTTACGTCCGATAGCTTGCATTTATTTTCACATAATCATAGGAAAGATCGCAGCCCCAGGCCATTCCTTTCCCTTCTCCCAGATGGAGGTCGACGAATATTTCGACCTTTTCATTCATCAGATATTCCCTCGCATGATCTTCATCAAATGCAATCGGTGTACTATTTTTAAGCATAGTAATTTCTCCAAGGGAAATATCAACATTTTTGGGATTTACGGATGCTCCACTCTGGCCAATTGCCCCAATAATCCGTCCCCAGTTCGCATCTGCGCCGTAAACTGCTGTCTTGACGAGGTTGGAGCCTGCAATCTGTTTTCCTATCTTGCGCGCTTCTTCATCAGACATTGCACCAGATACCGAGATTTCTATCAGCTTAGTTGCCCCTTCACCATCCTTTGCAATCTGTTTCGCAAGACTAGCACAACTTTCTTTTAACAGTTCTACAAAAACTGCCCAGTCTTGATGGGTTGGATCCAACGGTTGATTCCCCGCAGTACCATTTGCCATCACAAGCACCATATCGTTCGTAGATGTATCTCCATCAACTGTGATTTGATTGAAGGTTGTGTTCGTTACCTCTTTTAGCGCGGCAGTAAGATGTTCACTTGAGATTTTTGCATCTGTTGTCAAGAAACCAAGCATTGTAGCCATATTAGGGTGAATCATCCCTGATCCTTTCGCTGCTCCCCCTATACTAATTGTTACCCCATCAATTTCAGCAGAGTAACAGCAGCTTTTCATTACCGTATCCGTTGTCAGAATCGCTGTTTGGAAATCCCTTGCATCCTCAGTTGCTTTTCCAACTGACAGCTTCCCGATACCACTCTGAATTTTATCCATTTGCATGAATTCACCGATGACACCAGTTGATGCTACAGCGACATGATGTTCAGGAATCCCGAATTTTTCTGCTGCCAGAGAACGCATTTTCAATGCATCCTGATACCCTTGTTCTCCGGTACAAGCATTCGCACATGCACTGTTGACAATGATTGCCTGGAGTACCTGTTCCTTTGCTATGCTTTCCTGTGTAACCACCAATGGAGCCGCCTGGAAATGACTCGTCGTGTAGACAGCGGCACAACTCGCCGGCTTCTCGCTTACAATCATACCCAAATCGTGCTTGGCATAGCGCAGCCCTGCATGTACTCCACCGCACTGGAACCCTACTGGCGTTAAAATGCCTCCATTATGGATGATTCTAATTTTTTTCTTATCGGTCATTGCCTGGTACATATTATCCTCCTTTATGGATACAGTGGAATCATTTCCAGTCCTGCACTTTCCTCAAATCCAAACATGATATTGGCATTTTGGACCGCCTGCCCTGCAGCACCTTTCATGAGATTATCGATCACTGAGACAATCGTCAGCCTCCCAGTCCTGCTGTCTGCATGCAACCCAATATCACAGTAGTTCGATCCCTTGACCTCTTTTACGGAAGGGAACACCCCATTCTTCCTAACTCTTATAAAAGGGTGGCCATCATAAGTTTCTTCATATAAATCCAGCAATCTAGAAGTATCCGATTCTTCTTTTAACTGGACATATATTGTGGTCATAATTCCCCTCGTGATCGGCATTAAGTGAGTGCTGAAGGTAACGGTTACCTCGGCATCATTCCATAGGCTAAGCTGCTGCTCGATTTCAGGGATATGCTGATGTTCGTTCACTTTATAAATTTTGAAATTTTCATTCAACTCCGCATATAATGTTCCAATTGACGGAGACCTGCCAGCACCGGAAACACCAGATTTTGCGTCGATAATGATACTGTTTGAATCAATCAGTTTTTCTGAAAGCACAGGAGCCAGCCCGAGGAGAGCTGCAGTCGGATAGCAGCCAGGGTTCGCCAGCAGGTTGGCATTCCTGATTTGCTCCCTATTCCATTCGCTAAGCCCGTATACTGCTTCATTCAGAATAGAAGCAGGAACTGATTCATGCTTATACCAGGCTTCATAGGCTGCTGCGTCTTTCAATCTCAGGTCACCTGATAGATCAATAACTTTAATGTCCTTATTGAAAAATGATTGTGCAAGCTTTCCGGAAACTTTTGAAGGAGTTGCCAAGAAGACAATGTCTGCTTCCTCGGCGATTTTGTCAGTTTCAATCTTGGTGAGGACCTTATCAAATATTCCGGTTAAATGGGGATATTCTTCTGAAACAGGTTTTTCATCCCTTGTCGTGTGGATTGAATGGATTTTCATAAATGGATGATTTGCAAGGATACGGATCAACTCTCCGCCACCATACCCTGTAGTACCGATGATCGCTGCCTTCACTTGAAACCTCCTTTTCAACTTTATGTATAAATAACCATAAAAATTTATAATTATAAATAAATTTCTTTTTATTATAAGAACAAAAGAATCAAAACGCAATAGATTTATTAACAATTATGTGAACAATTCACAATTTTATTGCTGGCTTTGTATGATTTACAATATAATTATATTAATATCAGATACGGAAGGGAGTATAAAAACTCCTCTTAATAAGGTGGAATTCATATGTTGACTGCAACAACGTTGTCACCAAACTTGAATAAGCTTTTTGAAAAGGTTCACAGAATCAAGAGTATTGACAAAGGCCGCTTCCTTTTTGAAGAAGGCAATATCGCAGAAGAGTTATACATTATCCAAAGCGGTAAATTTCAGATTAGCAAAATGGTTCCAGATGGCCGCGAGTTGACTATCAGGATGTGTTCAGCTGGAGAATTAGTTGGCGAGTTGGCTTTGTTCAGCTCGGCATCTCAGCATATACTGAATGCCCGTGCCTCCGAAAGCGGGACAGTGGCAGTGATTCCAAAGGAAAAGTTAGAGATAGAAATTGAAAAGGATAGCGGGCTCGCACTGGAACTCGTAAAGTGGCTATCCCTGCAGCATCGCAAATCGCAAACAAGGTTCAGGGATCTTGTTCTTCATGGGAAGAAAGGTGCTTTATACTCAACGCTAATCCGAATGGTGAACAGCTACGGAGTCAAAACCGAAGATGGCTTAAAAATCGATGTATCGCTGACGAATCAGGAACTAGCAAACTTCTGTGGTACATCACGCGAAGTCGTGAACAGATTATTGAGCGAACTGAGGAAAAGTAACATCATTTCCATTGATAAAGGATTCATAACCGTCCATTCCCTCAATGTGCTCAAGAGAGAGATAGATTGTGAGAACTGTCCGGTTGAGGTATGCAATATTGAATAAAGAAAACCGCCAGACTGTGAACTGGCGGCTTTTTTTATCTATATTGCATTGGAGTTTTTATAAAATCGCAAAAAGCATGATGATAAAGAACAGGACGGCGTTGACGATTTCGTATATCCCTACCTTCATGACAGAAAGCGGTTTTCCATAAAATACTACAGCTCTGATTAAGCTTGGCACTGCGGCCACAGCGACTATGAACTCACCGGCTGCAAGCCATAGAACAGGAACCAAAAGATGATATGTCCAGGAAATCCATTTGAATTGGCTGTTCTTCTTTTCGCGAATCATTGTTTTTACGTAGAATGTACTTCCGGTGAAAAATAGAATGCTGGATGCAAAGACCAGTAGTGAATTTTCATTGATTTCCCCGTTTGGCAGATAGCTGCTGGCCAGTCCGGCAATAGAAAAGACAACAATAGCACTTAAGTCATTCAGGAGGGCACGGTCTTTATTTTTTGCAGAGAAGTACGCATTAATCACGAAAAACGGGATCATCGCAAGACCAAAGCTGACGATGCTTGGCGTTGTGAACAATGGAACCATCAGGAACGCAAGCGCTGGTGTTATATAAATAAGCGCCCATTTACGATAGAATGGAATTTTCTTTTTCTTGAACATTAACAGAAGCGGATATGTTCCTAAATATAGTAAAAGCCATCCGATAAAAAACGGGACATGCTGCCAGACTATTCCACTTGCTGCTGCTCCCAGCCAAAAAGGGATGATCAACATCGCCCAGGCACCATGCTGTTTTGGCATAAATAACTTCATGGATGAACACTCCCTTATGTTTCTTACCTTAAATATAAAGGAGTTAAAGGGATGAATAAGTGAAACACATCACATTTTCTCCTGTAAAAACCCAACCGACACCGAAATGTCAAAAACCCATTCAAGTGAAACATATCTCTTGTAAAAAAGCTCGAAGCGCCATTCAGGGATTTTACTTGAACAGGGATATCATTATTCCTGGCAGTGTAGTAAACTTGAGGGAATCATGAAATAAGGGGTGATCATTTGAAAAAAGAAATGAATCAATTGTTTAAAGATCAACGGAGCGTACATGTTCTGTATTCCTATAATGAAGTGGAGAAATACATTGAACAGGCTGTTGATTTTATTGAAGATGGTGTGATAGCGGGAGATTATGTTATTTTCATTGAAAATGAACCTCTTTTCCGCTCCATTCACAAGAAGCTTAAATCGCGATTAACGGAAGATCAAATGAAATTTGTTCATAGCGTAAACAATTTCGACTTTTATTACTCCAGTGGCAGTTATCATCCTCCAGCAATCCTCGAATACTTTAATAAAACGGTTCAACCGTATATAGAAAATGCTATCCCTTTCCGATCCTGGGCACATGTGGAGTGGGCTACGATGAAAGACCCACTTGATATAATTGAAGACTTTGAGAGAATAGTAGACGAAGCCGTAAATTCACTGTCTTTTCCACTGATTTGTGCATACGAAGGAGCGAAAATGCCAGATCATCTTATAAAAATTCTGATGGAAACACATCCTTATGTCTTAAAAGATGATAAGTTCACTATTTCCGCTGAATACCTGGAAACACCTGGGTTAATATAAGACAAAAACGCTTAGGTACCCCTAAGCGTTTTTTATGTTGCCATTATATCAAACCCGGATAATGCCAAGTTCTATACAACTTGGTTCCTCAAACTAAAACAGCCTTCTACCTTCAGCCTCTTCTTTCAAATTGAAGCTTTAAAAAGATCTTTTTTAAATATAAGTGCGGTTTTAGCAAATAGTAAATTTCCTTGGTGAATGCCAAACTCAATAGAAATAGGAATACAAAAATAAAATGCACCTTCGAGAGAATGGATACATCCATGACCAGACTCATGTCCGGCTGCAGTTGCGCTAGGCTGATGAGCCATCTTAACAGCAATACTGGTTCGTTAGCTATGCTGCTCGAAAGCACAATGGCAATGCCGGTTGCAGTGCTGGCAGCCATAAGTATTTTGACGATGCCTAGCAGAAGCCTTCCTGCTTTCGAACGTGTTCCTTCTTCTCTTGATGCATCGTACTGCCAGACTAGACCCATTGCCACAATTGCCACAACCGAGTATGGATACACAATCCATAAGAAGATATGCAGCATTTCCATCGCTCTCACCTCACACATATGTCACAACCTGAACCCCATTAACATTCTAACTGGGTAAGTATGAAGTGACAGTGACAAAAGTCGCCGTATATGTCTAAAATAAGAACTTTTCTTGCTAAAACCTGAAATAATTAAAGGAAAACACCTAAAGTTTATTTAAAAGGTGTGTTGTAATCCAGTCTGCTCCATGCTCCATATTGAGAACAGGGACAGCTGTATCCTTCAACTTATTCACCAATTCCGGGTCCCGGCATAAAACAACCTGGATATTTTCCAGTTTTCCCAAGAGCTCTATATCATTCATATCCCGAAGGATTACGGCCTTGGGATATGACTCATGCTTATGGCCTTCTATTAAAATGACATCGGGGTTGAAGAAGGATAGCAAATCTATTTCTTCAGGAAGCGACCAAGATCCGCTTTCGGCCTGGATGACCAACCTGCCTCCACCTTCGACAAGTGAAACAGCAGCCCCGGCCATTACATGCTTACCTGAATCCTTTGATTCAACAACCTCCGGCCTGCCGCCATGACCATGATGCTTGATGGTGGCGACCTTCAGACCTGCTGCAGTCATTTGCTGGATCAATGTTAGGCTCAGCGTGGTCTTGCCGCTGTTTTGATACCCTGCCACCTGGAACAGCAATGGTTTTACCAAGGCCATTCACTGCCCATATGGTCTTCGAGCATCAGAACCTCCACCTCTGTTCCTTCCTCAAAGCCTCGTGTACCTCCAGGAAGGATCATGAGGGAGTTAGCACCAGCCAGGCTCATGATGATATTCGATTTATCCAGGCCGCTAGGTGTCACTACCAACTTGCCATCCTGAATGCCAGCGGCACTTCTAACAAATCTGGTAAAAGGATTCGCCTTAGGGAAATTGGCATCAAGAACCGCTTTCTCCTTCCTCAAATGAGGCTTATCAGTGAACAGCATCGTCCTTATGATTGGACGGGCGAACAATTCAAAGCCAACATAGCATGCTGACGGGTTTCCTGATAGACCAAACAATAACTTTCCATCAAGCTGCGCAACCGTAGTGACGCTTCCCGGTCTCATCGCAACTTTGTTGAACAACACTTCTGCTCCCAGTTTTGCATAAATCTCAGGCAGATAGTCGTAATCTCCTACGGATACCCCGCCAGTTGTAATGAATAAATCGACTTCCTTAATCGCGTTGCTTACAGCATCGAAGCATGTATCAAAATCATCCGGCAGCTGGCCAAAGTATTTCACTTCAGCTCCTGCCCGAAGGATTTGAGCGGAAATCATATAAGAATTGCTGTTACGGATTTTCCCAGGTTCAAGCGGCTCATCTACATCAAGCAATTCAGTTCCTGTGGCATAAAGTCCGATTACTGGCTTCTTCGAAACTGGGACTTTAGCATATCCAAAAGTAGCTAGCATTGCCTGAATACCAGGATTGATGAACGTACCTTTTTTAACAAGCACTTCGCCTTCCCTGGCATCCTCTCCACGATAAGAAACATTGTCCCCTTTATTATGCTTCCGCTTCGTTTCCATGTATTTTTTACCGTCCCGCTCGACTTCCCTTGCTAATTCCAGCATGACGACAGCATCTGCACCAACAGGCATCTGGGCTCCTGTCATGATTCTGACCGCGTGGAACGGGCCAAGTTCTTTATCCGTCAGCATACCTGCTCCGATATGGTCTACCACTTCAAATTCAACAGCATGATTTTGAGAGGCTTCCTGAGTATCGACAGACCGGATTGCATAGCCATCGTATGGCGCCCTGTCAAAATGCGGCACATCGCTGGTAGCTTTCAAGTCTTCAGATAGATAGCGTCCAAAGCTTTCATTGATTGAAACATATTCAGTGGAGCCTTTTTTCTTATGCTCCATCACTCTCTTAACTGCTTCCCCAATCGGAATAGGGTTTCTTTTTTCTAACATATGATCAGCTCCTATAGCAGGCTTACCTTCTAAATTTACCCTTTTAATTATAAGAGTAATGGAAAAATGAAAACATAACAAACCTCACAGTATTCTCTCATAAAATCTACTGAAAATATGTAGATTTTTTGTGAAGTGTGATACACATCACCAAGTAGTAAATCCATTTCCTTTATGATGAGTATGTAAACAGTATTAAATAATTTACTGGAGGTTTCTTATATGATAATGCCTTTTGATCAAAATTCTTTAGTTAAAGATATTGTCAATATATTCCCGCAATCAAGTGATTTATTCAAGCAAAATAGGCTGGATTTCTGCTGTGGTGGAAATCGTCCTCTTGCTGAAGCGGCAACTGAACAAAACCTTGATGTTCCGGCAATCATGGCCGCGCTAGAGGAGTTATACCGTAAGCATAATGGCAATGCAGAAAGCATGGAAGTCTGGACTGAAACTGATTCTGAGGAATTGATCGAACATATTAAAAACAAATATCACCGCGAGCTTGAAGAAGAGTTAAAACTGCTCAGCCCGTATGTAACGAAGGTAGCGAAAGTCCATGGTGATCGTCACGTAGAGCTGTTGAGAGTCTATGAGCTCTTCTATGAGTTGAAGAAGGAGCTTCTGGAGCATACAGCAAAAGAAGAAGCGACTGTATTCCCGCTATTGCTCCAGCTTGATACCGCCAACCAGGAAAAGCGTTCCGAAATGATCGCAGAGATCACAGAGCTTGAGAAAGAACACGATCATGCTGGCTCAATCCTGAAAGAATTGCGGGAAATCACTGCTGACTTCAATCCGCCACTTGATGCATGCGGAACATATCGTTTAGTTTACAAGCGTCTGGAAGCACTGGAAGCACACACTTTTATGCATGTTCATTTAGAAAATAACATTCTGTTCCCAAGGTATATTGCTTAACTAGGAGCACTTGAAACAAATGGCCCCATCTCTCAAGATGGGGCCTTATTTCCGTCCATTTACAATGCACCTGAAAACAGCCGGGCGAACGATTCTTTTGTTCGCTCCCAATATCCACGCTTATGATATTGAACAGGACTGATTTTCTCCGACTCTTCAAGATCCTCTTCATAATGAGCCACAAGGTCCCTGATCGAACTTGTGCCAAACAAGAAGACATTCACTTCAAAATTAAGATGGAAACTCCTCATGTCCATATTGGCTGTCCCAATCGAAGCAATATTCCCGTCAACAATGATGACCTTCTGGTGCAAGAACCCCTTTTTATAGGAGTAGATTTCAGCCCCATTCCGCAGGAGCTCCGAAAAGTATGAGCGGCTTGCATACTGAGTCAGATAACTATCATTGATTTCCGGTACCATGATCCTTACCTCTATACCTTTGGCTGCCGCAACTCTCAGTGCCGTCCGGATTGCTTCATCAGGAACGAAATAAGGAGTTGCAATCCAAATTGATTTCGTCGCACAAGACATCATTGTATAGTAAAAATCACTCATGATTCCTTGCTGCGTATCTGGTCCGCTTGGCACCACCTGGATCGCACCATCGAGCTCACCATCTTCATGGATTTTTTTCACTGCACGATGATCTTCCAATACATCCTCACCGCTAATATATTCCCAATCCAGCAGGAACACATTGTGAAGGGTATAGACAGCTTCTCCAGTCAGCATCATATGTGTGTCCCGCCAGAATCCGATCTTTTCATCTTCACCCAGGTATTCGACACCGACATTCAAACCGCCGACAAAACCGATTTCTCCATCGATGACGACGATTTTCCTATGATTTCGGAAATTGAATTTCTGGTTGAAGAAGCCATACTTCAACGGGGAAAATGGAGTCGCTTTTATACCTGCATCCTGCATGGCCTTTAAATCTGCTGCAGCGATCTTCATGCTGCCAGCGGCATCAAAGATAAACAACACCTCGACTCCCTGCCGCGCTTTTTCAATCAAGATTTCGATAATCTCCCTGCCAAGCCTGTCAGATCTGAAGATATAATATTCCATATGAATGAATTTTTCAGCTTTACGAAGCCTCTTTTTAATTTCCGCAAAAGTCTCTTCGCCATCTTTCAGGACTTTTGCCCGGGAAGCAGTTGTAATCGGAGTCAAAGTTGCGTTTTTCGCATATTGCGCAAAGCACTGCTGATTCTCTATTAAAAAAGAAAGGTTCCTCGACTCTTCCTTTCTCATCAGTTTCTCCCATTGCTCCCGGTCACGCATACGCTTACTCTTATACAAGTAACCTTTTATATACAACTGACCTGAAAACAAATAGAAGAAGTAACCACCCACAGGAAACAGCATCATGACATACATCCACATCAGAGTGTGCTGAGCCGAACGGTTCTCAAGCATCAATGAATACATGCTGATCATGATAATCATCGCATAAGTCGTTAAGGCTGTTAGTTTGATTGCCTGGCTGTAGCCGGTGAAAAATACAATATAAAAACATACCATTAAAATAAATACAAATAAAAATTCAAGTCTTCTCTTTAGCATCAGCATTCTCCAACAAATTTATAGTAGATTTATGTATACCCTAAATTCATTTGATTGGAAACATAGTATGCCCCAATATACAGCAGCAGGAAGCAAACAAGTTTACGATAAGAGCTTTTCTCAAAAAAAAAAGACCCCCGAAGGAGTCTTAGCCGCCAATATAGGACATTTCGATTTTCTTTCTGTTCGCAACTGTTTCAGCTGTTCGTTCATCCGAATAGCGGTCTGTTCTATGGTTCCAAACGTCAGTAATGCGGGCGCGGAGTTCATCATCTGTGGCACCAGCGCGCATGAAGTCGCGGATATCGTGGCCATTTCCATTGAACAGGCAAGTGAAGATCTGGCCGTTCGCTGACAAACGTGACCTTGTGCAGCTTGAGCAGAATGACTCTGATACCGATGAAATGAAGCCGACATTAATATCGGTACCTTTATAGCGGTATTTCTTAGCGACCTCACCGAAATACTCAGGATCAACCGGTTCCAATTCATAGTGCTGGCTTATAAGGTCATGAATCTGTTTCTTGGTGATGACATCGTCCATCTTCCAGCCGTTGGTGCTGCCCACATCCATGTATTCAATGTAGCGAAGCTCCAAGCCTTCTTTTTTGCAGAAATCGGCCATTGGTAGAATCTCCGTATCATTGAGTCCCTTTTTGACAACCATATTGATCTTAACGCCCAAGCCAGCTTTCTTCGCTGCCTCGATCCCTTTTAATACAGGTCCGACGCCGACATTCCGGCCATTAATTTCGCCAAACAATTCATCTTTAAGACTGTCCAAACTGATATTGACCCGCTTCAGGCCAGCAGCATACAGCTCCTCCGCATGCTTAGGCAGCATTACGCCATTGGTGGTCAAAGCGATATCCTTCAATCCTTCGATGTCATTCAGCATCCTGACAAGAATCGGCAAATCCTTGCGCATCAACGGCTCCCCGCCTGTAAGCCTGATTTTTTCCACCCCAAGCTCTATGAATAACTTTGCTACCCGTTCAATTTCTTCATAAGACAATAACTCGCTTTTAGGAAGAAATACAAAATCAGGGCCAAATATCTCAGCTGGCATACAATACTGACAGCGGAAATTACATCGATCTATAACAGAAATACGCAAATCGCGGAGCGGTCTATTTAATTGATCTTTTATTATGTTTTTCACCATTATGTGTCAACTCCAATTATAGAAGTGATGATTACTGACATTGTAACAGCAACATAGGTTGTTAACTGTTAATATTCTCACAGTAACATTTTTAGTCTTCTATTAGAATAGTAGATTTCATCCTTATGTCTATATTACAACATAATAACTGCCAGGATAGTGTTTTTATGCAGAAATGTCATGATGTTGTCATAAAATCTTTGGGAGATGTAAGCGTCTACGTGTGTTATCAGAGTTTTAAGCCCAAAATTTCCTGGTAAAGCAAGAAAAGACCGCATCATGGACGCAGTCTTTTTAAAGCTCTCATTCTTTTTCCATGGTCATTTCACTGAACATGCCAACAAAGTTCTTGAGTTCGCCTGCCTCATTTTTCACCATGCTGATTGTCAGGAATTCAGGATAAATCAATCCATTTTTCTTCTTATTCCAAATCTCCCCCTGCCAGGATCCCTTTTCCGCTATCACTTTCCACATCTCCCTGTAAAAGTCTTCCCCATGTTTTCCGGATTGTAGAAAACGTGGGTTTTTCCCAATTACTTCTTCTGCATTGTAGCCAGTTACAGTCGTGAATGCTGGATTTACTTGTTGGATCGTTCCTTTTACATCTGTAATCATGATTCCCTCAGCCGTGTGGTCGATGATATTTTTAGCAAGACTTAATTTATCCTGATAGTACATCCAAATCACGATAATCAAACTTGCCAGTGCCACCTGTGATAAGGCCATGAAACCAATGGCGTAATGTCCGGTAAGGTTATAAAGGAATGCAAGCATAAGGGGTGGGAAAAATCCTCCTAAACCGCCCATCGCTGATACAATTCCGTTCACGATTCCCGCTTGCTTGGAGAAATAAAGCGGGACTAGCTTGAAGACAGTTCCGTTCCCGATGCCAGCACTGATTGCGACTGCGAGACAGCCAACTGTATACAATGTCAATGATGGTGTGAAGGATAGCAGGATGCCTGAAATGGTCATTCCAGCGAACACACCCATCAGTATGACAAAAGAGTTAAATTTATCACCAAGCCAGCCGCCAATCGGCCTTAAAAAGGTTGCGAGGGCAATGAAGCCTGCTGTCCTTAGTCCAGCATCGACTTTATCAAGTTCGAAATGAGATACAAGGAAATTGGGCAAGTAAATCGTGAAGGCTACAAATGAACCAAAAGTAATGAAATAAAATAAGCTCAGTGCCCAAAGCTTCTGGTTTTTATATACACTCTTTATTTGCTCACCCATAGGAGTCACAACTCTTGGTTCTTTTTTGTCACCAACGAAAAAGTTAAGGACTGAAAATGCGATTAACAAAATTATGAAAAGCTTGACTGTCGGCTGCCACCCTAATTGCGCAGCTATAACCGGTGCTGTAAACGTTGTAACCGCAGTTCCCAGATTTCCTACTCCATATATACCATTAACGAAACCATGGCGTTCCTTCGAATAATATTTCGGTAGTGAGGTGACACCCACAGAAAAGATCGCTCCCCCGATTCCGACAAACAGGCCACCAATCAACAAATCAATAAAGGAATCAGCAATACTGATGAAATACACAGGGAACAAAAGAAAGGCAAAGCTGGTAAAAAACAGTTTCCTTGCTCCATACTTGTTCGTCCAGAACCCAATTGGGATTCTCAGGACAGACCCGAGGACAACAGGAATGGCAGTGGCCATTGCAACCTGGTTCGCATCCAGCTGGATATCCTCTTTAATAAAGGGCATTAATGCGGATAAAATAACCCAGACCATAAATCCGGCCACAAGACTCAACGTTTGAAGTGACAATTGAATGTTCTGTGGTTTCATGATTTCCCCCTTTAGTTTGCAGATGATTAAAAATCCCAGACATTATCTTAGATAAATAGTAAGAAAAATCAATTATATTGGATATGACGAACTTCACATCATCTTTTTTGTTCAATAAACTGTCACAGTTGGTTCTAAACATGCGAAACACCCGTCATCTTTTATCGATATAATTAAAACAGAGAAAAACATTGTTTCTAAAATGTGAACAAAACCGTCTTAGATTGTGACGAGATTATGAACTTTCCTTTATCAATATTTAGTTAACACTATCCCGATGTTATTATTGGGTCAATAAAGATCTGCCACGGAAAAAACGAAAAGCGCATGCGCCTTGGTCAGACCCGACTAGCGTTGGAGGGCCGACCGCTGAAGTCGCTCTTTGACTTCATTGGGCGGACCGAAACGTCTCGAGGGTCTAGGCGCAGGAGCTAGACACTTCTCAAAGTGAAATTTATGCTTATTAAAATCAAAAAAAGGGTGATGACCATGCCAAACACAACTAAAGTAACTCATTCAATTGAAATTAAAGAATTACTCCAGTTTGCCGACCGGACGATCCATGTGCCAAAAGGTTCATACCTGTTCCAGGAAGGCATGGAGGCTGAGGAGCTTTACTTGATTCTGGGCGGCAAGGTCCAAATCAGCAAGGTCACCCAGGATGGCCGCGAGCTCGCCTTAAGAATATGCGGGGAAAATGATATTTGCGGAGAACTGACTCTGTTCACCTATGCACCTAAATATCTCTTGAGTGCACTTATTCTCGAAGATGCAAAAATCGCAGCAATCAGAAAAGATGTAATTGAAAAAGAGATTTTCCACAATCCGTCACTCGCTTTTGAATTCATGAAGTGGATGAGCGACCATTTCCGCAAAACTCAGACTAAGTTCCGCGACCTAGTGCTAAACGGAAAAAAAGGAGCATTATTCTCCACCTTGATCCGAATGACCAACAGCTACGGTGTCCAAAAAGATACCGGCATATTGATTGACTTGCCGCTGACCAACCAGGAGCTGGCTAATTTCTGCGGAACTTCACGCGAGAGTACAAACCGCATCCTGAACGACCTGAAGCGCGAAGGAATAATCTCGGTTAAAAAAGGAAAAATCCTTGTACATGATGTGAATTTTCTCCGCCAGGAAATTGGCTGCGAAAATTGCCCGGCAATATTTTGTTCTATAGATTAAATGAAAAAAAAAGCGAGTGAATGCCTTTATGGCTTCCCTCGCTTTTTCAATCGTATCCGGAGGAGAGCTCATCAGCTCTCCTGTTTTTGTTTTCGCAGTGCTTTAGGAATGTACACGCAGAATGGCTCGCTCTCCAGGTAATCACCAGTCATGGCGTATGCCCGTGAACGTGAACCTCCGCAAACATGCCTGAATTCGCACACTCCGCATTTTCCTTTGTATTCATCCGGATTCCTCAATGACTTGAATACCGGAGACTCCCTGTAAATCTCTGCGAGCAGCTGTTCCCTTACATTGCCTGCTTTCACAGGCAGCAGTCCGCTCGGATAGACATCCCCAACATGGGAAATGAACACGAAACCATTGCCATCGTTGACACCTTTTGGCGCGCGGCCAAGGCCGTCGATTGAGCCAGTCAATCCTTCTTTTGTCAGCGCAGTCAAATAATCGATTTCTTCAGTGTGATCCTTCGCTTCCCGCATTTTTTGCTGGATGACAACACGGCGATAATGCTGGGCCGCAGTCGTCTTAATGTCAAACTTGACCCTTTTGCTTAAATCATAAAGCCAAGTGAAGACCTTTTCATGCTCTACCGGAGAGATCATGTCCTTTTCCTGTCCACGCCCAGTAGGGACAAGGAAGAAGACACTCCAAAGAACACAGTCCAAATCTTCGACCATCTTAGCCATTTCATCTAAATACTCAATATTATATCTTGAAATAACAGTATTGATTTGAATTGGAATTTCGAGCTCATGCAAATACTTGATTCTTTCCATCGTCAAATCAAAAGAACCCGCTGTTCCCCTGAAGTGGTCATGGACTTCAGCTGTCGGACCGTCAATACTGAATGCCCAGCGGGATAATCCAACCGACTTCGCCTTCTCAATCGCTTCTTTCGTCACATTCGGTGTCGCACTTGGTGTCATTGAAACACGTACGCCTTTTTTCACGGCATACTCAGCAATATCAAATACATCCTCCCTCATCAATGGGTCCCCACCCGTGAAGACAAGCATCGGATTATTCATTTCATATATTTGGTCAATCAGCGCTTTCCCTTCTTCAAAAGACAGTTCGCGCGGATCTCTTCTGTATTGTGCTTCCGCACGGCAGTGCAGGCATTTTAATTGGCAGGCTCTTGTAAGTTCCCAAATCACAATGAATGGGTCTTTGTTAAAATCTCTTTCAAACATATTGGCGCCTCCTTAAGTACTTCTCTATAAAAGAAGTATATAAGTGTTTCCAACATGATTAAGTGAACTAACTCACATAAATAGACCCATAATTGCCTTTTTATATGACAATTTTGTGACCTGGAAGAACAAAAAGCGCAAGCGACTCGAGTGGCGCTAGGCGCTGAATCTAGATTAAGAAAATCCATATAGTTATCCTGAACGAATGCTTTGTGATTTCCCACAACAATAGAAAAGCAGCAGGAGTTTTTCCTGCTGCTCATTGTTATGAACTTAATCTCTCACACCTAATGCTATTTTTGCGTAACGGGACATCATGTCCTTGGACCATGGCGGGTTGAAGACGATATTCACTTCAGTATCTTTAACTTCCGGAAGGTCCGCAAGCGCCAACTTCACCTGCTCAACAATCGTGCCGGCTAGCGGGCAGCCCATAGACGTCAATGTCATTGTCACTGTCGCAAGCCCTTCCTCGTTCAAATCCACATCATATACAAGCCCTAAATTAACGATATCTACGCCAAGTTCAGGGTCAACGACCATCTCAAGCGCACCCATTATGCTATCTTTTAATTCTTCATCCATCGGTGAACACTCCCTTTTTTATTGCTGCAACCTATCTCTATCATAACAATGATTGATAATCATTTAAAGCGGAAAGGCGTCATATATGCTTTTCAAACCAATTTGCTGTTGCCTCCACGCCTGCATTTGACACATTGTGTCCAGCATTTTCGTCTGTAATGAATTCAAACATTCCTTCTGTTCCCTCATAGCTTTTCCTGTTTTGCTCGTAAAAATGATATGCAGATTGATATGGTACGACATAATCTAACTTTCCATGCCAAAATAACAGCGGGCGTTTGTTCAACTTTTCAGGCTGCTGGCTTAGATCGTATTGTTTCAACTGGTTTAGCAAACTTGATATTTGTTCTTGGGATAAACCTATCTTGACATTCTTTTTTTCGATTTCATTCAGCTGCCATAACGCAAACTGCTCATATGAAGGGTTGCCCATCAAGCTGACACCAGCTTTGATCCATTCATACTTGGCCATTGCTCCGAGTGTCGTGATGCCGCCCATTGATGTTCCAGCCACACCGATTCTAGCTTGATCGACCAGACCTTCCTCAACCAATTCTGTCTTGATCGTCGAAAGCTCCTCGATAGATGTGATGACTATTTCCCAAAAACGGAAGCCTAATTCATTCTCTGTCAGCCCTTTGCCACGGGTTCCATGATATTTCGCCTCTGGCATGATGACCCTGAAGCCCTTTTCAGCAAAAAGATAAGCATAATGCATGTTTCGTTCTTTCGTGCTCGTAAACCCATGAAGGAAAACAATCAAAGGCATTCTATCTGAAAATTGCTTCTGTTTTACAATATGGAGAACGGGAATATGGTGAATGCGTTTCTTTTCGACTAAAATCAATGATTAACCCTCCTGAAGCGAGCGGTACAGAAATTTACCGCCCTTTTATGTATCTAAAATGATTTTTTTACAATTTATATGTAAAATGGTTACCATAGTGGTTATAAGACCAATTAACCATCATCCAATATATGTATTGTAGAACTCTTACGAAAAAAGAGCCAATCATACGCATAGGATTTATCAAAGAGTGAGATGCAAGTGGTTGGGACTCAAAAATTTCATGAAAAATTCGAGTTAAGAAGGAGTATTTATGGCTGAAAAACATTTAATTGCATTAGACCTTGATGGAACATTACTAACAGATGATAAAACAATTTCAGAAAAGAACAAACACGTCATTAAAAAAGCACGGGAAGCAGGCCATGTGGTCATGATCGCGACAGGAAGACCCTTCCGTTCCAGCGAGATGTATTATCATGAACTGGCACTTGATACGCCAATAGTCAACTTCAACGGCGCGTTTATCCATCACCCGCTCGATAGCAGTTGGGGAGTGCATCATTCTCCGCTATCTATCGATGTGGCAAAAGATATTGTAGAAGCACTTGACGATTTTAAATTCCACAACATTATTGCCGAAGTCATTGACGATGTCTATGTCCACTATCATGATGAAAAACTGATGGATATTTTTAATATGGGAAACCCGAATATAACAACCGGCGACTTGAGAAGATATTTGAAAGCATCACCAACGAGCATGCTGATCCACTCTGATGAAGAGGATGTCCGTAAAATTCGTCAACACTTGTCAGAAGTCCATGCCGAAGTAATCGATCACAGAAGCTGGGCTGCACCGTTCCATGTCGTTGAAATCGTGAAAAACGGCCTGAACAAAGCAGTTGGTTTAAAGAAGGCATCGGATTATTTCCAAATCCCAGCTGACCGCATCATCGCATTCGGTGATGAAGACAATGATTTGGAAATGCTTGAATACGCAGGCCGCGGCATCGCGATGGGCAATGCAGTTGACGAAGTGAAAAACATCGCGAACGACATGACATTGACTAATGAAGAAGACGGCATTGGCGTCTATTTAAATGACTTACTTAATTTGAAAGCACTATAATAAGAACCACAGGATGTCCGGTAGAAAAAATCTATCGGACATTTTTTCGTTGATTCCCTCTGATTTTGTCCGTTAGACGGGCTCTATCGGACATTTTTCTGCTGATTCCCTCTGGTTTTGTCCGTTAGACGGGCTCTATCGGACATTTTTCTGCTGATTCCCTCTGATTTTGTCCGTTAGACGAGCTCTATCGGACATTTTTCTGCTGATTCCCTCTGATTTTGTCCGTTAGATGGGCTCTATCGGACATTTTTCCGATGATGACCTGCTTGTTTTGTCCGTTAGAAGGGCTCTATCGGACATTTTTCCGATGATTCGCGATGCGTTTGTCCGTTAGATAGGCTCTATCGGTCATTTTCCACTTCATTTCCGTTCTATTTGTCCATTAGAAATCCCCCTATCGCTTGCTCTTGCGTTTTCGCCATTTTTCTCCTTAGATAAAAATTGTAAATCATTCCCTGCACAAACCCATCTCAACTTGCTTCAGAATCGTTTGTTTTCATGCCAAAAGAGCATACTATAATCGAAGCGGCGTAATGCCTGTTTCAAATTCGCTCGTAGATGGAGGGGTAAAACGATGGGTAAAAGCAATAAATCCAAGCGTTTTGTACAGCAAGGGGTAGATACTGTCTCCAAGCATGATGAAAGAATCCCTTACCACACCACGTATGCCGAGGCTGAAGCTCAAAAGATGGCGAATGTCAGAGAGTCCTCTTTAGGAGGAATTTAGTATGGGAAACAGGCTTTTTCAGGAAGCAAGGAAAGCTGTCCAACTAGCTAAGACTGCGGAGCCTGCGGAACAGTCTGCAGCCATCAGCACAGCTAAAAATGCACTTTCTTCAGCCTATGCCAATACAACGATGGCTGAAAAAGAGCAGCTTCGGTCATTTCAGGACGAGCTGAATTCAATTGAAAGCAAGTAAAAAGCAAAAGCTGGCGGGATTCCCGCCAGCTTTTGCTTTGCTATTTATTAGGATTGAATCTTTCGAGCAGCACTGGATACGTATGAATGATTTCTCCGTCCTTGCTGCGTTCGTAAAGATTAAGGATGACGGATCCGTTCTGAGGGAGCTTACTTTCAGGTATTGACACTTCCAGCGTGAATGGCTTCCATTGCGGGTATTTTGTGCCAGAAATCACTTCAGTTTCGGCAATCAGCTGATTATGTCCATCTTCGACCGTATAGTAGAACTTGCCATTGATGGGCCTGACTTCACCCATTACTTTATATATCCCTTTGCCGCCCTCAGAAGTTATATTTTTAAAAACAGGATTTTCACTAGGTATATACATGATCTTTGTATCTGTGATCAGTTTTTTGTCACTCACCGTTTTTCCGTTGACGCTTGTGGCTCTTAACTGTGCAGTGACACTGTATTCCCCTTCTGGCACTCTTTTTCCTTCAGCAGAGTAATCCCAGACTTCCACCCATTTCATTTTCTCCTGCGGTTTCAAGGTCACGGTTTCAAAGGCCTGGGCAAAAGATTTTCCTTCTGAATACTGAAATACCTTCTGTTTACTTCCGTCTACAACGGTAATCTCGTATTTCTGAGACGTCGGGAATTCAAAAGACAGTTCCGTATCGCCAAGGTTTTGCAGAATCATTTCAAATTCAGCTTTTTCAGGTCCGGCCAACGGATCAATGTAAAAGCTGTATTCAAGCTTTTCAGTTGTTTCTTTTTCTTCTCCAATCGCCAGGGCAGGTGCCACAGCCATTAAAAGCAAAATGATCATCAATCCGACCTTCCTCATTTACATACCTCCGTTTCAATTACTACTCCCTCCGGAAAAATCCGAAGATCCCTGCTGTCTCAACAATATTGGTAAATGCATGTGGATCAACTTCCTTGATGATGTGTTCGAGGTCATACAATTCATACCTAGTGACGACGATGATAAGCATTTCCTTCTCTTCTCCTGAAAAAGCTCCCTTGGCAGGCAGCAGCGTGATACCACGTACAAGCTTGTCATGGATGGCCTTCTTTAATTCATCTGACTTCTTCGTAACAATCATCGCCGTCAGTTTCTCATGTCGTGTATGGATGGCATCGATTAACCGTGTGGACACATAGAGAGCGACAAGAGTATAAAGAGCGTTTTCCCAGCCGAATATAAAGCCAGCTGTCATTATAATGATGCCATTCAAAGTAAAGAAATATGTACCAACCGGACGATCATTCATTCGTGACAGGACCATTGCAATAATATCCATTCCCCCTGTGGAAGCACCCCATTTTAAGGTCAGCCCAACACCTAACGCTGCAATGACTCCCCCAAAAACGGCATTCAGCAAAATATCACTCGATACTTCTTTTACCGGAATGATCTCAAGAAAGAATGATGAAAGCAGCACGGAGATAAAACTGTAGAGCGTGAATGATTTTCCTACCTTCTTCCAGCCAAGAATTGTTACCGGAATATTCAATAATAATAGAAGAATACCGGTAGAAATAGTAAATGGTGCAAAGGCTCCAAGTATGCTCGAAACGAGCTGAGCGATCCCGGTAAAGCCGCTGGCATAGACATTCGCCGGAATTAGAAATAAATTCAGTGACAGAGCATTCAGGAATGCCCCAATCACCACGATGATGATTTTTTTTGTTTCCAACCAGACCATGTAAATCCCCCTTATTCTTTTCTATTCTTCCTGTACCCCTATTTTGCCGAAAATCACTATATTTAATTGTCTTTTTACGATATTCCCTATAAACTATTAACATAAAAAGGTTGAAAGCAGGTGAAAGTGATGTCAGTAAAAATCATGGCTGACAGTGCATGTGATTTGCCATTGAGTTTTTATGAAGAAAATGATGCAATACTATTCCCGTTGAAGGTCCATATTAATGACACTGAATATGAGGACCTGCGAACGATCCAGCCAAAGCAAGTGTACGATCAAATCCGCGCTGGCAACCTTCCGAAAACCTCACAGGCTTCTCCTGCTGGTTTTAAAGAAGTATTTACGGAATTGGCCGAGAACAAGCAGGATGGAATATACATAGCTTTCTCTTCACAATTGTCAGGAACATATCAGACAGCCGTCATGATTGCACAGCAGGTCAAGGAGGACTATCCCGACTTCAACTTGTCGATCATCGATACAAAATGTGCTTCGCTTGGATATGGACTAGTTGTCATGGAAGCGGCCCGGATGGCTAAGGAGAATTATTCAAAGGATGAAATCATTGAAGCTGTCCAGTTCCTAAGCGAGCATATGGAGCATCTATTTACTGTAGACGACCTTGACCATCTTGCAAAAGGCGGACGCGTATCAAAGGCATCTGCTTTCGTAGGGGGCCTGTTGAATATCAAGCCACTGCTAAATGTGGAGGATGGAAAATTAGTTCCCATCGAAAAAATCCGCGGAAAGAAAAAGCTTCTTCGCAGGATTATTGAAGTCATGAAGGAACGCGGTGCGGCTTTTGAGAACCAAATTGTCGGCATCAGCCATGCAGATGATTTCGAAACAGCCACTGAGATGAAGAATATGATTCTTGAAGAGCTTCATGCAAGAGATGTATACATCTCTTCTATTGGCGCAGCTGTCGGCTCCCATACTGGACCAGGTACGATTGCTATTTTCTTCTTAAATAAACTGCCTTCATAATTTACATACTCCTTTCGGGTTTTAGGAAAAATAAAATGTACCTAACCTGAAAGGAGTTTTTATATGCCACACACATCTGATAACGATAAAAAAGCAAAGGACAACAATGCCCTTCGCCATGAAAAAAATATGATGCGTGAAAAGAACCGCAAAGCAGGAAAGAACCAGTACTCCAAGAAAACAGATCACCTATAAGAAAAGCGCAAGCGCCTTATTCAGCCCCGACAATCGTTGGAAGGCCTGACAGTGAAGTCGCACTTTGACTTCATTGGCAGGGCCGAAACGTCTCGAGCTGCTCAAAGCTGACACTTATCGCAAGATCCTCGAGGATGCACTTTCGGGGAGGAAAACTGGCTAGGCGCTGGAGCTAGACACTAATCTAAGTGAAAAATTTATACTTTCTTATCCAGTAAAAAATAGAGCCAGCCGGCTCTATTTTTCTTTTTTATAAGTCCAATTCTCTTCCTGATAGATCTTACCTTCCTTCATCAGCCTGCCCATCGCCCGCTTGAAGGAGCCTTTGCTCATGCCGAAGCGTTCCTGGATGTCCTCGGCCATGCTCTTGTCATGGTACGGCATGGCACCATTGCGGAGCTCCAGATATTCCATGATTTTCTCTGCGTCTTCATCCAACGCTTCCAGCTTGCGCGGCAATAGAGAGATATTGACAGAACCATCCTGTTTTACATCAATGATCCTTCCCTCTACCTTCTGGCCAATACGCGGCTCTGTGCGGCGCTGTGATTCATGGATGAAACCTTTAAAGCCCTCTGCTGTGATCATCCAGCTGCCAACTCTTGCTGTCCGGTAAATATATCCGTGGACATTTTTATTAAAGTCGCTTCTTGTAGCCTTGACGGAGATATCCTGAATGACAGGATCGGTCGCCATTCGAGCGTATATCATATTGTTGCGATTCACTCGCAGTGTGATATATAGCAAATCCCCTTCCTTTGGCCAGACTGATTTCACTACTGGCAAATCTTCTTCACCAAGCAGAACATCCTTGCTGATGCCAATATCCAGGAATATGCCAATCCCTTCCTTGACATCAACAACCGGTACCCAATCATATTGTCCTACCTTAACTTTTGGTATCGTTGTAGTTGCAGCGAGCCTGCCTCTTGATTCCACAAATAAAAAGACTTCTACCTTATCTCCTTCTTCAAATGATCGATCCGTGTCATTTAAATGGAGCAGCACATCTTCCTCCCCGTCCGTTAAAAAATACCCGAAATCAACTATTCTTGCTACTGTCAGCTCCAAAGACTGACCTGTATATTCGTTCAAGGACATAATATCCCTCCTGCCTTGTTATTAACATCTTACCCAAAGAGCGAAAACTCTAAATTACGTAAAGTTGTTTGAACTGCTATATTTTACTATAATGTAAGCAAAAGCGAAAGCGCTGGTATACATACGCTCCCTTATCCAGAGGCCAGCAAAAATTTTTCATTACCCGGAGGTAGTCATGTCTAAAGAGAGCTCATTTGATATTGTATCCAAAGTTGAAATGTCTGAAGTCACGAATGCAATCAGCATCGCCATGAAAGAAATCCAGAATCGCTATGATTTTAAAGGAAGCAAAAGTGAAATTTCACTTGATAAAGAAGAACTTGTCCTCATTTCCGATGATGAATTTAAGCTTGACCAGTTGAAGGATGTACTATTCAGCAAGATGATCAAACGCGGCATTCCAATTAAGAATCTTGATTACGGTAAAGTAGAACGTGCTTCAGGCGGGACCGTTCGCCAAAGAGCAAAGCTCGTACAGGGAATCGACAAGGAGAATGCAAAGAAAATCAATACAATCATCAAAAACAGCGGCTTGAAGGTCAAGAGCCAGGTTCAGGATGACCAGGTTCGTGTTACAGGCAAGAACCGCGATGACCTTCAAAAAATCATAACTGCTGTCAAAGAAGCAGATCTTACTGTAGATGTGCAGTTCGTGAATTATCGTTAAAATAAAGCTAAGACTAAATAATATTGGATAAAAGCGGACTATGGTGACATTGTCCGCTTTTATTTTTATGAAAATTCATGAATGGTTCACAAACCACCTAAGGTATTTTCCTATTAACACGTTAGAATGAATGTATTGGTCCTGAATGTGACATTAGTCTGTTATCCAGATTTAATTTGGTAAAACATTCACAAATCCTTCACAAAGTACTATTGGATTTCCCCTATTTTCACGTTAATATACCAGTAGGGGTATAAAACAATTAAATTTTTTCAACCGAAAGGATGACAATACAATGGGTAAAAAAATCGTAATTGTGGGCGGCGTAGCAGGTGGAGCAACTACAGCAACTAAACTAAGAAGACTCGATGAGCAAGCTGAGATTGTTCTATTTGAAAGAGGAGAGTTCATTTCTTTTGCAAACTGCGGACTGCCTTATCATATCAGTGGTGTTATTGAAGATCGCAAAAAGTTGCTTTTGCAAACTGTTGAAGGCATGAATGCACGCTACAACCTGGATATCCGCAACTTCTCTGAAGTAACGGCAATCAACCGTGAAGAAAGAACGGTTTCAATTAAACACGTACAAACTGGTGAAGTGTATACAGAAAGCTATGATGTACTCGTTCTATCACCAGGGGCGAAACCAATCGTTCCTCCAATCGAAGGCTTAAAGAGCGCAAACGTATTTACGCTTAGAAATATTCCAGATATGGATAAAATCAAAGCATACCTTGAAGACAATAAACCAAACAATGCCGTCGTAATCGGCGGCGGGTTCATCGGTCTGGAAATGGCGGAAAACCTTGTCCACGCTGGAGTCAAGGTAACCCTAGTTGAGAAATTGCCACAGGTCATGGGTCCGGTTGATCCAGAAATGGCGGCGATCGTTGAGGATGAATTGAGGAAAAATGGCGTTGAGCTGATTCTTGGAGACGGTATCACTGACGTTCAAGAGAATGGCACAAAGGTTGTCCTAGAAAGCGGCAAAGTCCTTGATTCTGAATTAATCATCCTGTCAATCGGTGTCCGCCCAGAGAACAAGCTTGCAGCTGACTCTGGCCTTGAACTTGGAGAACGCGGCGGCATCAAGGTAAATGAATACCTGCAGACTTCTGACGAGTCCATATACGCAATGGGTGATGCAATCGAGGTTACCGACTATATCAATGGGCAGCCTACGATGATTCCGCTCGCATGGCCTGCAAACCGTCAGGCGCATATTGTCGGACATCATATAAACGGCCGCAAGATCGCCTATCCTGGTACACTGGGCACATCTATCGTAAAAGTATTTGAAATGACTGCTGCCACTACTGGTAACAGCGAAAAACTGCTGCGAAGACTGGGTATTCCATATGAAGTGGTGCACATCCACCCACTATCTCACGCTGGTTACTATCCTGGCGCAGAACAAATCTCTCTTAAAGTCATTTTCGACAGAGAGACTGGCAAGATCTTCGGTGCACAGGCAGTAGGTAAAGATGGTGTTGACAAGCGTATTGATGTTATTGCAACAGCAATCAAAGGCGGATTAAGCGTCTATGACCTTCAAGAGCTTGAGCTTGCATATGCACCGCCTTTCTCATCTGCAAAAGATCCAGTGAACATGGCTGGATATGTAGCTTCCAATATTGTTGACGGCACAATTGAAACAGTACAGCACTATGAGGTTGATGATTTGGTCAAAGACGGCGCTTTCCTGATTGACGTTCGCACAGAGAAAGAACACGCACAAGGCAAAATTGAAGGATCAAAGAACATCCCGCTTGATGACTTGCGCAAGCGCCTTGATGAGCTTCCAAAAGATGAAACGATCCTGATCACTTGCCAGGTTGGCCTGAGAGGATACCTAGCGTCCCGTATCCTTCAGCAAAACGGCTTCAAGGTCAAGAACCTGACTGGCGGCTATAAGACTTACTCTATCTTTAAAAACAAATTACAATAACGAAATTGAGGCGGCTTCCTTTTAAGGAGGCCGCTTTGTTTGATGGACAGAAATACTGTCTTCCTACCTCTTTTTGTCCATCATCGCCTCCATGACGGACAGAAATTCCGTTTTCCCACCTCTTTTTGTCCATCATCACCTCCTTGACGGACAATACTCTCGTCGCCTTCCCTCTTTTTGTCCGTCATCACCTTCGTGATGGACAGAAATCTTCTCCCTCTCCTCACTTTTGTGCATTAAGAAGTAATTTCCATGTTTTTAATCTGGTTTTTTAAGGAATTTAATAAATGGTGATTCATATTAAAGGAGTGAATTTGATTATGTCTAATGAAAATAAGAAACAGGGATTCCCGCCGCAGCACCAGAATCATCAGCCTGGAACTGAACCGGAAATGAATCCTGAGCCAAAATCGGTTGATGAAAACTATAAGGGATCTGGTAAACTTTCTGGCAAGGTTGCTTTGATTACAGGAGGCGATAGCGGAATCGGTAAATCGGTTGCAATCTACTTTGCAAAAGAAGGCGCAGATGTAGCAATTGTCTATCTTGAGGAAAGCAAGGATGCGCAAACGACTAAAGAACTCATTGAAGCTGAAGGCCGTAAATGCCTGCTGCTTGCGGGTGATATCGGAAATGAGCATTTCTGTGAGGAAGTGACTAAGAAAACACTTGAAGAGTTCGATAAAATTGATGTCCTTGTCAATAACGCTGCAGAGCAGCATCCGCAAAAGAGTCTGCTGGATATTTCTGCGGATCAGCTGGAAAAGACGTTCCGCACAAATGTATTCTCGATCTTCCATCTGACAAAAGCGGTCTTGCCGCATCTTAAAAAAGGCAGCACGATCATCAATACCTCTTCCATTACAGCCTATAAGGGCAATGAGAAGCTGCTTGACTATTCTTCGACTAAAGGGGCTATCGTATCGTTTACGCGTTCTCTTGCCATGTCCCTGGCGTCACAGGGTATCCGAGTCAACAGCGTGGCTCCTGGCCCAATCTGGACTCCACTCATTCCATCGACTTTCACAGCCGAGGAAGTAGCTAAGTTCGGCACAAACGCTCCAATGGGACATGCAGGCCAGCCGTATGAATTGGCACCTGCCTATGTGTATTTAGCCAGCGACGACTCCACTTATGTTAGCGGACAGACAATCCACGTCAATGGCGGCACAATCGTGAATGGCTAATAGAACTAAAAACTGCACCTCCAATAATGGGAGGTGCAGTTTTTTTACACAAGTACTTCCTTATAATCCTTCGGGTGACCGCAGGAATAACGTGTCACTATATTGAAAGGGACAATTATCCGTTTGGTAGGCTCATTAGGGTTTTCGATGATTTGAATCAAACTTTTAGCAGCCTGATACCCCAGCTCGAAAATGTTAATATCGACTGAAGTTAAAGGCGGTCTTGCCATCTCGGCGATCAGCACATTGTTAAAGCTGACGATGGAGACGTCCTGAGGTACCGCGATTCCCATTTCATCCAGCTTATTCAGCACACCGAGTGCCATCAAGTCATCGGTAACTACTATGGCGGTAGGTGGGTGTTCTAGCGAAAGCAAAACTTCAACAGCATCCTGGCCGCTTTCACGGAGAAATTCATCATTGACAATGTATTTGTCTTCCAGATGGATCCCGGAGTTCCTCAAAGCTTTTTCATAGCCAAGCAAGCGCTCCACCGTAACAACCAAATCCAGATTTCCTCCGATGAAACCAATCCGATCATGGCCAAGCTGAATCAAATGCTCGGTTACTTCTTTGCCGGCTTTGAAGTTATCATTATCAACATAATTCGTATTTTCATCATCTTTAAAAGGCTTGCCGATGACGACAAAAGGAAAATTTCTTTCCTTCAGATAGGCAATGACCCTGTCTTCCACCTTCGAATAGAGAAGGATTGCACCATCTACTCTGCCGCCCTGTACCATCGCGACTACTCCATCAAATATTTCATCCTCTGTCTTCCCAGTAGTCATATGAAGGGCGTACTGCTTTGAATGCGCGCCTTCGCTCAATCCTGTCAAGACCGTTGGGAAGAATGGGTTTTGGAATACTACATCAGTAGAACTCGGCATGACCAGGCCAATTGCCCGAGTTGATTGGCTGGCTAGGCTTCTGGCGATGAAGTTTGGGTGATACCCAAGCTGGTCCATAACCTCCCTGACTCTTTCTTTCGTTTTTTCGCTGATTCTCGGACTATTGGCGATAACACGTGAGACAGTTGAAGGCGCGACATTTGCTACCTTCGCAACATCTTTTATTGTGACAGCCATTAAGTTCCCCTCCCTTTTGCCAGAAAAATTCCTTATCTCTATTATAAATGAATTGCCCTGATATTTTGCTTGTTTTTTCTAGCCAAGTTTTGGACTGATTCTCACTTATTCTTTACTCCTCTTTCTCCTTTTAAAAAGAAGGAAAATGAAGCCGAAGAAAGCAGCATATACAGCGCCCAATGCCACTAAGTAAGGGATGTTCAATCCTGTTTTTTCCGCTAGTACATAAATTTCTGCTTTTTCCCGTTCTAAAGCAAGGTTATACTCCCCATCCTTGCTTCTGACAAGATCATTTGCAAGCAAGCCTCTCAGCTCTTGATCATCTTTCAGCTGGTCCGCTGTCAATGTGACGTGCTGAGTGCTGGAAGTGTTATTGATGGCAATGACAGATGTTTCATTTTCATAGGTTCTCTTGAAAACAGCCATGCCTTTCTTTTCATATAGAACTTCCAAATCACCTCTTCTTAAAGAAGGAAGCTCATTGCGAAGTTCACCAATCTTCGTGATGTAATCAATTAATTCTTTATCCGCCCTGAAACTCATTTGTCTTCGGTTGTCCGGATCTTCCCCGCCATCGAGGGCAATCTCACTTCCGTAATAAACAATTGGGATTCCAGGAGCAGTATACATATATGTGAGTGCCATCTTCCATCTTGTTCCTGGATGCTGCCTGTTCTGGACTGCTTTCCTTGTGAACCTGACCATATCATGGTTGTCGATAAAATTCCCCATCAATTCCGGGTTTTCGTATATCGATTTATTTCTTTTCGCTGTTGTTAAGAGCCAGTCCAAAGTCTGATCCGGTTTTTCAAACGCTGTACGAAGCTGCTCATTCAATGGAAAATCGACAAAGCCATCGATTCCAGCCTTATCATATTCAGCGATATAATTCGGATCTTCAGACCACACCTCACCAATCAGGTAAAAATCATCTTTGACACTTTTCACTTCTTTTGAAAAATCTTCCCAGAATTCAACAGGTACATGGCGGACAGTATCCAGCCTATAACCATCGATATTAGTTTCTTCAATCCACCACTTAGCGGCATCCATTAGATATTGTCTCGTCTCCGGATTTTCCTGAGCTAAATCGGGAAGTCCGTAAAGCCAGTTATTCTCCAGCTGTTCCTGGTCATTCCAGTCAAGAATATCCTGTTTTTCATGGAACCAGTCTTTCTTGGCCGGATCATTTACCCATTCGTGTTCTGGAGCGACATGGTTGACGACGAAATCAAGAATGACCTTAATGTCACGATCATGAGCCTCTTTTACCAGCTCTTTGAACTTGTCAACGCTTCCAAAATGCTCTTCTGTCTTATAGAAATCTTTAATCCAATAACCATGGTACCCCATATCGACATTATCGAACACTGGCGTCAGCCAGATTGCGGTGAATCCCATGTCCTTAATATAATCAAGCTGGTCGATGACACCCTGGAAATCGCCTCCATGGTAAGCCTTAGGATCATTCGCATCAACCTCAAAATCATTGCTATTGTCACCGTTGTTAAAACGGTCAACCATTAAGAAATAAATTGTTTCATCCTGCCATTTGCGTCCTTCATTTTCAACGGCACCTACCGGGAGAGCGCTGAAAAGAAGAAACGGAATCAAGATGAAGATGATCATTTTTTTCATCTCCGGTCCTCCTCATAATTTAAGCAAAGACCAAATATGGCCTTTGCTTAAAATGTTTCTGCCCTAATAGATTATCCTTTTGTTCCTCCTGCCGTCAAACCAGAAACAAAGTATTTTTGGAATGACAGGAAGAGGATAGCAATCGGTACCGCGATCAATACTGCACCTGCAGCGAAAGTGGTGAATTCTGCACCGAACTGTTTGGCAACCATATCATATAGTCCAACAGCAAGAGTGTATTTTTCTTCGGTTCTTAAAAGGATTCTTGCCAGGATGAAGTCACCGAATGGAGCGATGAATGCGAACAATGCTACGACTGCGATGATCGGTGTCGCAAGCGGCATGACAATCTGGAAGAAGATCCTCAGGTGGCCGGCACCGTCCATTTTGGCTGATTCATCAAGTTCTTTCGGAATGGTATCAAGATATCCTTTCATCAGCCATGTATTCATCGGGATTGCGCCCCCAACGTATACAAGGATCAAGCCTAAGTGAGTGTCAAGAAGGCCAGTCAACAGCGCAAGGATGAAAATCGCGATCAGCGCTGCAAAGTTTGGAATCATCTGCAGGATCAGGAATGTCATCAAGCTGTTCTTACGGCCAATAAAACGGTAGCGTGAAAATGAATAAGCTGTAAGGCTGACAAGGATGACTGTAAACACCATGGTCAGGACACTTACCTTCAATGAATTCCAGTACCAGTACAAGTACGCGCTCTGGTTCGTATCGAACAGTTCCTTATAGTGGTCAAGCGTAGCATTTTTCGGGATGATGCTTGAACCGGACAAGCTTTGCCCTGGATTGAAGGAAGAACCGACAATCCAGAGTAGTGGGTAAATAATAATAGCAAACATAGCCAAAATCACAAGGTACGTTAGTGTCAGTCTGAGATATTTCTGTCGTTTGATACTCATATTACATCATATCCTCTTCTTGGAATGATTTCGTTCTCTTGAACTGCCATAAAGCTACTCCAATAACAATCAATGAAAGGAGCATAGTGATAGCAGCAGCTTTAGAATATTGTGCAGATGTCATCGTGAGGCTGTAAATCCACGAAATCAGGATATCTGTGCCGCCGGCATTTGCGCCTGGCACAGCAGGTCCTCCGCCATTAAAGAGATAAATAATATTGAAGTTATTGAAGTTGAACGTGTATTGTGTAATCAAGATTGGCGCTGTTGCGAAAAGCACAAGCGGCAATGTGATGTTCTTGAACTTCTGGAAGTTTGTCGCACCGTCCACAGTTGCTGCTTCATATAATTCTTCAGGAATGGATTGAAGGACACCAGTGACCATTGCGAAAATGAACGGGAATCCAAGCCATGTTTGAATCATGATCAGTGCGATTTTCGTATACATCGCTTCTGTCATCCATGGAATTGGATCGATTCCAAAGAATCCAAGGATGTCACGGTTGATGGCACCAAATGATTCATTGAACATACCAGCAAATACAAGGATGGATACGAATGCTGGTACAGCCCAAGGAAGAATGAATACTGTACGGATGATAGCCTTTCCTTTAACATCCTTCTGATTTACGAGAATCGCAAGGAACATGCCCAATGCAACCTGGAAAGTTGTTGCGACAAATGTCCAGATGATTGTCCATGAAAGTACGGAGAAGAATGTCTGACGCCAAGATTCTAATTGGAACAAATCAAAGAAGTTTTTAAGTCCGACCCAGTCAACCAATTTTGCAGGTGGTGAATGGTACAGATCATAGTTAGTGAATGCTAGTAAAACGACGAATAGAATCGGGAATACAACAACAAAAATCAATAGCAGGAATCCAGGTGACATGATCAGGTATGGGAATCCATTATCGATCAGGTTATTGTATTGCTCTTTTACCGTGCTTAGACGCTCTCCCATGTCTCTTTTCAAGCCGGTCTTATATGCATCATTTAAGTTGAACAGATAGAAACCGATTCCAAAGATCAGGACAATGAGTGCCAAGATCCCTTCAACCATCAAGAAGATGGAATGGTCACGAGGCGTTTGCTCTCCCAGTGTAAACAGTCCCCATAGACCCATATTGAGCAGGTCTGAGAACACTCCGAAGAATGCACCAGTTAAAACTAAAAATGCGATTCCTTTTAAATATTGTTTGTTGTATAGCTGGCCTAGCCCTGGAATAATCGAAAGGGCAGTTGCTATTCTACGGTGGTTGGTTTGATAGGACTTCTCTTTCATCCTATATTCCCCTTTCTCTTTCTATGTTTTTTAAGGCTTCTCATCGTGTAACCCGCTTTTCCCGCCTTTTGAACCAATCCCGATCAAACATTTTCTTTGATAGAGAATGGATACAGCAGCTTTGAAAAACTGCAATCCCTGCGAGGAGACCTTGTTAAAAGCATCAGATGCTTTATGAGAACGAATACATTTTCATCCGTACAGAAGGAATTCCTCTTCCTGTATTATTCCGAAAACTCTTGTTTTCACTCTCATGAAGCACCTGATTAACTACCTCTATTTTAGCGCAACCGTTTGCTCAATGAAAGACTTTTTTACTGCAGTTTTCGTAAACTTTGTGACTTTTCACATGCCGGTTAGGAAAACACAGAAAATGGAATATTGGGCTGGAAAATATAACAGTACCCCCCGCGGGAGGTACTGCTATATCTACTGCTACTATTATTTAGAGTGGTTTTGCTCAATGTTTTGCTGAATTTGTTTTACAGCTGAATCAAGAGCTGCTTTTGGCTCTGCTTTGCCTGTTACAACAGTTTGCAATGCGCTAGCCATTGGTGCCCAAACTTCACCCATTTCAGGGATATTTGGCATTGGAACTGCGTCTTGAGTCTGAAGTGCAACAGCTTTAGCGCCTTCGTTTTCAGCGATTGCTGGGTCGTCAACTAAAGCCACGTTAGTTGGTACTTCAGCAGTTTGCTCGAAACGGTACTTAGCGTTTTCGTCGTTTGTGATGAACTCAAGGAACTTTGTAGCCCATTCCTGGTTCTTAGAGTATGAAGAAACGTGCCATCCTTTAACACCCATGAAAGTCTTCATTGGAGTTCCGTCAGCGAATTTAGGGAATGGAGCTGCACCATAGTCGATTCCAGCATCTTTCATGCCGCCGAATGCCCATGGTCCGTTCATGACAGAAGCAACATTACCTTCGTTGAATAGTCCGTCCATAGCAGATCCGCCGTTTTCACCGATGATTCCGTTAGGGAATAGTTTTTCAGCGTACCACTTCTGGATGTACTCAGTACCTTTTACAGCACCTTCGTTGTTCAAGCCAAGATCTTGAGGGTTAAGAGCGCCGTCTTTTTCCCCGAATACATATCCGCCGTTACCAGCGATTGGAGCGTGTGCAAAGTAGAAGTTATCCCAAAGTGCAAGGAAACCATATTTGCCGTCTTTAGTGTTAGCTTTTGCGAATTCATAAAGGTCTTCCATTGTAGCAGGAACTTCAGTCATAAGAGCTTTGTTGTAGATGAATACTGGAGTTTCAGCAGACTTTGGAAGTCCGTATAATTTACCATCGAAAGTTTGCGCTGAGATTGAAGACTCAGAGAAAGTGCTCTTCACATCGTCGCTTACATTAAGTTCAGCGATGTGTCCCTGGACTGCAAGTTCACCGATTTGGTCGTGTGGAAGAGTGATGATGTCTGGGCCAGTTCCAGCAGGGCCATCAAGACGTAATTGCTCTTTCATTTTTGTAGCCATTTCTACCTCTTTGAACTCGATTTTAACACCGTGTTCTTTTTCGAAGTCTGCAGCTACTTTTTCAAGCCAGCCAGACTTATCTTTATCTTCCCAAACTACTAGCTTCTCTGGTTTAGAAGCATCTTCTGTTTTCTCACCGTTGTCTTTTGAACCTGTGTTTTCTTCTTCTTTAGGTCCACAAGCAGCAAGTGCGCCAATCATTAAGACCAGCATCATGAAAATCGACAATGCCTTTTTCATGTGTATACCCCTCCTAAAAATGTGTAATTGCTTTTCATTGTGCAGATGGTCTTCCTATCTGTGCAAACGTTTGTAATTTAGTTTGCAACTCTATGAAAACGATTGCACAACCTACTTCTTATTATAAAGACTTAATTCTTTTTGACAACTAATTTTTTTATTTTTTTTAAAAGACAGCTCAAATCATTAAAGTTTTGTGAATCGGCTTTTTAATGATTGACATTTCAAAATGAGTGTTCTACCCTTGTTTTAATCTTGATATAATATAGTTCTTTCCGTTAAAATTTCACCAGGTAGAACTATGATAAATTCTACTCTACGTTTTTCATCATCACCTTATAAAAGAAAGGAATGGTCCCCCCTGTTAAAAGAAGCGATTTACCACCGTCCTAAAGATAATTATGCATACGCTTGCACTAATGAAGAATTACATATTCGCATTCGGACAAAAAAAGATGATATGAAAGAAGTTACCCTTCTGAATGGTGATCCATATGACTGGCAGGATGGAAAATGGATGACGAATACCGTCCCGATGATTAAAAGCGGGTCCGACCAGTTGTTTGATTATTGGTTTGTCGCAATCAAACCTCCTTTCCGCAGGATGCGATACGGATTCATATTAAATGACGGAAACGAAACAGCTTGTCTAACAGAAAAAGGGTTTTATGATGAACCACCTTTGGATGATACCGGCTATTATTTTACCTTCCCTTACCTTAATAATATCGATGTGTTCCGTGCGCCATCCTGGGTCAAAGATACAGTCTGGTATCAGATTTTCCCAGAGCGATTTGGCAACGGGGATCCATCAAATGATCCGGAAGGTGCTTTGCCATGGGGCAGTGCTCCTCCTGAAAGGGATAATTTCTTTGGCGGTGACCTACAGGGTGTAATCAATAATATCGACTATTTGTCGAAGCTTGGTATTACCGGTATTTATTTTACGCCTATTTTCAAAGCCTATTCGAACCATAAATACGATACGATCGACTACATGGAAATCGATCCGCAATTCGGTGACAAAGAAACGTTAAAGAAATTGGTCCAGGTTTGCCACGAACACGGGATCAAGGTCATGCTGGATGCTGTTTTCAACCACAGTGGTTTCTACTTCCCTCAGTTCCAGGATGTACTTGAAAAAGGTGAAGAATCACCTTATAAAGACTGGTTCCACACTAACGAATTCCCGTTAGTAATGGAGCCAAGGCCAAATTATAATACCTTCGCTTTTGAAAAATCGATGCCGAAGCTGAATACTGAAAATCCTGAAGTCATTGAATATCTGCTTGAAGTTGGACGCTATTGGGTGCGTGAGTTCGATATCGATGGCTGGAGACTCGATGTTGCCAATGAAGTTGACCACTCTTTCTGGCGAAAATTCCGCACCGAAGTGAAAGCAATTAAACCTGATATCTATATCCTCGGTGAAATTTGGCATGATTCCATGCCATGGCTCCGTGGTGACCAGTTCGACGCTGTCATGAACTATCCCTTCACGACCAATATCCTGAACTTGTTTGCACGCGGGACCATTTCGGTGAAAGAATTTATCGAAAACATGACGACCGTCAATCATATGTATCCGAAGAACGTCAATGAAGTCGCCTTCAACTTGATTGGCAGCCATGATACTCCAAGAATTTTGACCGAGTGCGGCCATGACGAGGATAAACTGAAACAAATCTTTACTGTATTGCTTTCTTATATCGGCACTCCATGTATCTATTACGGAGATGAAATCGGCATGAGCGGCCCGCAGGACCCAGGCTGCCGTGAGTGCATGAAGTGGAATGAAGAAGACCAGAACAAGGATATGTTCGAGCATGTCCAAAAGATGCTCCAGCTTCGCAAAGAGTATCCGCTGCTGGCAAATGAAGGTGAACTTCACTTCATTCCTTCCGATTATCATGAAAGCTGCTTTGCCTACACGAAATCAAACGGCGAAACAACCATTTTGGTCGTCGTGAATATGAGTGATGAAGAAGCAAGCTATCATCTGCCATTTAATTTGAAAGGCAAAAAAATAACCAATATCTACACTGGTGAAGAATATGCGGCTGAAAGCGATGACCTTACAGCCAAGATTGCCGCAAATGGATTCGCATTGTTCCAATTTTAAAAATCGCAGCCCCCTTTCCTGATTTGGAAAGGGGTTTGCTTTTTTTTAGCTGTTAATAAACTTTGTAGCTTTCTCAAGCATAAGTGAAAATCCGCTTAGTTCTCATTCCCGTTTGTTAATGAAAATGAGTACTTTCGGATTCTGAATTTTTCAGAATAAAGTTTTTTCGGAAAACGAATCATTTTCGCTTCAATTTCCTCCTATAGTCTGTATAATGAAAGAATTGAATGACAACTTGGAGATGTAAAACATGAAAAATAAAACTGCTAAATTATCGCTTTTTGCCATTACTTGGCCACTCTTTATTGAAATCCTGCTATATATGCTGATGGGAAATGCGGATACGCTGATGCTGTCCCAGTATTCGGATAACTCCGTGGCTGCAGTAGGTGTTTCCAACCAGATTCTTTCCATGGTAATCGTGATGTTCGGCTTCATTGCGACCGGAACTGCCATCCTTGTTGCCCAAAACCTTGGTGCGAAAATGGATGATGATGCACGTGAGGTTTCAGCTGTCTCAATTGGTGCGAATCTTGTATTCGGACTGGTCCTGAGCGCAGCCGTTTTCATTTTCAGCGAGCAACTGCTCAGATTGATGGACTTGCCCCCTGAACTTTTTGATGAAGCCAATTCCTATTTACGGATTGTCGGTGGCTTTTCATTCATCCAGTCGCTGATCATGACAGTCAGTAGCATCATTCGCAGCTATGGATTCACACGTGATATCATGTATGTCACAATCGGCATGAACGTGCTGAATGTCATCGGCAACTATTTCTTCATCTTCGGGCCTTTCGGCTTCCCAGTCCTTGGTGTAGAAGGCGTGGCGATCTCCACCACCGTCAGCCGGGTCCTCGGATTGCTGGCAGCCATTTATGTGATGACGAAAAGAGTTCCCGGCTCACTGCCACTTTCAATGCTGTTCAGTTTTCCAAAGAAACATTTGAAAAACCTCCTTAATATCGGGATTCCTTCTGCCGGGGAGCATTTGAGCTACAATGGATCACAAATGGTCATCACTTATTTTATCGCCACACTTGGAACACAAGCTTTAACGGCAAAAGTTTATACCCAGAATGTCATGATGTTCATCTTCCTTTTCAGCATCGCCATCAGCCAGGGAACACAAATTTTGATTGGGCATATGGTTGGTGCAAAGGAAATCGAGAATGCTTATAAACGTGCATTAAAAAGCCTGAAGCTGGCGATTATCATATCCATCGTTACAGCTTCGATTGTCTCCTTCTTTTCAAAAAACCTGTTGGGAATCTTCACTGATAATCTGAGTATCATCGAACTCGGCACCACCTTGATCTTGCTTACAATCATCCTTGAACCAGGCAGATCCTTTAACTTGGTACTGATCAGTTCGCTCAGGGCAGCGGGTGACGTGAAATTCCCTGTATATATGGGAATCCTTTCGATGTGGGGAGTCAGTGTCACCTTGTCTTATTTCCTTGGAATACATCTTGGTATGGGGCTGGTTGGAATATGGATCGCCTTCATCGCCGACGAATGGCTCCGCGGACTTTTGATGCTCTGGCGCTGGAGATCACGAGTATGGGTGAAAAAATCATTCGTACCGGATTCCCAGCCCGTGCAGGCCGAATAGTTTGTGGAGATGAAACCGGCCGCTTATGGGGCGGTCAACTCTTATTCGTATCCTTATAGAGGGCGTTTCCCCCGCATAAGGGTACGATTCATTCTTATTCGTATCCTTATAGAGGGCGTTTCTCTCGCATAAGGGTACGATTCATTCTTATTCGTATCCTTATAGAGGGCGTTTCCAGTCAAGTCCTGGTTATTGTGTAAAATTAACGGCAAGTAATCTCAACCAAACCCTTTCATTTTTTTGCGAAACTTCCATGGTTTCTTTTCTTCATCTTCGGGAAGGGATGTCAAATGGTTTTCAATTTGATATCCCTTCCCGGAGATGTAATCATCCATGATGGAAGTGGAGCTGAAAATGCGGCTAATATACCCGACCCTTTAAAGATTTCCTCTTTGAGTAGTCTGACACATGGTAATGCATCAGAACAGCGCCAACCAAACGATACGCAGATTGGGAATTAGGGAAAATACGAATCACTCTTTCTCTTCTACGAACCTCCTGGTTCAGCCGTTCCAATGAGTTGGTGCTTCGGATATGGATCCTGATAGCTTCTGGGAAATTCATATATTGTATGGTATCTTCGAAACCTTCATCTAATATAGCAAGCGCTTTTCCAAACCTTGACTCATTACTAAAACGGTTCATCAATTCATCCTTGAACCGGCGTACATCTTCAATCGTAACTGCTTCAAATACTCGCTTAATCATCATGCGGATTTCGGCTGAATCCTTTTTAGGCAATTTATCAATAATATTCCGTTTGAAATGGACATTGCATCTTTGCCAAGCAGTGCCAATAAATTCACGTTGGATGGCTTTCTGTAGTCCTTGGTGGGCATCTGAAATTATAAGTTTTGGTGATTGGAGTCCGCGTGATTTAAGCTGTTGAAAAAAACGGCTCCAGCTTTCAAAACTTTCCGTATGGTCAACACTAAGGCCAAGGATTTCACGTGTATGATTCTCTGTAATGGCTGTTGCAATATAAACAGCCTTAGATACGACACGATGGTGCTCTCGCACCTTTATATACATGGCATCTGCAAAAACGTAAGGGTAGTAGGTAGTATTCAAAGGTCGCCCAGCCCATTCATTTACAATGGGATCAAGCTTCTGTGTAAGGGATGAAACAAAGGACTTGGAAACATTCTTTCCACAAAGCTGTTCCACGATGTTGGTCACTTTCCGGGTCGAAACACCATTGACAACCATCTCCAACATGGAGAGGACCATAGCTTGATCACACCGGGCATACTTTTCGAAAACGGTGGTTGAAAATTCTCCATTACGCGTCCGTGGAACCTTTAGGGCTATATTTCCAATACTCATCAACAGCTCACGTTCATAGTAACCGTTCCGGTAGTCACGACGTTCGACAGCACGTTCATAAGGTGCAGCCTTTAAATAGTCGTCTCTTTCCTTTTCCATAAACTCATTTAATACCAACACAACGGCAGATTTAATCACCATATCAAGATTGGAATTTACAATAGCTTCTTTTAAAACATCAACATTCAGGTTAAACTGTACTTGAGTCATTTATATTCCTCTTTTCACTTGTTTATCGTGGTTGAAAACAGTGTTGCCAAGAGTGAATAAAATGACTCTTTATTTTTACACAATTATACGGACTTAATCGCGTTTCCTTCACATAAGGGTACGATGCGCTCTTATTCGTATCCTTATAGAGGGCGTTTCCTTCACATAAGGGTACGATTCGCTCTTATTCGTATCCTTATAGAGGCCGTTTCCTCCGCATAAGGGTACGATTCGCTCTTATTCGTATCCTCATAGAGGGCGACTTCGCTGCATAAGGGTACTGCAGGTTCGGACTCCTGACACGCACTTCCAGAACTCTTAACATATTAAAGTTAAAGCAAGCCCTTTCCCAGGGCTTGCTTTTTTAGTCTGCTATATTGATATTGTAATCCCTGAACCATATATGGATTTGTGCTAGCTGTGCCAGCAGTTGCGGACCTGTCATGAGCTGGCCGAACCATGGCACTTTGAAGGATGCGCCCTCGCTCTCAATCATTTTTTGCAGTGTAGCCCTATCGAAGAATTCATGCAGCGCACTGTTTGAATCGGCCATGAAATCAGACAGCATCCCTTGCACTGCCTGGGTATAGGCCGGGTGATGCGTCTTCGGGTACGGACTCTTTTTACGATACAATACTTCATCTGGCAGGACGCCTTCCAATGCTTTGCGCAGGATTCCTTTTTCCCTGTTGCCGTGCATCTTCATTTCCCATGGGATGTTCCAGACATATTCAACAAGACGATGATCGGCAAACGGCACCCTTACTTCAAGGCTTGCTCCCATGCTCATCCGGTCCTTCCGGTCTAAAAGTGTGGTCATGAACCAGATGATATTTAGATAGAATAGTTGTCTCCGCTTGGCATCGCTATGGCTCTCCCCATCAAGCAGAGGCACCTCTGAAATCGTATCATTGTATTTTGCCATCATATAATCTTCAAGACTCAGTTTTTTCCGCCAATGGTCCCTCAGCATGTTCTGGCGCTCATTAATAGACCGCATCCACGGAAAACCTTTACGATTCAAATCTTCCTCCCTATGAAACCACGGATAGCCTCCGAAGATCTCGTCTGCACATTCACCTGAAAGCCCTACCGTAAAGTCCTGTTTGATTTCGCGGCAGAACCAAAGCAGCGAGGAATCAATGTCGGCCATCCCCGGCAGGTCCCGGACATGAACTGCTTCTGTCAGATAGTCTGCCAGATCATGCTGTGTAATGATGCTGTTATGATGAACGGTGCCATATGTTTCTGTCATCTTATTGATCCAAAAGGCATCAGCATTAGGCTGGAACTCACTTTCCTTAAAATACTTATCATTGCCTTCGTAATCGATTGAGTAGGTGTGAAGGCTACCCTTGCCCTCTGCTTTGTAATGTTCGGCAGCAATCGCGGTGATGGCGCTTGAATCCAGCCCGCCCGATAGGAAGGTACATAATGGTACGTCTGAGACCAGCTGCCTGGTGACGGCATCCGTGAATAGATTTCGCACTTTTTCAGCTGTCTCATCAAGAGTATCCATGTGTTGCTCGCTTTTCACATTCCAATATCTCCATACTTTAAGCCCATTTTTTGAAAAAGTAAGACCGTGGCCTGGACGAAGCTCCTTCATGTTTTTAAAAATGCCTGCCCCTGGAGAACGGGATGGCCCAAGCCCAAATACCTCACAAAGTCCTTCTCTGTCTATCTCAGCCTCCACTTCTGGATGAGCCAGCAATGCCTTTTGCTCAGAAGCAAACATAAGGCCTGATGCTGTTTCGAGGAAAAATAGCGGCTTCACGCCCAGCCTGTCGCGGCCAATGAACAGTTGTTCCTGCTGTTGATCCCAGACAGCAAAGGCAAAGATACCGTTTAAATGCTCCAGACAGTTTTCCTTCCATTCCATGAAAGAAGTAAGCAAAACCTCTGTATCAGAATGACCTTTAAAAGAATATCCTTTTAATAGCAGTGCTTTTCTGAGGTCCTCTGTATTGTAAAGTTCTCCGTTATAACAAATGGTATAACGGTTGTCTCCCTGTGTTCTGGTCATTGGCTGTTTGCCTCCCTCGGGATCGACAACTACCAGCCTTTTATGCCCCAGCGCAGCATGCCCCGAAGTCCATACATTTGTATCGTCGGGACCTCTTTTACTTAAAGTATCCGCCATTTTTGCCATGGTCTCCCGTTCATGATCCAGGTTTTTCCGAAAATCTATCCAGCCTGTTATTCCACACATTTGTTGATCATTCCTTTCAGCGGAACTTTTTGATGTCAATCAGCACTATCTCAAACATGATAATAGTTTAAGCATTACTCATCTTATGCAGATACACCCCAACTGGTTAATTGCCTATCTTTCAAATCATGTTATAAATTAGCCAAAATCTGTCTACAAAGAAGGTGAGCGATAATTAACGGAGGATTCACATGAACCGACAACAACGAAGCAATCTAATTGATTTCCAGCCCCGCGCATTCAACGTCGGGACAGTAGAATTTATTAATTCACAATGGGTTTTCTTTGATGAAGAAACAGATGAGGCCGCACTTGTCGATGAATTCATCCACCAAGAGGTTGAAGTGCAGAGGAACAATAAATGGTGCAAAGGTTTTTTGCTCGATAACGGCTGCATTCAGACCGGCAATGAGAAAATAAATTTACAGGACCAGGAAATGGTCAGAATCAGGAAACAGCTGATTTATTCATTCGAGCGTTTGCTTGATGAGTTAAATGATGAAGCTTTTGTCCAATTCATCAATACTTTGAATTCGCTCAATTTTTCAATCTATGACTGTATTTATTGTTATAATCACTTGACCTTCCTTGATCACGAACAAGGAGTTTCGGGAGTCAACTTCTTGATCCTCGATAATGAGGAATTCATCTGCAGCGTCCAGCATCACTTCGATTACTTTGAAACACAAAATGACAGGTTCGAATTAACTTTGAATAACGGGAGAAGGACCGTGATTGAGAGGATTTCATAAGAAAAGTGCAAGCGCATTGGTCAGCCCCGACAATCGTTGGAGGGCTTGACAGTGAAGTCGCTCTTTGACTTCATTGGCAGGACCGAACTCGAAAAGCGTAGGCGACTGCCCAACTCCGACAAGCGTTGGAGGACCTGACAGTAAAGTCGTTCTTGACTTCATTGGCAGGACCGAACTCGAAAAGCGTAGGCGACTGCCCAACTCCGACAAGCGCTGGAGGACCTGACAGTGAAGTCGTTCTTTGACTTCATTGGCAGGACCGAAGCGTCTCGAGGAGTTAGAAGCCGCAGCTAGGCAAACATCTCGAGCTGCTCAAAGCTAACGCTTCTCGCAAGATACTCGAGGAAGCAGTTCCGAGGGAGAAAACTAGCTAGGCGCTGGAGCTAGACACTAATCTAAGTGAAAAATTCACACTTTCTTATCCAATAAGAAAAGAGCCCGCACAATGTGCTGGCTCTTTCTGTTATTTTACCGTATATTCAATCTTTTCCATTGTCCTGAACCCTTTTTCAAAGGCCGCAATGTCAAGTGGCTTCTCAATGTAAAAGCCCTGTGCGTAATGGCAATCCAATTCCCTCAAAAGGTTCAACTGTTCATGCGTCTCGACACCTTCGGCAACAATTTTCACAGAAAGTCCCTGGCCCATGGTAATGATTGCCTTAACGATTGCGATATCAGATGGGTCATCATGAAGATTATTGATAAATGATTGATCGATTTTCAGCGTGTCAATCGGTAAATTACGCAAATAACTTAATGAGGAATATCCTGTGCCGAAATCATCAATCGAAACCTTTACCCCTAGTTCCTGCAGTGATTTCATAACCGAGATGCTATAGACGATATCTTCCAGCATGGCACTCTCTGTCAGTTCCAAGGAGAGGTATCCTGGACCAAGCTGTGAAATCTCAAGAGCTTCAATCACATGCCCAATAAAGGCATGATGCTGGAACTGATATGCTGAGACATTCACTGAAATACCAAGGTTCGGGAATCCATTCTGCTGCCAGGCTTTTGTCTGGACACAGGCAGTTGTCAGCACCCATGCTCCAATTTCCTCAATCAACCCTGTTTCCTCTGCCAGAGGAATAAACTGTGCAGGCGAAACCAGGCCAAGGTGCGGATGCTGCCAGCGGATGAGGGCTTCTGTACAGGTAATCTCCCCGGATTTCAAGTCCATAAGCGGCTGGTAGCAAAGGTGAAATTCATTCTTTTGAAGCGCTTTCCTTAAATAGCTTTCAAGCTCAAGCCGGACCATGGCCTGATCGTTCATTCCAGTTGAGAAGTAAGTAATCTTATTCCCGCCTTGATTTTTCGAACGATTCATCGCAATATCAGCATTCTTCAACAGGACTTGTTCATCAAGACCATCTCCCGGGAATGAGCTGATTCCGATGCTCGCCGTGACGATGAACTCCTGACTTTGATAAGACAGAGGCATGGAAATAATGTTTTGCAATTCCCTCGCAAATCGTGTCGTCTGATCGATGCTGACATTCTCCGTCAATAGCAGGGTGAACTTATCCCCACTGAATCTGCCAAGAAAAGCTCCTGCTGGGAGGCGCTCCAGGATTCTCTCCGCCAGCTCCTTCAGAACAATATCTCCTGCATAATGCCCTAAGCTGTCATTGATGATTTTGAAGCGATCAATATCAATAACAAGTACGGCAAGAAGCTCTTTCCTATGCTTGGCGCGATGAAGCATTTCTTCCAGCTGTTCGGTAAACCTCATTCTATTCGGCAAACCTGTATCCTGGTCATAATAGGCCAGCTGAATGATTTTTTCCTCTGATTTTTTCTGAGCTGTGATGTTCCGGCCGATACCATACGTTCCCACACATGCTCCATTAACGGTAATGGGTATATTTTTCATTTGAAAGATCTGCGCTTCACCGCTCTTGATTGGGATTTCGATTGTATAAGTCTGATCCTTGCCTTTAAGCGCCTGTTTGAAATGCATTTTAGCTCGATGCACATCTTCCTCTTTGATGAAGTCGAGCGCTGACCTGCCAATAAGATCATCCTCTGTATAGCCAAAGGTTTTCATGAATGCCTGATTGATACTTGTGAAATTCCCTGTTAAATCTGTCGAATAGACAAAATCACCATTGTTGTCAAACAACGAACGGTAGTATTGCTCAGACACTTTGAGGCTTTCATTGAGGTCTTGGATGTCCTGTTGTGAAACTTCTACTAAATTGTTCAATGTATTGATCATGTATTGATCTTGTAAAACAGGATTAAGTTCTTGTTTATCAATTATAGTAAATGTGACGATATACTTTTTTTCATCCGTAAAGCAGCCTCCTGCTTCACAGCTCAGCACAGTTGAAGCGGGAAGCGAATTTTTCAGCATCCGCTCCAGGTGCTGGAGGTCTTGTTTTTCTTTCTGACTGTAAAAGATCTGCACGAGCAGATTGCGGTGGTCTTTGAATGAATTGCCCTCTATAAAGCTATTAAGTTGTTTTTCATTCTCGTAAAAGCAGCTTTTTGTCGTAGCCATTGCATTCTCCAATTATCATATTTCTCCAATAACCCTTACCTCTTAAATTATCATATTTCTTTAGGTTAAGATATGACAAAAAAAGAAAAAGCTGCCTATAATGACAGCTTTCTTTCGACAATTCCATATTAGAATAAGTATGTTCCAAGCGGAAGTGAAAAACCTAAGTACAAAACAAGAAGAACTGCGACAATGAATTGAATCCACAACACTGACGCTTTTTCTTTCTTTTTTGTACGGATTAAAATCATTTCCAGCATGGATATTACCCACAGGCCTACTGCCGCTTTCAGCACATACATCAGGTTGATGTTGATGCTGAAAAGGAGCCAGAAACCAGTCAATAGAATCAGCACGTAGAACAATCTAAGAACCATTTGGACAATTTTCGCGCCCTTTTCCTTACCGCTTTTATGTAGACCAAGTGCTACGAAGAATAAAACTAGAGCCAAAAACCAGGCTGTCATATGGGCATGGATCATGAACCCGTCCTCCTATTAGTAAATTCTAAAATATCATACCATACTCAATAAGAATTTCATAAATATATGGTAGATTTTAAATATGTAATAGAAAAGAGACACCCTATTCAGGGTGCCTCCTGCTATTACATAGCCAAATCAGTTTGTTGCGGTTCTTCTTTTGTTTTAAATAAATAGACGGTTACAGTCAGCAGAGCAAAAAGTATAAGATAACCAAGAAGAACACCCAGGTTGGTCATCGCCGCCGAGAAATCATTCAATGAAATTAGAGCTTTAAATCCAGCAATCGAATAAGTAAATGGCAAGTACACACTTATACTGCGGAGATTCTCAGGCAGCATATCAATGGGAAGATTTGCTCCAGTTGTCGAAAGCTGCATGACAACCAATGCCAATAAAATAAAGCGGCCGATATTTCCAAAAGAAGCAAAGAACATGACAATCGCCGTAAATACAATACTAACCATTACAGCGAATAAGATGAATCCTGCTGGGTTTGTAACCTCTAACCCCAAGAATGCAAGGACAACAATGGATAGCAGGATTGCCTGAACCACAGCTAAGGAAGCAAGATTCATAAATTTCGCAACGAACCAGCTCATCTTAGTTACATTTAGTTCCTGAGGCTTGTTGAAATTGATGAACATTGACATTATTAAGATCCCTACAAATAATGCAAGTGTCATCACATATGGCGCAGAAGAATCTCTGTAAAAAGAAATAACCGTTGACTTTGTTGCTAATTAGTTCAACTGGTGAAGCGAACATGCCAATATTTTTTTCGTTAGCTTTAATCTTACCGGTTTCCTCAGCTCCATCCTTTAATCCGGCAGCCAATTGGCCACTTCCATCATAAAGTTTCCCTGCTCCATCATTCAATTTGGAAACTCCATCAGTTAGGTCGCCCCAGCCTTTTTCCACGTTCACATTTCCGTCGCTGACTTGGATAACTCCTGAATTAATCTTGGAAGCACCAGCTGTCAGCTCACGCCATCCCTTATCTACGGAAGCATTTCCGTCGCTGACCTGAGCTGCCCCTGAATGGATTTTAGTTGCACCTGCAGTGAGCTCCTTCCAGCCTTTATCTACCGTGTGATTCCCTGATGATATTAAAGCCGCTCCGCCATCAAGTTCTTTGACTCCTGCTGTGATGGTTCCCCATCCAGCATTAACGGACTTATTTCCTGCAGCTATTTGAGTTGTTCCATCATGAAGCAATCCGACCTTAGTGATCATTTCATCCCAGCCTGCTGCTACACTTGCTGTTCCGGCAGCAAGGACAGGAGCACTAGCTGCTAATGTTCCCACTCCCTGATCGATGGCAGTTTGACCTGTTACTAATTGGTTGATACCGTCCGCAATGGAATCTGCTTTAGGTTCTTTACTATTTTCAGTGAATGTTTTTTCAAGCTTCTCAGCACCTGCTTGTAAATCCAGCAGGTCAGCAGCTTTTTTTGTATCTGAAACAGCTGCAGTAATAGCTTGACTAGTACCTAAAATGACTAAAAGGTCAGAGTCTTTACGAGATTCAGGAGGTGTAGAAAAATAAGCTCCAATTAATGCATTTAATCCTTTAATATTCTCACTGAGTGCTTGTGAATTTTTTACTACCTCATCCACACCATCTGAAATCCTGACAGTACCAGGACCAAGATCATTCCTAACTGCTAACTGCACTTTTGTTAACCCTTCTAAAACCTCGGCAGTTCCATCTTTCAAAACTGGCACATTTTCACCTATTAGCTTCCCTCCCGCAGCAAGTTGAGTGATACCTGGCTGTCCGTCTTTAAGCTTTTGCAGAAGCAATCCAGTTCCTGTATTTACTTCTGCCGATCCATCCGCCAGCTTGGTAATGTCTGTGGATTTTTCATTAAGGGAGCTTAAAAGCAGACCTGTGCCATCTTTCAGGTCTTTTGAACCGTTTGCAAGTTTTGTAATATCGCTTTGTTTGGATTTCAAACTACCTGCTATTTGTGCAGTCCCTGCTGCCAGTTCCTTTGAACCACTTGCCAGTTTTGATATATCTCCTTGTTTTCCAGCTAAAGTACCCACCAGTTGACCAGTACCACTTTTTAATTCAAGAGTTCCAGCCGCCAGTTTGGAAATATCTGCTGACTTTTCGTTAAGGGTAGTCAAAAGCAGTCCAGTACCATCATGAAGTTCAGCTGTTCCGTTATACAGCTTGTCAGATCCATCCGCTGCACTTTTAAATCCATTCGCTACCTCTCCAAGATTTGCAAAAATATTGCTCGCATACTTTTCGGTAATCTTGTTGGCAAGCTTCTCTCTCAGCTTTTCAGTTGCACTTCTTGTCACTTGTGCGGCCATAAAATTAAGACCCTCATTTTGGATATAATTGAGTTCCAATTTCTTCGGATCGGCATCCAGGACCGTTGTCACTCTTTCAGAGAAGTCTTCTGGAATCTCAATGACCATGTAATATTTATTACTTTGCAGTCCTTTTTCTGCTTCCTGTGAATCTACAAAGTTCCAACCTAGGTCATTGCTTTTCTTCAGGTCTGCCACAAGATCCTCCCCAACATTAAGGGGCTCGTCCCCGGACATGGCACCTTTGTCTTTGTTGACAACCGCAACAGGAAGATTGGAGAGATTGTCATACGGTCCCCAATCTGGAGACAGCAGGATTCCGCCATAAACGATTGGCACCAACAAAGCTGCAATAACAGAATAGAGTACCCCCTTACTCGATGCAATCTGTGACATTTGAGCCAACCACAAGCTAAACCAATTCATTCGTATTCCCCCATGAGAATTATATATATGTTAAAGCGACTGAATGAGTATTCAATCACTGCAACAATTATTATTCTCATGTATAGGTATATATTCCTGCGTAAAATACTGAAAATAAAAAATATTTTTAATATTATAATAATATAATGAAAAAATCCCCCCTAAATGAATAAGGAGAATCTTAATAGTTCTCTATTAATTTGTCACTCTATTCTTTAAAGTCCCAATCCCTCCAACAGTAATTTCAACGGTATCTCCAGACTTTAGAAATCTTGGCGGCTTAAAGCCTTTGCCTACGCCTGCTGGGGTTCCGGTTGCGATGATGTCCCCTGGCTCGAGTGTCATTCCCTGCGAGAGCACGGCAATGATCTCTTCTACTGGAAAAATGAAGTTTTCCGTATTGGAGTCCTGTCTTACTTCTCCATTTACTGTTGTCTTTATATCGAGGTTGTTCGGGTTGTCAATCGCTGATTTATGGACAATCCATGGCCCCATCGGACAGGTAGTATCCAGGCTTTTTCCGATAAAAAACTGTTTGTGCTTCGCCTGTAGGTCACGTGCTGTCACATCGTTCACGATTGTGTAGCCAAACACATATTCCAATGCCTCTTCCCTTTTGATCCCAATCCCTTTTTTGCCAATGACGACTGCCAACTCGCCTTCGTAATCCAATTGTTCAGTCAATTCAGCATGGTTCTGAATGTCCTGTTCATGGGCAATGACAGTGGTCGGTGCCTTCGTGAACACCATGACATGCTCGGGGATATCATCCTTGCTCCCCATCTCAATCGCATGCTCCGCGTAATTCTTGCCCACACAGAAAACATTTTTCGCTGGGCGTGGAATTGGCGCAAGCAATTCTACTGATTCAAGCGGAATGTATATTTCGCCGTCGAGATTATGCTCGCTTACCCATTGAACTGTTTTTTTCGCTTCCTGATAAAATAGGTCGCCAAGAGAAATGGCTTCAGCCATGCCAGTTGGGAGCGCTGATTTACCTCCCATTTTTTCATAGGCCTCCAAAAGTGGCAGTACTCGCCCGCCATCTGGATGAACGATTCCAATAAAATGACCAGATTTATTTTTATATGTAGCGAATTTCATATTAACGCCCTCCTTTAATTGACTTCTCATCTATGAATTTTTCTGTTTCGCGAGGATTTGTAAAATGGTATATATCTTTTCCTTGAATCTTTAATTCTTCTAACCTGGCAATGATACCAGGAGCCTTTTCACGCTTGTATTTTGCGACCCATTTGATAAAATCCCAATCCAGTCTCTCCGGACAGCCTTCATTCATATCCGGCCTTGTCCTGCCGTGGTACATGATCCTTCTTTTGAATATTCCATACAGGCATCTTGTAGTAGAGTAATCCAGAAAGATAATTGAATCTGCTGCTTGTGCCCTCATGTCAATGGTACTGCCGTAGTTGCCATCCATAAGCCACGAATCTTCTTCAATCACTTGCTGAATCAGTTTTTTCCACTCATCTTTTGCAGTCATTTCCCAGCCCGGCTTCCAGTACATTGCATCAAGATGGTACACCTTAATATTGAGGATTTCCCCCAGCTTCCGTGCAAGTGTCGACTTCCCTGCACCTCCGCAGCCAATGATTATGACCTTCTCCATCAGGACTCACCCTTTTTTAAAGGCTGTTTTTTCAGGTATGTGCCGATTCGCCACAGCCATTCGACCGGGCCGTAGTGGAACCTTTTAACATACCAGCTGCTAAGTGCCAATTGAATAATGTATATGACTAGCACAAGAATTGTTCCTGAAAAAATGGACCACTCTCCATAGTATCCTAATCCATAACTATAAAAAGTCAGTGTCGAAACGACAGACTGGAATAGGTAATTGCTGATGGAGAGCCTACCGGCAGCCTCTAGCGGATAGAGCAGCCTGTCAAATTGCTTCATTTCGGAAACAAGGGCAATGATCAGTGCATACGCCACCGCAACCAACGCACCGCCAAAAACATCCTGCGCATAATCCGTCATAAAGGTTTTGCCATACAGGTAAGGAATTGCTTTTATCAGGAAGCCAATGGTTGCGAGTACAGCCGCAGCCATGGCTATCTTCCCTCTTTTCTCCCGCACCTTTTCAAAAAGTTTGACCTTAGCTGCTCCAGCTCCAATCATGAACAAGGGAAGAATGGTGACTAAATATAAAAATAATCCTGCCAGGTTATTATTCCTGTACCATTCAGATATTCTGTACTCTGTCACTTCAGCAAAGCTTCCTCTTTGATAGATTGTTATGGACTGTTCCGCAGCTTCTCCGTCATACATCGAAAATTCGCTTCCACCGTCGATTGCTGAGGCTGCACCGAGCATCAACAACAAGAGCAGATTAGGAATTATGTATAAGCTCAATCCTGCAATGAAAAGCCTTTTTGCACTCCAGCCAATGAAAAGCAGGAAAGCGAAACCGCATACTGCATATGTGATGAGAATATCACCAGGCCAGATCAAGAATGCATGGATTAATCCAATCAACAACAGAATAGAGAGTCTCCTTAATGCAAGTGGTTTGAAGTTTATGCCTTTTGCCAGCGTGCGTTCTCTTAAAATCACGAGCCCATACCCAAACAGCATTGAAAACAAAGGGTAAAAGCTTGCCTGGATGAATAGGTCAATAAAACGGTATGTATAAAGGTTTACGCTGCCATCCCACCATGTCTCTGGATCGATATAAAAATAAGGAGAATGGAATGAAATCATGTTCACTAGAAAAATCCCCAATAATGAAAATCCTCGCATCCGGTCAATTGAAACAATTCTATTGCCGAATACCTGTCTGTTAGTCTCCATCTTCCCCCTCATTCCATCCAATAGTTAACATCTATTCTATGTATATCACACAACAAAATAATATGCCAAAGGTAACATAAGAACACCAGATGCAGCTAGATTTCCCGCAAGAAAAAAGGACGCCACTAAATGGCTGTCCCCAGGGCTATTAATTTACAAATCTGCCAGTCTTGCCATTTGCTTCCCAGTATTCATTCCGCAAATGGACCTTCTGAATTTTTCCGGAAGCTGTTTTCGGCAGTTCTTTTACAAATGTCACTCCGGTAATGGCTTTGAAATGCGCCAGTTTTTCTCTTGAAAAAGCAATGAGATCCTGTTCTGAGACGTGCTCATTTTCACGGAGAACAATATAGGCGTGAGGAGTCTCTCCCCACTTTTCGTGAGGGACTGCAATGACAGCTGCTTCAAGGACTGCCGGATGATCATATAATACTCCCTCGACTTCAATGGAAGAAATATTTTCTCCGCCGCTGATGATGACATCTTTCTTGCGGTCAACGATGTCTATATTGCCATATTCATCGACCGTCGCCATGTCCCCGGTATGGAGCCAGCCATTACGGATCGTTTCCATCGTCGCCTCATCGTTTTTCCAGTAGCCTTTCATGACTCCATTGCTTCGGGTGATGACTTCCCCTATTTCCTTGCCATCATGTGCAACCTCTTCGCCATAATCGTTGACAACCATTACCTGGCTGCCAATCATCGATATTCCAGCTTTGGCTTTCATTCGATATTGTTCATTCAAAGGCAGCCGCTTCAAATGCGACCTGATCGTGGAAATCGTACTTAAAGGAGAGGATTCTGTCATCCCGTACACCTGGATGAACTCCCATCCAAGTTCTTTTTCCACCCGGGTAACGAATGCTGGCGGCGGAGCAGAACCGGCAATGACCACACGAACCTGCTGTTCGATACTTGGGACATTCTTTTCATAAAATTGAAGCAGTGCGTTCAACACAGTCGGAGCCATATGCATGACGCTGACCTTATGCTTTTCCAGCGCATTGAAAATCGTCTCGGGCGTCGTCTTTCGCAGACAGACTTGAGATGCTCCGTTTGCTGTGTAATAAAATGGTGATCCCCATCCATTTACATGGAACATCGGCAAGACATGCAGGAGGACATCCTCGTCGCTGACACGTAAATGGTGCATCGTACTTAAAGCGTGAAGATAATTATTTCGGTGCGTCAGCATTACCCCCTTTGGATTCCCAGTCGTCCCGCTTGTATACAGAAGGCTGCATACATCATTTTCATCCAGCTCTGCACGTTTGAAAGTCTCATCAGACTGCTGGAATAGCCATTCATCATAATCAGTTTCACCAAGAGTATCATCCTTGTAATGGACAATAATGTGCTGTACACTTTCGAGTTGATCCTTAATCGGCTGGATCAAATGGTATAAGTCCTGATCAACGAATAAAACCTTTGATTCACTGTGGTTCAGGATGAACAAATAATCATCAGGCTTCAGACGAATGTTCAATGGGACCATGACTCCCCCCAGCTGGAATACGCCATAGAAACCTTCAAGCATTTCAATCGAATTCGGTGCAAGATAGGCAATCCGGTCACCCTTGCTTACCCCTAGCTTTCTTAAACCATCTGAAAGCCTGTTCACCCTAGCGTTCAACTCAGAATATGTAAGTTCTCTGTCCTCAGAAAAAATGGCTTTCTTACTTCCGTAAAGCGACACTGCACGATCTAAAAACTGGTTCAACAGCAATGGAACGTTCATAATCTGCCTCCTCTAGAATAATTTTATAATTCTAAATATATAAATATATTAACATATCACACTCTCTGTTATATAACTTTTTAACTGTTATATAACATGTTTTTTCAAGACTGCGGTACCCTTTTTTCGAGATGGTGTTTTGCAACTTGTATCAAACCACAAGCAGGCTAGTGATGTATCCTAAAAAGGCCCTATAAGCACAATAGGCATTTTAATCACATTCTTCATTTGGGCACATAAGATAATAAAGAAATCTAAATAAAGGGTGTTGCAAATGCCAGCAATCGTTGGAGTCGCACAGGTCATTTCCCTGGGGAACAGCGCTGTCTTCCACATTGGCGATGTTTATAGAATCAGCCCGATTTCCAATGCTAAAACCTTTTCTGGAGCCGGTTCATTCAATACCGGTGACGGGTTGACCGTTTACAATAACCAAAGCTCAACGAATACCTATGATCCTGATGCCGTCGATCAAGGAAATTATCTGAATGTTTAATGTGGGTGAGTCTGATGAATTTTTATATACAACAATCAATCAATATCAACCTTCTGAAGATAGATGGAATCACGAACTCTTCTGTTCTGCAAATTGGCAGTGCAGGAATGATCAAGCCCGTTTCCTACCTCTATAATACCGGTGGATTTACAGCTCCTGCCCCAGAGGCGGTCCACCCCTCAGAAATCACAACTGGCATGGGAGAAATGCCAGGCGGCAGCAACATACTTGAAGCACCTGCCGTACCGCTTCAGGCTCCTGTACGCCAAATTTAACTATTCTCAAAAATGCTGAGTCGATGCGAGGTGATTCTTTTGAACGCGGAATTTTATCAATATTTAAAAAAGCTGCATGTATATGTGGAGCACCAGAGCAAAAAGACTGCCAGATTGGAGAAAATGGTGCACGAATTGCAGCAGGAAATTGCTGCACTAAAAGAGCGGCCTCCGGTTCAGATAGGAAATATCGAGTATAAATTCGACCAGTTAAAAGTGGAAACCCTTGAGGGAACCTTGAATATTGGTTTAAACCCTACAGACTTGGATGGAATTGATGATTTTACCGTTGATCAAAAAAACGTAAATGTGCCGATTCCCCCGAAGCAGTTATTTAAAAGGACGGTCGAAATCGAAACAGCCCTGCACCACTATCTAGAATCTGAATTGGAGAACATTTACCGAAGTGCTCAGGTCGAGCTGGGGATCAGTTTGGAAGATTCATATTTCGAGTTTATTAAAAATGATATCAAAAAACAGTTGTCTGGCAGAGTAGCTCAGCATTTACAGGAACAATCATCAGGTGAAAGAGGCACTGACCTAAGTCCTGAGCTAAACGAGCGGGTGATTGATCTTCTTAAGCAGGAAATCCAGAATGGTGTGTTCCTGTTCCTGAAAAACCTGCCTGATAATGTAAAGGAAGGGCGTTCATAATGAATTTCCAAGTCTATAACCGTGATATATGCGTCGGCGACATAAGAATCATAGGTGTTTCGAGTTCTTCGTTGCTGATGGTTGGTGATGCTGAAACGATCCAGCTGGCAGCTACCTTTGATACACCGGCAGAATCCTTGATTGTCGGGCCATTTGTCCCGCTGTCACCGGATATTTCGTGATCGCTATGCTACAGAGAATAACCTGTGTTGACCATATAAAAATTGACGCGGTATCCTTCTCCTCGATTTTACAGATTGGTGATTCGGAGCAAATACAGGCGTTGTCCAGGGCTCTCGCCGTCCAAAGAGAGGCAGAGATATTTTTTGATAATGAAGGGAACTTCGCATCGTTCCCGATTTTTTCAGAAACAATCCCCTTTCAACCAGCAGTTGAAGAAAATGTTGTTTTCTCAACCCATAACCTCAACCCTGTATTGAAGGTTCGGAACATTGATATCATGGGAGCTTCTTCCTCGGCTGTAGTCCACCTTGGAAACAGCCGCAATATTGCGATGGAAGCCCGAGTAAAGCATATTCGTCAGCTTTTGCCCAGAATGAACATGTCGAATGGGGAAGACATATAGATTTAGTAAGGAGCTTTTGGCCTAAAGAATGAGCATCATCCACAAGCTACAATAAAAAAGGCCTAAACAAAAGCAGAAAAGGATGTTTTCAATGCCAGCAATAATAGGTCCTGTGCAAATATTGAATGTAGGCGGCGGGACGGTGCAGTTTGGCGACACGCTGTTCATCTCGCCAAAAAGCAGTGCAAAAACTGTCGCTGGTCAGGGAGGATTCAATACTGGCGGTTTCATTGTTACAAATAACGGATTGAGTGCCAGCAATGTTCTTGATGCCAACATGATTGACCAGCCGATAGCAGGTAATAACTAGCGTTTATTTCGTTTACGCGCATTAGATTTAGTAATTTTCGGCAGCCTTGTAGAAGGCTGTTTTTTTATCCATTTCAAAAACTTCTGCAATTCAGGATGGGAACGAAGCCGGTCAATCGTGTTCAATCCCGATGCCAGTTCCTCGTTCGTGAACAAAGCATGAATCTGTTTATGGCACGGAATGCACAGATTGGCTGTTGGCAAGAAAGTGCCCCCCATTTCTTTAGGAACCAGATGGTGAATGGTCACCTCCACCTCTTCCCTGCCGCATAACTCACATGTACCCGATTGCTTTTTCTTTGCCACTCGGTGATTCCTCCCTACCATTTGTGAACTGGTCTTGAGCTTGAATTGCTTTCATTGAAAATAACTTTTTCTATCGGACATTTTCTTCATCATTCGTCTTCTGTTTGGCCGATACAGCCCTTCTATCGGACATTTTCCTCATCATTCGTCTTCCGTTTGGCCGATACAACCCTTCTATCGGACATTTTCCTCATCATTCGTCTTCTGTTTGGCCGATACAGCCCTTCTATCGGACATTTTCCTCATCATTCGTCTTCCGCTTGGCCGATACAGCCCTTCTATCGGACATTTTCCTCATCATTCGTCTTCCATTTGGCCGATACAACCCTTCTATCGGACATATTTCTTATCATTCGTCTTCTTTTTGGCCGATACAACCCTTCTATCGGACATTTTCCTCATCATTCGCCTTCTGTTTGTCCGATATAGTCCTACTATCGACATCTCTGCAGGACAAACCGAAAAAACCGGCAGGATTATTATTCACATCCCGCCGGTTTTTAACATTCCTTTATAGTTAATCCAGTTCAAGCAGATGCCCGCCGTCGAAGAAATATAAGTATTTCTCCGCAACAGGCTGTTTCCACACCTGTTCAATTGCTTTGGCATACAAGCTGATTTGGATTCGATATCGTTCCTCCAGAATAGGCTTTGCCTGCTCGAACCCGCCTTTATAGCGGTCATGGATGCCATCCGTTTTAAAGTCCAGCAGGACGGTTCCTTTTTCATCCCGGAAAATGCAGTCGACTACCCCCTGGATAAAGATCGGTTCGTTTTCGCCCTGCCAATCAGGATAAACTTCTTTTGACGGCAATGACAGATAAAACGGTACCTCGCGGCTGACTTTTTCTGCCGATACCAGTCGCTTGCCGATGTCCGTTTCAAAAAAGGCAAGGATCCATTTTTTATCAATAGCATCACGCTGCTCAGGGAAAAGCAGCTCCTTCACTACCATCTCCTCCAGCTGCAGATCCAGGGAGGCTTCGGTTACTGGCTGGTCCAGATTGATATGCTGCATGACCATATGCATCGCAGTTCCGCGTTCTGCAGGTGTGAGTTTCTTTTCCTGCATGAATCTTGGCCGATTAAGGATGGGTTTTGAAAACCTCCGGATCATCTGTGTTCCGCTTTCTTCATCCCTTGTTTCGTGGTTGCGTTTCAGCTCGGTAACGGACTGCTTCGAGCGGTGGTTTGCTGCTTCCTTGAAATGATAATTCCAGGAAAGCTGCCTGTTCACTGTCTCTGCCAATTCTGAGTCCCTGTTCACTGGCTTACCGGCTGCAACAAGGTCCATCAAGCTTTCGTGCTCTTCGGTTTGTCCCTCTGCATATGAAGCGATTTCCTCTGCTTTAACGCTTTCAATTTTCCAACGGGAAGGGTGGCAAGTAATGTCCTTACCCAGTGCCGGATGAAGGATTTCCGCACCTTCCCTGATATCAATACAATCCCGGTGGCGTACCACTGCAGGTCCAATCCAGTCGATATAACCCGAAGCAGAAGCTCTTGAATATTCATCCAGCAGCCATTCAGGATGGCTTGCTTCGTCCTGCCACTTGCTGATCGTCTTTTCTGCATCTTTGACCGACCCAATCAAGTAGAGCTTTTCCTTTGCCCGTGTCAAGGCAACATATAATACTCGCATTTCCTCTGCCAGCATTTCCATCTTCTTCTTGCGCTTGAATGCCAACTGCGGCAAGGATGGGAAGGAAATCCGCTTCTCGGGATTGATATATTTTGCTGCAAAGCCAAACTCTTTATCGAGCATATAGAATTTTTTCAGGTCCATCGTATTGAAATTTCGGGCAAGCCCGGCAACGAAGACAACCGGGAACTCCAGTCCCTTGCTGCTGTGGATCGTCATGACCCTGACCACATCTTCCTGCTCTCCAAGTGCTCTTGCAGCGCCCAGGTCGTCTCCGCGCTCCCTCATCCGCTCAATGAAGCGCAAAAAGCGGAACAGGCCTCGGAAGCTTGTGGCTTCATATTGTCGCGCGCGATCATATAGTGCTCGCAGGTTTGCTTGGCGCTGCTTGCCTCCTGGCATCCCGCCGGCAAAATCGAAGAATCGGGTTTCCCGGTACAATTGCCAGATTAAATCGGATACAGAACCCTGCCTTGCTGAGGTTCTCCATTTTTTCAAGCTTTCGAAAAAGCGATTTGTTTTCTCATGCAAGCGCTCATTTTCCGGCAATGGCCGCTCAAGACAGAAAGCAGTCAATGCCTCGTAGAAGGAACCGCGTTTCTGGCTGACCCTGATGATGGCAAGCTCTTCCTCATCCAGCCCGACAATAGGCGACCTCAGGACTGCAGCGAGCGGAATATCCTGATAAGGATTGTCAATCACTTTCAACAGAGAAAGCATGACCGCGACCTCTGTTGCCTGGAAATATCCAGTCGACAGATTCGCGTAAATCGGGATGCCTTGCTGCTTGAACTCCTCCATTATTTGCGGCGCCCAGGTCATCGAGCGGAGGAGAATGACGATATCACGGTAATTGACGGGCTTCGAGGTCTTTGTCTTCGGATTGTACACACCCCGCCGTTCTTCTACCATATCCTTAATGTGCTTAGCCATCAGCCTTGCTTCGAGCTGGGATTGTTCCAGGTCATCAGCGTCGAAATCACCTTCTGCACTTTCATTCTCAGTCTCTGTTTCTGCGGTTTCACCCTCGCTTTTATCAATCAAGAGCAGCTCCACAGGGAACTCGTCATCCTCAGGATAAGGCGCTCCTATTTTCAGCTCGGCATTTTCATCGTAAGCAATTTCGCCAACCTTGATTCCCATGATTTGCTTGAATAAATAATTCGTCCCGTCAAGGACTTCTTTGCGGCTCCGGAAGTTCTTAGCGAGATCAATTTTCAAGCCGGTTCCTTCTCCGCTGGATGTGAACCTGTTGTACTTTCCAAGGAACAAATTAGGCTCAGCAAGACGGAACTTGTAGATTGATTGTTTTACATCGCCAACCATGAACAGATTGCCTGCTTCTTCTCCTTCAGCAGTCACAAGCTGGAGGATTGCTTCCTGGACCATATTTGTATCCTGGTATTCGTCCACAAGGACTTCTTTGAACTTCTGGCGATAAGCAAGTGCTGCCTCTGAAGGTTCAGGTTGTCCTGGATGCGCCACTTCCTCCACATCCGTATTGACAGTCAGAATATCAAGAGTATAATGCTCCAAATCAGAGAAATCGACGAGGCCACGTTCCTGCTTCACTTCTCCAAACCGGCGCGAGAATTCTTTTACAAGATCAATCAGGACAGAAACCAAGGGCTTCATTTCCTGCATATCCTTCAGGAAACTCTCAGGTCTGCGTGAGAATAATTCCCCTCTCAGATCCTGGACGATTTTCTTTGCCCGGTCGCGTAGCTTAGCTGCCTTGTCAACAAGCTCCTTGTTGAAATCATCACCGCGGCATGTTTTTGCCCTGCCAAAATTAGCGAGCTGGATCGCCTCATAAAGCTCTGCCCATGATCTGTCCCTTGCAGCAAGCAAGGTATCAATCACATGCAAGTCTTCGGTAAAATTAACCGCTCTTGGTGCCGGACCTCCTGGCATTTTGGCAATCTCCATCGCTTTTTCCAGAAGCTGTTTCGCCCCCTGTAGCTGCAGCTCGATATCCGCTACGAGCACCTTCATGAAAGGCAGATCCTCCATTGTTGAGCTGTCTGCTGCGTCATACATCGAAACGATTGAATCCAGGTAGGCATCAGGTGAAGGATTGGATCTGGCAAAATCGAACAGGTCGACAATTATATCCTTCAATCCTTCATCGCTGCGGTCATTCGTGAACGCATCCACCAGGTTGAAAAATGGCTGGTTGTCTGCATTTCCGTACTCTTCCTCGAAAAGGTCCTCGATCACTTCATCCCTAAGCAACTGCCCTTCTGTTTCATCTGCAATCCTGAAGCCAGGATCAACATCAATCAAGTAATAATATTTCCTGATCACTTCAAGGCAGAAGGAGTGAAGCGTTGAAATGGACGCTCTGTTCAGCAGGCTGAGCTGCTTTTTCAAGTGGGTCGAAGCCGGGTTGCTGTCAATTGCTTTTTCCAGTGCTTCTCCTATCCTGTGGCGCATTTCAGCCGCGGAGGCATTCGTGAATGTCACGACGAGCAGTTCATCAACATCCATTGGGTTGCTTTCCGAAGTGATTTTCCTGATGATCCGCTCAACAAGCACGGCCGTTTTTCCCGACCCTGCTGCTGCTGCGACAAGGATATCCTGGCCCGATGCCATGATTGCCTTCCATTGATTTTCCGTCCAGGTTGCCCCTTCCGGTACTGGCGGTATTGTCATTTTAGCCAAGATCCTCTTCCTCCTCTCCGATTGATGCTAGAATATCCAGTTTCCTGATTTCTTCTAACCGATCATTTGCTCCAGGCAAGCCATCGTTTGCTGTCATCTTTTGATCCTGACGGAGCGACGCCAGCAAGTCTTCTTTTTTTATGACCGGAAGCTTCCTGAAATCATTCGATTCCACGGCCTGGTCAAACTGGCAGACCGGCTTGAAAGAACAGAATGTACATGGAGCCCTGTCCTTTAGCTTATACGGCGCCACATCGACAATTCCGCTGACAATCCTATTTCCGGTCTCTACATATTTGTGGCGGACGAATTGCCGCAAATGGTCAAAGTCTTCCTTGCTGGCCACTTTTGAGCTTTTCAGCAGGCTTCCATCCTTTTTAAAACCTGCGGAAATAATCTGTGAGCTTCCTGTATCAAGCCCCTTGTCCATCATTCTGATGACATTTTCATCGCCGAGGAGCAATCCATTCATTTTAAAACGTTTGAGGATTTCCTCTTCGATTTCATCAAGAGTCAGCATTTTCGATGCGTTGACAATAGGATTATGGACATGGAAATACAGAACTCCAGCCGGGTCAGCAGCCTTGCCAACCAACATTGGCGAATGAGTGATGATGATATCCAGGTAGGTAAGCATCTGCAGGGCCACACCATAATAAACCTCAGTCAAATTGACATCCTTCACGCTCGATTTATAATCAACGACCCTCAAGTACACGCCCTTATCATCTTCTGCTTTATCTACGCGGTCAATCCGGCCCATGAGCTCCATTTTTGTCCCATTTTTAAGCGAAAAAGCAAGCGGCGGCAGTTTTCCCTGTCGGCCGAAGCCAAGTTCCAAGCCTACTGGTGAAAATCCGCTGACCTTCGCATGCTCACTTAATACGAGCGATGCGCGGCTGATGATATTCTGCAGCTTCTGCCTGATATAATGATGCCTGTTCGAACTCATCAAGATCTCATTCTGCAGTTTAGGAGCCAGCTTTTGGACTGCATCCCTTGCCAGTTGTTCAGCCTGGGCTCTTGTCAGCTGGGCCCAGCTAAGGTTTTGCTGCATGACGGTCTCGGCAATTTCCTTCAGTGCAGCGTGGAACAGATCCCCGATGTCAGGCGCCTCAAGCCGGAAGATCTGACGGTCGCGCAGCTTCAGGCCATGCTGGACATAATGTGAGAATGGACAGCTGTTGAACAGCTCCATCCTTGAAACGCTTCCCTGAATTTCTTCACCATAAAGCTCCTTGGTGATGGATTCCGATAGCTGCTTCGTCCTATTTTCGTAAAATAAGCTGGAAAGAACCTGGCGTGCTCTATCTCCCCATTGATGACTCTTTATATAATAATCGTACACATCCCACCAAAAATCATAGACAGGATAATTACGCTTTTTCAATTGAAGCTGTGATGTCAAATAGGATAGAGCAACGTTTTCACCAGCTGCATATTTTAATTGCTCTTCCTCCGGCAACTCAGATGGATCCGGCAGGTAGAAAAGCGTTTGATGTTCAGGGAAAAGATCCGAAATTCTCTTGATGAATGAAGATGGCATCAGAGCTTTCCCTTCTTCATTGGCTATCGGATAACTGATATAGAGTTGTTCCGATGGTGTCACAAATGCCTTGTAGGCAATAAAGTTTTCGTCCAGAAGCTTGGTGCGGCTGCTTGGAGCAAGTTTTATCCCCTTCGACTGAAGAAGCTCGCGGTCATCATCCGCAAAAATCCCTTCCTCTGTTATCTTCGCAGGAAGGACACCTTCATTGACGCCGATGACGAATGCAACCTTGACATCAGCAAGCCGCGTCTTTTCAAGATCGGCAATCAGTATTTGATCGATTGCAGGAGGAATCAGGGAGAATCTTAGTGATTCAAAACCGGCATCAAGAATGGAAACGAATTGTTTTGGCGCTACTTTCGTATCACCAAGCATCTCGACGAACTGGTCAAGAAGATTGACCACTGCGTTCCAGGCTTGCTCATGCTCCCTCGCTTCTACCAGCCTGCCTTCCTGTTCAGCACCCATTCTCCATGCTTCAAGCTTCGCCGGAATATCGAGTTCTTCCATGAACAGATAGACTGCTTCCGCAAGCTTCCTTCCCGTATCTGCTCGCTTCAGGCGGCGGGCCATCCGCAGCAGCGGAGATGTAATCAGCAGCCTCAGGTCATTCAGTTCCTGCTCTGTCTTTTTTTCTATATCTGTCTGGGCCACTCCGTCATACTCCAGGCCGCGTATTCTCCGGTATTTCCATCGTTCTTTTTTCGTCCATTTATCTCCCTGGATGCCATATGCAAGCACATAGTTTTCCAGCACATCCATCTGTTCGCGCATCTTGTTCAGATTCACACCGTCCGGGAACAGCAAATCCGTTTTTACCGCACGGAAAATCGGTTCATACCGCCAGTTCCCCAATACCGTTTCAAGACTGGAACGGACTAGCTCAATCAATGGATGATGAAGCATATTCCGCTTCTGGTCGATAAAGTATGGCAGGCCATAGTCGTCAAAAATCGTTTCAAGTACTTCTCGGTATTCGCTGCCTCGCATCAGTACGGCTATATCGCGATAACGGTAGCCATTATCCCTTGCCAGCCCAAGGATCCTGCGGGCAACGCCTTCCAGTTCTGCCCTTCTGTTGGCAGCCTGTGCAATATGGATCGCGGCTTCACCGTTATATTTAACGGCAGGCCTGGAATCGAATTCCCTTTCAAGATGCTTTAGCGATTCATCCTGCCAGCGCCTCTGTTCCGTCAATACGATTTCTTCTTCCAGATCGTGGCCATTTGCTTTTATCATGTCATACAATGTTGAGCAGGTTTCACCTGTTACCCTGAATAAATGCAGTTCATCAGGCATTTCATTTTTAAAACCCTTGTCGACCGGCAGCGCGATGGTCACCCTTTTACAAGTACTCATAAGCTGGTCAATGATCATCAATTCAAGAGGCGTGAAACTGTAGAAACCATCGATGTATACTTCTGCATTTTGAAGGTATTGCGAGGCCGGGATTTTCTCTGCCAGCAGTTTGAAATAATCCTCTGAATCTATATATTTGCCGAATAATTCGTCTTCAAATTGTCGATACACTAGATCAAGATCATGGATTTTGTCCTTCAGGGCTTTATTCCCTGCGGCGCTTGCCTCCATTTTTCCAGTGAGCTCTTCCGGATTGATCGCATAGCGCTTGAATTCGATCAGCATCTGCTCCATCTGCTGGACAAAACCATTCTTATCCGCTGCCTTCTGGAAGATTTTCAGCTCGTCTTTTTTGTCCTCAATGATTTTTCGGATCATCATGCTGATCCCGACGCTGTCCAAATGCTGGCGAGTGTATCCGCCCGTTTCCTGCAGGATTCTCCATGCAAGGCGCGGAAAGCTGAAAACCTGCGCCCTGATCATTCCCCCAAGCTCAGGGTCAGTGGACAATCTGTATTCGGAAAGGAATGACATTTGTTCAGGGACTAGATAAGCAATCGGGGCCCCCTGCGGGTCTGCGATGAGCCTGTCCTTGATTTCATTAATGATCATCTCGGTCTTGCCGCTTCCCGAGCGCCCCAGTACTAAACGTACAGACATCTTACTACCCCTTTCTCTCTTAAAATATCTATCTCATATATCACTTTGAAAATTGAAAAAGGCGCTTCCTTTTCATGCGCCTTGTACATACCAAACGATTGTTCTATATATCTTTCATTATACCTTTTTTGCGGACCATTTTGGAAGCAGGAAGCCCGTTAATTTTTCCCAAACAACCTGCAAAAACTGTGGTGCCTGCATATGTTGGTGGTGGCAGGTGATATACATGAAATCCATGTCCTTTTTTAAAAAGGCTTCCATTCTTCTGACACTTTGTGCCATCATGGTCGCAAGCAATATCTATACATTGATTCCAATTTATTCGGTCCTGGCAGATGACTTGTTAATCGCTGAATCCCACGTAGTCCTCGCAGGAGGTCTGTTCACTTTCTTCTATGCCTGCGGACTACTGTCATTCGGACCGATTTCCGATATCACAGGCAGACGAAAAATTCTTGTGTTCGGGCTTTTGGCCTCTGCTTTGACGACACTGGCAGTCGGATTCTCTGCCGGATCCCTCACTTTGTGGTTTGCCCGCTCACTGCAGGGAATCACGCTTGCTACTTTCGCTTCTGTTGCATTTGCCTACTCCTATGATGTATTCAATTTTCGGCAAAGAACGATCCTGGTTGTGCTGATTAATACAGGATTCTTAATCGCCGGGATCTTTGGTCAGGTTGCCAGTGCCTTCTTAGCAGATGTTTTTTCCTGGAACAGCGTTTTCTACTTCTTCTCGACAGTCTATTTCATTCTATTTTCAGCTGCATTTTTCCTGTTGAAAGAATCACCGACCCAAACGACGGAAAGCAAGCCTGTATGGAAAAGCTTTTTTCAATTGTTAAAAGAGCCTGTTTTGATGAAATGCTATATGATTACTTTTTCGCTGTTATTTGCGATAATTGCCTTCTATGATGGTATTGGCCGCTTTTTTGATGGTCCTGAATCAGACCTGCTGATGATCCGGCTTGTTGGTTTGATCGGCGCTTCCCTTTCCCTTTTCACAGGCAAACTGATCGATCGCTGGGGAGAGCTGCGCACAATGATGTTTGGTTTGGCCATTGGGTCTATAAGCGCCTTCCTGCTGCTTTTCTTTCATTCTACCGGAGCACTGATCATCTTCTCCATCTTTTTTGTTTCTTCGATTTCACTGGTGATCCCGACCGTCATTACCTTGATTGGGTTTTACGGGAGCAGCCAGCGTGCCAAAGCGTTGTCACTTTATTCTTTTATCCTGCTGACAGGAGCTAGCCTCGCTCCGCCAGTTGCAGCCCTGTTGCCATTCAGCGGAGTGATGATTCTGTTATCTTCATTCTTCTTTCTTAATATAGTGATTTGCATTTTGATTCAAAAAAAGGCACTCCAGTCAGCGAACGCTGGCTGAAATGCCTTTTTTATGTTTTTGGTAAGTAAACTTTTCCCTGAACTTGAAAAATTGATATATTCCGTAATTGTGGTCACTTATTCCTTAGTATCCTGATATATTTATGACTCATGGCTGTTTATTCCTTAAAATCACATTATATTTCAGCTGACTGGCTTCTTTTTACTTGCCATTTCCTTCAACAGTTTCTTGTCGATTTTCCCGACATGTGTTTTCGGCATTTGACTGATAAAATAAATGTTTTTAGGGACTTTATAGCTGCCGAGTTTTTGTTTGCAATATTGCTTAACATCCCCTTCAGATAAAGCTGCTCCTTCTTCAAGGACAATATAGGACGTTACTACTTCACCCCATTTATCATCTGCCACCCCGATGACCGCCGCCTCCTGGATGGATGGATGTGAGCAAAGCCAGTGTTCGATCTCGAGTGGAAATACATTTTCACCGCCTGTGATGATCATCTCTTTTTTCCTGCCGACAATGTAGTAATATCCATCTTTATCCCTCTTCGCCAGGTCACCTGTATGGAGCCAGCCGTCCTTCAAGGTGTCTTCGGTCGCGTTTTTATTTTTCCAGTAATAAGAAAATGCATGATTCCCTTGAATGACGAGTTCACCGACCATATCCTCTCTGACCTCTATACCGGTTTCATCCAGGATCCTGATATTATGGAAAAGCATTGGCTTACCGACTGAGCCCCTTTTTACATCTGCCTCTGAAGGATCTATGTAAAAATTATTCGGGCCGGCCTCTGTCAGTCCATACCCCTCCTTGAAGGCGATGCCTTTCTGTTTGTATGCTTCATAAATTTCAAGCGGGCACGGCGCACCTCCTGATAAAAACAGCTTTAAATCCTCAAATTCCGTCTTCTGGAAAAGATCGGATTTCACTAACATATGATGCATTGTCGGTACAAACAGGACGATTGTGCAACTATGCTCGATTAAGTTCCTAATGGCACTTTCAGGTGTGAAATCATTGGCCAGGACGACGGTGCCTCCGGCCATCAGGATTGGAATGGAAAGGGCGTTCAATCCTCCCGTATGGAATAATGGTAAATATGTCACCGTTCTGTCTTCATTCGTCAGATTCCAGCTGGCGATCGTCGAAATGCTGTTCCAAATGATGGCGCGATGTGACAAAACCGCTCCTTTTGGCTTTCCGGTCGTCCCTCCTGTATAAATCATCGCCAGCGGATCTTCTTCCGCCACTTTTTCTGCATCCAGCTGGCCAACTGTTACGTCAAGCAACTGCCCGTATCGTGAACCATTGATTTGAATGCAACGGTCTTCTTCATCCCAAATCATCGTCACTTCTTTTGTAAAATTGGAATGGAACGCCAGCAGCCTGGGCTCACAGTCCTTTATTATATATGCCAACTCATCGAGGGACAGCCTCCAGTTCAGCGGCACAAAAATGGCGCCAATCTTCCCGCAGGCAAACAGCAAATCAAAGTAACTGATTCCGTTCGGCGCAAGCAGCGCAACCCTGTCTCCTTTTTTGACACCCTTTTCACCTAGCCACACCGCGATTGCTTTAGCCCGATCATTGACTTCCCTGTATGACCACTCCTGATCCGTCCCTGCATCGGCAATCGCAACTGCATCCGGTGTCAATCCCGCTCTCGATCCAAGCCAGTCGAGCTCCCACCTCACCGCAATCTCTCCTTCTCTTGTCTTGATGAATTCATTTTAGGAGATGGGAGTTACAGGATAGTTACATCAACAAAAAACACCACAGCATCCGCCATGGTGTCAAAAGTTTATATACCCTTCAACTCGTCTTCTGTAAAGATCTCCATACTTTTCACATGATTCCTTGCTTCGGCATCACCCAGTTTGTAGACCATCGCGTAAATTTCCTTCATCGCAAAGTCATAATCCGCATGCTCACGGTCTGGATCTGTAAAAGGGTGAAGGTGGGAATTCCCGTAAGTGGCCCAATCCGCTTTATAGTTCTCGGTGAGATACTCCCGCAAATCCTTGATTTCCTCACCGGTTGCAAACAACGTGAATAAATGGCCCTCAGGTTCAGCTGGCGTGTCGAGCACCTCGCCGCTTTCTATATTAAAGTAGTACTTCTGCTTTGTTTCTTCCATGAACAGCACCTCATCCTTTTTTAATACCATTTACCACTTTTGGAGGGAAATTAACCATAAAGTGAATATCGGTGAACTCAAAAAGGGAGATGAACATTTTATTATCCGGTTTTTAGTGTGAGCTTGGCCAAGTGCATGGGATCAGTTAGGTTTAATACCAGTTATGGGAGATTTAATGCCAGTTGAGAAGGTTTTAATTCCAGTTGCGCCCATATTACTACCAGTTAGGACAGTTTTAATACCAGTTAGATCGGCATTAATACCAGTTGGGAGGATTTTCACGGTTACTGGATTTATTTTAACGGTTGACTCAAATTATTAAACGGTTGGGATAAATTATTTAACGGTTGCAGCATTTATTCCTCGTTAAAGCCATATTAATCCCCTTTGCCGTAGCTTTAATCCCCGTTGAGACACATTTAATCCCTGTTGAAGGAATTATAATCCCCGTTACCTTTCCAACCCAAAATAAAGAAGCGCAGCAAGTGCGCTTTTTATCGTGATCCAGCTCCAGCGCTTGTCGGGGCTGGACGAGGCGCTTGCGCTTTTTATTCTTACATCATGATCCCGCCATCGACATGGAGGGTGGTGCCGTTAACATATTTTGACTCGTCTGAGGCGAGGAATAAGTAGGCATGTGCGATGTCCTCTGGCAAACCAAACCTTCCCAGCGGAACGAGCATTTTCATTTGTTCAATCACCTTGTCCGGCACCGCAGCGGTCATCCCTGTTTCGATGAATCCCGGAGCGACTGCATTGACATTGATTCCTTTGCGGCCGAGTTCCTTCGCCCATGTTTTCGTCATCCCAACGACTCCTGCTTTGGTGGCTGCGTAGTTTGTCTGGCCTACATTGCCGTATATGCCGGAAACGGAGGATGTATTGATGATTCTGCCTGAACCTTGCTGGACCATTGCCGGAACAACCGCCTGGGCACAATTGAATACACCCGTCAGGTTGACATCAACGACTTTCTGAAAGTCCTCGGCCGCAAGCTTATGCAGCATTCCATCCCTGGTGATGCCTGCATTATTTATTAAAATGTCAATTTTGCCAAAATGGCCAAGAACATTTTGGACCAGCGAATCCACACTGGATCTGTCGGCGACATTCACCTGGAAAAATACAACGTCATGGCCTTCTGCTGAAAGTTCTGCCGCACGTTTGGATCCTGTCTCCTCGTCAAAGTCCGCCATGGCAACCTTTGCGCCTTCACTGGCAAAAGTTTTAGCTGCAGCGAGCCCGATTCCGTTCGCTGCCCCTGTAATAATCGCTACTTTATCTTTCAATCTCATAAAAACACCTTCCTACTCTGCTAAAAATCCTTCGATATGCTGCAACAACTGATCCAGGTCATCCACTAATGGAGAGTGACCGCAATCCTTCAATACCACAAACTTTGCACGTCCAGCAAAGTCCTCTACAATCTCATCTGCCATTCTCTCAGTGACAACGAGATCCCGGTCACCCCGGAGCACAAGCACAGGAATCTGGATGTCCTTTACCTGATTAGTACCATCCTTCAAGCCATTATTTAAAGCACTGATGTTAAAAGTATTAAGAGAATGGTAGACTTCAGCCAGATTGCGCTGCGAGAGCATATCATCAACATACTCGTCATAATGCCGCTCTTCCGGTTGACGATCGGTATAAATCAAGATATTCCACATCGCCTTTAGAAATCCTCTATTTTGCTGGTCGTAAGCACTCTGGACGGCTAACGTTTTACCAGCATCTTCCTTAACTTCCTCATAAGTAACCAGCCTATTATTCACATCAGGCAGCCCTTCCGCACTTGTGCCGAAGAACGGATATCCTCTTGTGGATGCCGAAGCGAGCAGCACAAGCTTTTCACAATAGCCAGGGTAATCAGCGGCAAACTGCATTCCTACCGCTCCTCCTGTTGACCAGCCAACAAGTGAAAAATCCTTCAGCCCAATTTCATCGACAAACATTTTTACATCATCGGAAAAATCCTTGATCGACATGACTGGCTGATGATAGCTGGACTCGCCAAATCCCCGCAGGTCTATCGCATATACTTTATATTCAGGGGCGATTCCATCAATCAACAAATCCCAATGCTTAGATGATGTCATATTGCCATGGACCAGTAGTACATTTTTAGTTCCGCCGTCCCGTTCCCTATACGCGATTGTTTCCCCATTTGGCAAGTCAACCTTCTTCAATTCAACTGCCGTTTTTTCCATTACAACACGCCCTTCCCCCAAACAATAGTCGTTGCTCCCCATGCATAGCCGATGCCGGCACTGACTAGGACGACAACGTCTCCGTCCTTTAATTTTCCTGCCTTTTCTGCCAATTCCAGAGACAGGATCTGGTCAATCTGTCCGATGTGCCCATAGTCTTCCAGGTAGATGGAGTTTTCGCCCTCTAGCCCCAGCTCCCTCAATACAAATTCATGAGCCGACCGTTTCATGTGAAGCATTCCAATGTAGGCGATGTCCTTCTCGGAAAAACCGCTTTTCTCCACGGACCGACGGATGACTTTTAAAAAATTGGCCATCGACTTTTGTTCGAGCCGCTCCTTCATTCCCTTCGGATCGAGGACATCCAACTGATACAGGCCTTGTGCCAGGCTTTCTGCTGAAATCGGATTTTTTGTTCCCCCGGCAACGACGACGACATCCTCGGAAAAAGAACCATCCGTAATCATTTCTGTTTCGAGAAGAATGTTTTCCTGATGGCCCTTTTGCAAGATAATCGCACCGCCGCCCGCTCCGAGATTGTACATGAACCTTGTTCTCGGATTCTGGTAATCTATGAAATCACCATTTCGGTAGCCTCCGGCGAGGAGGACGGTATTGATTGCTGGATCAGAGGCCATCATTCCCTTCGCCAGCTTAAGAGCCATCACAGTCGTTCCGCATCTTAAGGCCGTGTCGAAGGCCCAGGCATTTCTTGCACCGATTTCCTCCTGCAATTTGATGCCGGCAGTCCATAATGGGTACTCCTTGTATTCCTCGCCAATATAGATGACAAGGTCGATATCCAGCGGATCCAGATCCGCTTTTTCCAATGCTATCCTCGCAGCCTTGATTCCCATTTCACATGTATGGTCTTCCGGCCCTGGCACCGGCTTTTTCCTGATTCCCATTTTTTCTTCCACAACAGGTTCGGGAATTCCTGCCAACAAAGCAATTTCTGCTCCTGTGACAAAATTTTCAGGAAGGTAGATTCCCGTACTAACAATGCCAATCTGCATCTTGGTTCCTCCTATAAGAAAAGCGCAAGCGCCTTGGTCAGCCCCGACAAGCGCTGGAGGGCCTGACAGTGAAGTCGTTCTTAGACTTCATTGGCAGGACTGAAGCGACCTCGAGGGGGTAGGCGCTGGAGCTAGACACTAATCTAAGTGCAAAAGTTCATACTTAAAAGAAAACCCGTACTATGATTCTCCGACAATTCCTTTGATAAATTCCATTGCAGACTCTAAAGAATCAAACACTGCTTCTTTTTCTTCCTGCACATGGGTTACCTTGACCCTCCAGTATTTTCTGCCGCTGTCACTTTCGATGTCCGTGAGCTGGAAGCGGAGTACGAATGAAGTAACTTGCTTTGTTTCCATCATGACTCTCCCTGGCTTACTGTCTCTGAATCAACCGTGACCTCAATCTTCTTTTTCTTTCTCAATTTCAGCTTTTGCAGCGAACCGACAATCCCCTGAGGGAAGAACATGACTGCAAGGATGTAAATGATGCCGAAAAAGATGATCCATCTTTCAAAAATCCAATGAACCTTTGCCAACTCAGTCAGCCAGTGATGGGAAAACTCAATGATTCCCGCACCGATGATGGCACCGACCAGCGTCCCGACTCCTCCGATGATCGTCATCAGCAAGGCATCCAGCGTGATATCCATTGTAAAAACACTCGTGTTAACGAACCTTAAGGAAACAGCATATAAAATCCCCGCAATCCCAGCGATCACTCCCGAGACGACACTGGCAATGACTTTATATTGTAAAACACTATACCCAAGCGATTCTGTACGCTGCTCATTTTCCCTGATTGCCTGAAGAACTCTTCCAAGCGGGGAATTGGTGAACCTTTTTAATAAAATAAAAACCAGAACCATCGAACCAAGGCAAATCAGATAGAAATCAGTCCTGTCCTTAAGGAAGTCCGGAACCCTGAAGGTGAAGCCGTCATTTCCATAAGTTACGGTCCGCCATTTTTCAGCGAGTACCAAGAACAATCCGGCGAATGCCATGGTCAGCATTGCGTAAAAATGGCTTTTCAAACGCAATGTCAAAAGTCCGACAAAATAACTTACGATAGCAGTCAGTATAATCGTGAAGAGTACTGCCAGAAGGAAGTAGCTTGTTTCGGGTTCAAACCTCTTCATGAAGACTCCTACTGTATACGCGCCGATCCCGAAGAACATCGCATGGCCGAACGAGACGATGCCGGTGTATCCAAGCAGGATGTCGTAGCTCATCGCCAGTACAGCAAAAATGAACACCTGGGAGAGCAGGATGAGCATGCTTCTAGAATCGTAGACAAACGGAAGTACTGCCAGGAACCCGGCGACAATCAAATATAAGATGTTCATGCGATTTGAAAACATTCTTGTCATCCTCTTCTCACCCCTTTACTCCGAATAAGCCCTGCGGCCTGAAAATAAGCACGACGGCCATCAGCAGCATGTTCGCAGCCAAAGCGAGGTCTGGAACATAATAGGCCATGAATGAACCTGACAGGCCAACTAAGATGGCGGCCATTACCGATCCTGTAAAGCTGCCCATTCCGCCAATGACCACCACGATGAATGCAAGAATCGCGAACTCCATGCCCATATCCGCATAAATCACGCCTGAATATGGTCCTAAAAGCATTCCGCCAAGTGCCGCCATTCCAGCTCCAATCATGAACACGAACATGAACACTCTCTGGATGTTGACACCAAGTGATTGGACCATTTCCTTGTTCATTACCCCGGCGCGGACGACAAGGCCGATTTTTGTCTTTTTAAGCAAATATTGAACAGCGAGGAATACGGCAAATCCTACCGCAATGATGAAAATTCGGTATTTGATGATGATGATCCCGCCAAACTCCCAGCTGCCAGATAGGTAATCAGGGGTTGCTGCTGAAATCTGATTAGGTCCCCATACCACTTTTAACATCTCTGATAAAACAAGCATCAGACCAAGCGTGATCAATATTTGCTGGACATGGTTGCCGTAAACCGGCTTGATGATCCACCGCTCGGTGACAATTCCAAGGATCATGCCCGTCAGGATGGCGCCGATGATCCCGGCAAAAAAGCTGCCTGTTGTTGAATATATCCAAATGCCGCTGTAGGCACCCCAGGCAAACAAACCGCCATGGGCAAAATTAAGCACATCCATCAGGCCGAAAATCAAGGTAAGACCGGCTGCCAGGAGGAAAATCAGCATTCCTGTGGCAAGGCCGTTAAGGCTTAAATTAATCAATACATCCACTCTTGCTTCCCCCTTTCCTAAGCAATACCGAGATATTTCCTTCTCATTTCTTCGTCCTCACGAAGGAGGTTCATCGAGCCATTCGAAACCGTCCTGCCATCATCGATAATGTAAAAGCTATCGCCTATTGAGCTGGCCATCATGAAATTTTGTTCCACAAGGATGATTGTTGTCTTATCCTTCATTTGCTGAATCGACTCCATCACCTTTTCCACAACAATCGGAGCGAGGCCTTTGCTTGGTTCATCGATCAACAGCAGTTCATTGTCATTGACATATGCCCTTGCGATAGAAAGCATCTGCTTCTGGCCGCCGCTCAAAAGCCCGCCCGGTTTCTTCCAGAATTTTTTCAAATCAGGAAAAAGCTCAAGAATCCAATCCAAACGCTGCCTCGTTTCATCATTTTCTGTTTTGATTGCTACCTTTATATTTTCCTCTACGCTCAAGCCGGCAAAAATCCCCTGATCTTCTGGAACATAACCGATGCCTTTATTGGCAATCGTATAGGTTGGCAGGCTCTTGATTTCTTCACCTTTGAAATGAACCGTACCTTTAGCAGCCGGGTTCAGTCCCATGATTGTTCTCAGCGTCGTTGTTTTTCCGGCACCATTCCGTCCAAGCAGTACGGTAACCTCCCCCTTTGGCACTTCAAAAGAGATGCCTTGAAGGATATGATACTGACCTATGAATGTCTCCACCTGGTCAAGCTTCAGCAGCGTGCTCACTATGCAAACCTCCCAAATATGCAGATTGGACCGTTTCATTTTTCATGATTTCCTCCGGTGTCCCATCGGCGAGCAGAGCACCATTGAATAAAACCATGATCGAATCCGAAAGATCCATGATCATATCCATTTTGTGTTCAATCAAAATGATCGTCCGGTCGCCACGCTCCTTGATTTTCCTGATTACCTCCAGGATTGCCGGAACCTCTTCCAGTGACATGCCTGCCGTCGGTTCATCAAGCAGCAGCACTTCGGTGTTCAAAGCCAGCAGCATCGCTATTTCCAGCTTCCTTTTTTCACCGTGGGCAAGGTTCCTCGCTAACGCATCCTTCTTGCCATCAAGCAAGACCAGTTTCAGCCACTCTACTGCCTGTTCCTCAAACTTTTTAAAAGAACGGAAATGCCTGAGCATCTGAAAGCGGACCCCTTCATGTGACTGGACTGCAAGACGGACATTTTCGATTACCGTCAAATTTGGGAAGACATTGGTGATCTGGAAGGACCTTCCGATTCCGGCCCTCGTCCTTTTGGTTGGAGAAAGCTTTGTGATGTCATTGCCTTTATACATGACCTGTCCCTTTGTCGGCACGAGCTGTCCGCTTAACAGGTTGAAGAAAGTCGTTTTTCCGGCACCGTTTGGACCGATGATTGATTTGAAATGATTATGCGGAACGGAAATGCTGACAGAATCTACGGCGGTATGGCCGCCAAATGTAATGCTGAGGTCTTTCGTCTCGATAATTGCCGTCATCTACTTCACCACCCTTGATTGAATTACGCCTTTGCACCCGATTTAGTAAAAGCATAATGAACTTCGGCTAGGTTACCGAAGTTCATTATGATATTTGGAGCGAAAGCGCCTTGTACAGCCCCGACAAGCGCTGGAGGGCCTGGCAGTGAAGTCGTTCTTTGACTTCATTGGCAGGACCGAAGCGTCTCGAGGGGCTAGGCGCTGGAGCTGGACAGCTCTCCAGGTGATTTTATACTTTCTTATTTTTCTTATTAATTCCGGATCGGCGGAGCTGTTTCTTCTGGAGAGAGCTCGCGGATCAGGACTGGAACTGGATAGTCAACCCCATCCTTTTTCTCCAATTTGATTGCGTATAATGCTTGGAGTGCCTGATGATCCTCTTCACGGAAGGTCATTTTGCCTTTCGGTGAATCAAAGCTCATTCCTTCCATTGTCTTGATTAATTTCTTGGAATCCGTGTCACCCTCTGTTTTCTTCAAAGCTTCGACAATTGCCATCGCGGCTGTCATGCCTCCTGGCGTGAATAGATCTGGAAGCTCACCGTTAAAGCGCTTTTTATGTTCATCAACAAGCCATTTATTGATATCATTTTGCGGGAGATCATGATAATAGACTGTGAAGCCTTCCATACCGACAAGCGGCTCCATCGTTGCAAGTGCTGCGATATCAGGAGCACCTGTGGAAATTTTGATTCCTTTTTCCTGGACCTTCATATCTGAAATCTGGTTCCAAGGAGAATTCGCTCCAGCCCAGACGACAAATAAGTAATCCGGTTTTTGGTCGATGATTTTCTGGATGTTCGAAGTGAAGTCAGTTGCAGCAGGATCTGCATATTCTTCATGGACGATCTCCGCGCCCAGCTTTTCTGCCGCTTCTTTGAAGGCTGCGACGCCATCGCGGCCAAAAGAATAATCCGGTGCAAGAGTGGCGATTTTCACGCCATCTTTGGCAATTGCAGCTGCACCCGCAACAGCATCCTGAGAAGAGTTACGCGCTGTGCGGAAGATATATTCATTGAATTCAGAGCCTGTGATGCTGTCCGCTACAGCCGGCTCGACGATCATGATTTTTTCATATTCCTCAGCCAATGGCAGGACTGCCAGCGTGTCACCTGAGCTTGAAGATCCGACAAGGAAGTCTACTTCATCCTCTTCAAGAAGTTTAGTCGCTTTCTGGACGGCTACCTCAGGTTTGGTTTCTGTATCTTCAACTATGAATTGTATTTTACGGCCCGCTACTTCATTTGTTCCATTAGTTGCGTATTCAAGGCCGAGCTCGAATCCGCGAAGAGTCTGCTTCCCATAAGCCTCAAGTCCGCCTGTCTGTGAAGCCAGCACCCCAATCTTGATCGGTTCGGTGTTCTTCGGTTCATCGTTTCCTTCTTTCCCTTCAGTGCCTCCTGACTTTTCTGTCCCCGATCCACTGCAGGCACTTGTAAACAACAGGACCAAAATAAGCATAAAAGATAAAACAAAATTCCGCTGACCAGCTTTCATTTCCTTTCCCCCTTTAAAAATGGTATTCCAAAGCCCACAAGCTTTGACATCATCTTAAAGAATGCCAGTTACAAATGAGTTACATCACGCTGGAGATTAATTGTTGTAGTTCTAAAATACAGTTTAAAGCAAAACCAAAAAGAGGCGTATTCCGTATAGAGAGATACATAAAAAGGGGGACAACTTCGATGGATTCTGTATTTTGGTTTATTCTTATCCTTTTCACACTGCCATTGATCATTACCACTGCTATCATGGTTCCAATCCAGTACAGATATATCAAAAGAATGGAAGAAATAAAGAAAAAGAAGCAGCTTTCACAAAGTCAAATGTACGAGGAAATGCCTGTGCAGGAAGAAATCCTTCATATGAACCTGCAATCGAATATTTTGTTCATACCGGGAAATATCATTGCAGGATTGATTTTTAAGTACCGACATCGGTAAAATGGACTTTTTTAGCTAAAAGTTCCGGATAAAATAGTATCCCCTCCAATGTTTATGGCAATAACGTTACTAAACTGCCTAAAGCATGGAGGGGATATCTATGATGGGAATCTATTTGATCAATGAAAAGATTCATATAAACGGACAAGCCGATAATAAAAGTGCTGAAATACAGCAAAACCTGATGCTTGATTTCATGAAGAAAGAGAGAATTCAGCCTGTAAAATTAAATCCATATCAGCTGAACGAGCATTATACGATTCCACACGCCCTGCTCTATGATCTAAAACTCCATAAAAAGCAGATCGATTGCCTGCTGATGTACTCAAATGAATCTATAAAGGATTTTGCTATCACCTATCCTGCAAGATGGCTGATCCTGAAGAGTTATTTTGACACCATTTTAACTGTGGCTTAAGGCAATAAAAGGTTGCAAAAGTTCCAATTCAAAAGCCGTCTGTTCCGCCAAAAGCAATGCAATAGCCATCAAGGTCTTTGACGGCAAACTCCTTCCAGGGACCATTATTTTCATCAACCCGTGGCTCGATGGCAATATGCGCCCCCTTTTCCTTGAATTCATGGTATAACTCATCAAGCGAATTCCAATCTTCTACATAGCAATAAAGATCGAATCCCTGCTGATCCCCTGCTGCCGGCGGATTAGGCCTCACTTCTTTAGGGTCGCTGGCTTCTAACAGTTTTATTGCCAGCCCTGAAAATCCATCACGGATGGCCCACCAGTCCGTGACCTCACAGCCTAATACATCACTGTAAAACTTCCGCGATTTTTCCAGGTCCGATACCAATAAAACCTTCAATGAACTATGAATCTGTCTTTTAGTTGTCTCCATTCCATACCTCCTGTAAGTCTATTGATTTTGTCCTTCAATAATCATCTCATACATATGCTTTGTTGGTTCCAGCGGGGTGACTCCCAGCTCTTCCTCTAGCACTTCACTGCATTTTTTATACCAGCGTATGGCTTGCGGACGATTGTTTTTCCGATAATAACAAAACATCAGCAATCGATAGGCTTCCTCCCATGTTCTGTCCCTGTGGAGGATTTTTTGGCACCAATGAATGGCAGAATCATAGTTTTCACGTCTTACATTCAGCTGCGCCAGTTTTTCCGCCCCCCGCAAAAAGTAAACAAGCAGCCGCTCCCGTTCATTGAGGCACCAGTCCTCATACCTTCTTTCAGGAAGATAATCCCCGTTATATAAATTCAAGGCGCGTTCCAGTTCCTCCATTGATTTTTCGGTGTTCTTCTCTTCCAGGCCGGCTTCTGCCCATTCTTCGAATATACGTGAATCGAGCTCGATTGCTGCCTGGGGGTTCATTCCGTATCCCGTTCCCTCCCTGACAATGAAAAACGGGGTGGACCTCGCTTTTCGTGCAGGCTCCAGAACATTATTCAAGGCATTCAGGGCAACCTTAAAATCTCGGTCTGCATTCTTTTCCTCATGGGCTGGCCAAAGAATCTGGAATATGTCCTCCTTCATCAGGAACTGGCTTCTCTTTGTCAAGAATAGCTGGAATAGCTCTTTCGCCTTCCCTCTTTGCCAATCCCTATCCTCCACTTCCCTGTCTCCAAGCCAGAGCCGGAATTGGCCAAGCGTTTGGACCCTTAATGTATAGCCTGGATGGGCACTCAAGCGGGGGATCTTCAAATCCTCCAACAGCTTCTCGGCATATCCAGGAGCTACGGATTGCTTTACCGCTTCTATGAGCATAGGGGCGAACACTTGCAAGTCCCTCGGCCCAAATGTCGTCCGCTTTTTCAGGAAAAATTCATACCTTCCTGTCTTCATCAATTTTAAGAAGCTTGAAAATGCTGTTTTGGACTCCTCATCTTCATTTACTGAAAAATAATAATAGGACTTCCAAAATGACAGCAGCATCCTGCCAAATTCATCACCACACTGATTGATCAGCCCTTCTGCTTTATGAAGGTTCTCGATCGCCTCCTTGCGTCTGTCGTTGTAAATTGACGCAATCGCCAGGCAGAGTGTAATAAGCGCTGAAAGCCATACATCCTTCACCTGTTCTGTTTCAAGCAGCGCCTTCCTTCCAGCCTCAGAAGCCCTTTCGAATTCACGCCTTGAGCCATAAAGAATGCACAGGCCCATCAGCGGTTCGGCCTTCCCGCGCTCAATGCTCAGGCGACCCATGATATCAAGTGCCGTCTCATAGCATTTTTCAGCAAGAGCCAGATCATATTGTTCAATCAATTGGACTGCATGGCCCATCCTGATCCATCCGCAAGCTTCCACAAATGGAGCTTGGATATCAATTCCATTCTGAATCCCTGATTGAGATAAAGTCTTTGCTTGCATGCCATTGCCTGTAAAAGCTTCAATCAATGCCAGCAGCAGGTCGGTCTCCCTGTGTGATTGCGGCAAATGCAGTTTTTCATCTAGATGGCCTGTCGCCTTGGCATCCGTTAAAATCCTTCTTGCTTCTTGAAATCGGCCGGTCCTCAAATATAACCGGGCTTCCAGGTTTCCATCCTCAATATGGACTCCCATCGACCTTGCCCGTTCAATCCACCTTTCAGCCTTCAATGCCTGCCCGGAATTGATCAGGTTTTCAGCAAGAAGGCGGTACAGCCTTCCCGTTTCCTCCGCTGCAGCATCAAGCATCGCCTCTTCCCGAAGCTCAATTGCCTGAGCCAAAATTCGTTCAGCTTTAAGCGGCTGGATTGTATCAAGATAAATTTTTGCTTTGCCTTCAAGGGCCTTGCTTTTCCATTCTGCCTTTCCCATTCTGTCAGCTGCCTGTATCGCCTGTTCATAACATGCTTCCGCTTGCTTGTACAATGACCGATAACGGTACACCTCTCCCTCAAGAAATAAAAGGGAACAATAGCGGCTTTTATCCTCGACGGGGATTTTTGCGAGCCGCTCCTGCAGATTCTCGAGCTTGCCCATTTCAAGAAGCTCCAACCCCTGTTCGTCCATAATCGCTGCAGCAGCGCTGTATTGGCCAATTTTCTCGTAACAATATAATGCCTCTTCCCACTGCCCTTTTTTTTCAAAATAATGGGCACTGTTCATCATCAATACCCTGTATTGACCAGGCTGGCTTGTGATCAGCCTGGTCTCGAGGAATTCGCGAAAAAGGGCGTGATACCTGAACTGGCTGTCACCAATCTGCTGGATGAACAGATTTTTCGCAGTCAACTGCTGGAGCATCTGGATGGAACCGTTCATTCCGAGGATGTGATCGCAAATATCCGTACTTATTTCCTCAAAGATGCTTGTCTGTTCAAGGAATTGCTGGATCATTGGAGGCTGTTTCGAAAACACTTCATAAACCAGGTATTGAAATAAATCCTCTAGCGACTTTGCCGGCTCTGCCAGGAGATCATCCAGGCTTTGCAGGTGAGGAAGCTGCTGGGCGATCATTCCGATTGCGATGACCCATCCTTCTGTAATTTGATACAACTGGTCGATCTGTTCGTCACTGATGGCAAGCTGATAATAATCAGATAGTAGCAGCTCGATTTCCTCTTTGCCAAAAATCAAATCAGCCTTCGAAATTTCATTCAATTCATTTTTAGCCCTTAACTTAGCCAGCACTTTCCAACCAGGCTTCGTCCTGGTTGAAATGACCAGATGAAGATGGCTCGGCATATGTTCCAGCAGTTTCTCCATCCAGACATTGATATGGTAGGAATGTTCGATTGCGTGGAAATCATCTAAAATGACAACGATTTGTTCAGGTATCTGGAGTACCTCATTGATGAAAAGCGAAGAGAGCATGCTAAGCTCTTCTTCCCTAATGTATCGGTCCATTTTTTTCATATATGGTATTAACTCGTGGCCAAAATCCGGGAACAAGGTTTGAATCGAGGCTGTCAAATAGGATAGGAACGGAAGAATATCATCATCGGAAGAAGTGATTGTATACCAAGAGCATGTCTGTTTCTGATCTTTGACATGCAAGGCCAGAGCCGTACTCTTTCCATAGCCAGCGCCCGCCTGGATGATGGTCAGCGGCTTTTCGGAAATCGCTTTCATTTTTCTCGATAATTTTGCTCGCCTTATCCATTGTTCCTGCAAACCAGGAACAAGTAATTTTGTTTTGATCAATGGCAATGTTCCCTGCATGTAATCTCCGCCCTGTTTTTATAATAGTGATTTTAGTCTAACATAAACAAAATAAAAAAAGACTCGAAAATTGACGAGTCTTCCCTCTTCTCTATATGTATGGTCAGAACGATACATCCATTTCCTCAAGTGGCCAGTATCTAAGATTAACCTTGCCAACCACTTGCTTTTCCGAAATGAAACCAAACTGCCTGCTGTCCCAGCTTCCAAGGCGGTTATCGCCAAGGACAAACAATTTTCCTTCGGGCACTCTTTCAACCCCGGTTAAGTCCTGAAGTGTAAAATCGCCCGTCAAGTAGCCCACAGGGGATTGTTCACGATACTGCTTTAAAAAGGGCTCCTTCACCTTTTTGCCGTTGATGAATAACATATCCTCTCGATATTCAACTTTATCGCCTGGCATGCCGATGACCCTCTTCACAAAGTCTTCTTCCTTATTCGCATGGAAGACAATCACGTCAAATCGTTCGAGATTTTCTGCCTCATAGCCAAGCTTATTGACAACGACTTTATTCCCATCTTCCAATGTAGGAAGCATCGATTCCCCTTCAACCACATAATTGGAAAAAAAGAAAATCCTAATAAAGATAAATATGATCATTCCGAGAGCAAAAGCCTTGATCCATTCAAGCCCTTCCCTTTTCACGATTTCTTTCATCCGCTTCCTTCACCACCTTTTATCCTGTTAAACCCTGCTATCTGTCATTATCGTCATTTCCAACACTCATATTCATTTTTACTTCAATTCTTTTGCCGATATACCACAGAATCGCAATTACTGCGAGAACGATCGCAGTCCGCGCCGGATTAGTGATCAATGAACGAATATCATATCCTACGAAACTGATGGTAAAGATCATCACCATTTTCCCTGTTATCACTGCAAGCATATATTGGGCCATGCTTATTTTCGAAAGCCCTGCAACAATATTGACGAGGGCAGATGGAGTAAAGGGAAAGCACAGCAACAGGAATATCGGGCCAAACCCGTGGCGTTCTATCCAACTCATCCCCTTCTGGACTTTGGGGTGACGCTGTAAAAACCTTAAAATCCGTCCCTGGCCATACCTGCGAAAAATCAAGAAAACGAGCAAAGCACCCAAAACGGCTCCAATCCAGGAAAAAAGAAATCCTAGCCACAGCCCAAACGCGTTCGCATTCGCCATGACAAATAAAAACAATGGCAGGAATGGCAAAAACGCCTCTAGCATTGGCAGAAGAATTCCGGGGATCGGCCCAAATGAACGATATTGGTTGAGCAAATCCATAATGTTTTCGATTGTAAACCATTCTTTCATCAATTCAACATCCATTGAAATCTCCTTGTCCAAGTAACTCGGTAATCAAAACCCTGAACAACAAGGTTTTGATCCCCTTATCCTATTTACCTCTCAGAAATAATTGTACACCTCTATTTTTATCTTGGGGAGTTTTTACCAAGTTAGCTACTGAGTTAAAAATTCCTCCAGCGCATTCCTATTCTCTTCCATGTTTATCACCAGGACGGCACCCGCACCGCTTACCCTCTGATTTTCAAATGAACCTTCAACGGGTATCCTCATTGTATCGATATTCCGATTATCCTTAGAAATCAACCCTTTTCCCATGAATAGGATATCGCCTGTATCCATATTCGTATTGATAAACGGAGTAAGAACTCCTACCAATTTAGGAAGTTTCGGCAATGTCTGGATGCTGGCAAACTCCTTTCCAACTTCCTTTATAACTTTTTGCTGACGTTCAACTCGTCCAAAGTCACCTACTGCATCATGGCGGAACCGGACATACCCAAGAAGATGTTGCCCATCCAGTTTCTGGACACCCGGTTCGAGTGTGACCCCAATTCCCTCTGACATTCTCTTTTCAACATCGACTTCAACACCCGCGGGGAATGCTTCATCAATCAGACGGACAAACCCTTCAAAATCAACGATTGAATAATACTGGAGGCTGACATCAAAATTCTCCTTAATTGTCTGCCTTAATAATTCCGGACCCCCAAATGCAAACGCTGCATTGATTTTATTACTTCCATGTCCGGGGATATCCACATACGTATCCCTCATGATAGAAGTTAGTTTATAAGACTCTGTATCTGGATTATAACTGGCAATCATGATCGTATCTGAACGCGAAGTTTCCTTTCCTCGTGCATCGCTGCCAATCAACAGGATATTCGTCAGACCATTGCGGTCTCTCTCGCCATTGAAATGATACTCCTGCTTGTTTTCTTCCACTGCCTTTTCCGATTTATTTACGCCTGAACGGAACTGCATAAAGGAATATAAAGCAAGTGCTCCGACCAGAAGGAATAGCAGCAGAAAAATACTTGACCACCTGATCCTCTTTTTTCTTTTCTTGTGCTGGTGTCTTTCATATCTCATTAGAAAAATCCTTCCGATTTGGATATTGATTAAAACTTATTAAGTCTTTTTTGTTAACTTGTTGCTTTTGCATTGTTTTGATTCATGACCATTCTGGGTGATGATAAAATCAGCTTCATCTAAATATAATACTTCATTACTTTATTACTATTTTCCTTCTTTACCTATAACCTTAAACTTCTCTGGAGAAATTTTCAAAAAAAATAAACCCACGGCAGTGCTTGCCGCGGGTAAGGCTTTTTAAAGATGGCTATTGAACCAATCAACAATCGAGGCCAGCCTGCTCAGGCGCAGATTAGGCTTGCCGCTTCTTGAAAGCTCATGGTTAGACTCAGGGAACCGGATGAACTTTGTTTCCTTCCCCTGTCTTTTCAGGGCGATGAAAAGCTGCTCTGCCTGTTCAATCGGGCAGCGATAGTCCTTTTCGCTATGAAGAATCAATAATGGTGTATTGATTTCATCCACATATGCGATAGGAGAATGCTTCCATAATGTTTCCAAATCGCTGAGATCAGCCTGGATCTGCCACTCTGTAAAATAGTAGCCGATGTCACTGACACCATAAAAGCTGATCCAGTTCGAGATCGAACGCTGAGTGACGGCAGCTTTGAACCTGTCAGTATGCCCGACAATCCAGTTTGTCATGAATCCGCCATAGCTCCCGCCGGTCACGCCCAATCGTTCCTTGTCAATGAAATCGCAATGTTCCAGTGCGTAATCCACAGCGTCCATCACATCCTGATAGTCTCCGCCGCCATAGTCGCCGCGAACAGCATTGACGAATTGCTGGCCATAGCCATGGCTGCCGCGCGGATTGATATAAAGGACTGCATAGCCCTCAGCCGCCAGGACCTGGAATTCATTGAAATATGAGTTGGCATACATGGCATGCGGTCCCCCGTGAATTTCAAGAATCAACGGATATTTCTTTCCTTCTTCATATCCAGCAGGCTTCATGATCCAGCCATGAAGCGGGGTACCGTCACTTGCATCGAAAGAAATTTGCTCAGGCTTCGATAAAGTGACTGACTCCAATAGCTTTTCGTTCACGGAGGTCAGCTGTTTCATCTCACCAGTTGTGACTTCAAGCTGGAACAATTCTCCCGGCAGCACTGGATTGCTGATAGCTGCAATGACTCTCTGTTTTTTACGGTCAAGAGTATAGCCATACACATGCTGCTGGTCAAGAAGAGCCGGATACACTTCGCCATCAAGATTCGCAAAATATATCACAGTGTTTCCCTGGTCGGTAGCAAGGAAATAAAGGCTTCTGCCATCTTCTCCCCAGATCAATCCAGGACTATGAGTTCCCTGCTGGAAGTCTGCTGCAACAGCGTCGCCAACAAGAATATCCATGTTCTCCGTCACGCATTGGTTGCTTCCAGTCTGGAGGTCCTTTACCCAAAGCTGGGTCAGCGTTGCATTCTCATACTCTCGCTCATGCCCCGTATAGCCAAGGTACTTTCCATCAGGTGAAAATACAGCGTTCCCGAAGTAGCCTGTACCATTCGTCAGCTTCGTCTTATTACCTGTATCAATGTCCATCAGCCACAAATCACTTTTGAATGAAAAATCGCGTTCAGAAGACTCATCAGCACTTAATACAAGGCTTTTGCCATCAGGAGACCAGCATTGCAGATGGTAGTCCACTTCACCTTTTGCTACTGCTTCTGCCTTTCCGTCTGCAAGATTCACAATGATAGTCGTTTTATACTTGCCGTCCCAAAAACCAACTGCGTCTGATTTATATTTCATTTCCTCAGCCACGAATGGTTCCAGCTTTTTGTCGTCCTTCTTTTCTTCTGCTTTTTCATGCAAATTCTCGTCAGGCTTCAAGGATACGGAACAGGCAATCCTGGATCCATCCGGAGACCAGACTGGACCATTTGCTCCATTCCTGAAGTCTGTAGCCTGCTTCGCTTCCCCGCCTGCAGCATCGAGAACAAAAATCTGGTTCTTGCCGCTGCGGTTTGAAACGAAAGCCAGTTTCAATCCATCTGGTGACCATCTTGGGGAATGGTTGCGGTATTCCCCATAAGTCCATTGCTTCGGTTCTCCGCCTTCTTCAATGTCAATTATGTATAAATTAGAGGCATAATCATTCTTGCTCTCCAGCATCTCCGTCTGAACAAACACACACTTCGTTCCATCAGGAGAAAACTGAGGGTCAGTAACGGACTTTAATTCAAATAAATCCTCTGCTTTAATAAATCTTTTTTCCATCTCGGGAGCCATCCTTCCAAAGTTAAATTATTCTCTTTATATTTCGATAATAGAAATAAATCTCCTGCTTTTATCAATATCTTTTTCAGAAAAAAGCCGACTTCACACCATTACTGCAATTTTCCTTTTGTTTTGGAGAAGATGATAGAAAGGAGAAATTTTTTTACCCTCTTGAAATCCTCTTCAAAATCCGGTACGATAATTACGAACAAATGTTCTTATTTTATGTTGAAGGGACAGAATAAAATGACAAGGATTCCTGAAAAAGACCGCGATATTATGGAGCAGGCCATCTATTTGCCGATGGTACTGGTCGTGCTCAATCGGGATCTTTCTGTCGTCGAAAATAGCCCATTTAAATTAAAAAAGCCTTATTTGGAACTAATTGAAGAAACAATGAAAGAAGTCCAGAAAGAGCTCTCCATTGTAAAAAACTACCTCAAAAAGAATAACCTTAAGGTTGAAGAAGTAAAACGGGATGACGCCTTCACCATGTTCCTCTTCATCTACAAAGGCTACGAAGAACAGCATAACTACTTCAATCCCCGAATCCGCAACAAAGTCCAGGAACTAATGGTCCACTACCTTTTCAAACGATTCAAAAAAGTGACAGCAGAACAAAAAGAATCCGGCTGATAACCGGATTCTTCAGTCTTTATATGCCTCACTGACGAGATTCCCATACCCCTGCGAGTCACTGTACTTCGGGCCATGCAGCAGATATAGTGCTTTACGTTCTGTTTCTTTCATCCGCTGCAAAAATTTGGTGCGAAGCAGGGATGTCCTCAGCAGCTGGTTTTCAAATGAATGATGGGATACCGGAAGAATCAGGGTTTTCTTATTCCTGAAGGTAACCTGTGTACTGTGGGCATCCACCTTCTTATGGAATAACACATGCTCGTGCGAAACCCAAATGCAATCCTGTTTTGTAGGTGAGCTTGTTGGCATGAAATAAATGGAGCTTATAGGGTCGATGATGATGGGGGTTTTATGGGTGATCCCGGTAAGCTGTTTCGTTCCCTCTTTCCTGCCTTCGTAGCTGCTTCCAAAATATTTACAGCTTTTTTTGACGACATCTATTGGTCTGAATGGGGATAAATACTCCTCCTCCAGCTCGATCACCCTGGAGTAAATCCTGCTGCCGTATTCTTCAGGAATAATTATCATGGTAAAAGGATTTATTTCGTACTCTTCTACTAAGTTCTTTGTACTTCCTGTCATTCCTTCACCTCCTAATATACCTCATACCCTATTTTACCATAAGTGTTGAAATTTTCTTTAATTACATAAAAAGTTCTATTTTTAGCCACATTTAATGTCTGAATATAAATTTTCTAAAAATTATAAAAATTTAGTTGATTATCTTTTCAATACTCCATATAATATAAAAAAGGTCTAAGAGGTGAGGTCAGTGAAAGAAAAATCGTATTCTGAAACCATGAAGGCCAGCGTGATGAAACGCATTAAAGCCAAGGAATCTTTTGTTCTGGACCTGTATGTTGACATGTTAATTTCCGAAATCCAGCTGAATACCAAGAAAGAAAAATTGATGACGAAAATTGATAAAGCAATCGATGAACGAGACAAAATCCTGTTTTTAACCTTGACGGAAGAATTGAAAGATCTCAACAAACAATTCGGTACTTGATGAGTGATATCCCCTATATAGGGGATATTTTATTATTGCGAAATAAGGCTGCTTGCTTTTGTTGAATGTAAAAACAGGCATCTCAAATCAAAGAAAGCCCTCATTTTTCGAGGGCTTTTTTGATGGGCTTTGCTTAATATTCATCTTCCTGTTCATTTCTCTTCTTCACTTCATAATCTTCAAGTCTGGAAATCCGTTCCAGCATGGTTGGATGTCCGTAGCGGAAAACTTTTACCAGCCATGGGGGATTGACCTGGCTCAGTCCTGCCTTCGTCAGTTCCTGGAAGGCAGTTATCGCTGCATCAGTATTGTCCGTCATTTCGATCGCATACCGGTCCGCCCTTGTTTCCTGGTAGCGGGATACAAGATTCGAAACCGGGCTTGAGGCAAACATGATCATCGAGAGGAACATTAGGAATAGCGGGAACGACCGTAAGTCGCCCGGATGCTCCAGCTTGAATTCCCTTCCCCATCGCTTGATTGCCCAATTCATCAGTCTTGCAACGAAGTACAGGCCGAATAAAGAAAGGACCAAGTAGCCGGCAATTCCGATATATAAATGTTTCTCCACATAATGGGCCATTTCATGTGCCATTATGAACAAAATTTGGTCATCGTTCAATCTGTTCAATGTCGTATCCCAGAGAACGATCCTTGAATTGGACCCAATTGCCGTCACATAGGCATTCAGGGCATTAGTTTTATCAGCCATATCCACTTCAAATACATGGTCAGCCGGAATATTGGCCTCCCCCGCAATTTCCAGGATTTTAGACTCCAGCTCTTTATTTTTCAGCGGAGAAAAATCATTGTACAGCGGATCAATCACTACCGGCTGCAGGAACATGATGAACAAAGTGAAAGGAACGGATAGCATCCAGGCAAACAGCCACCAGAATCTCTTGAACTTGTTCATCAGCCAGTATAGGACGATGACAATCACGAACATCATGGCATAATTGATCCAGAAATCAATCAATTCATCCTTCATCCAGGAAGCAAAAGACTGAGTGGAGATATTATATGTCTTCGATAGCGTGTAACTAATGTAACTTAGCGGGAAAGTCGCAATATAAGCAAAGAATGAAAGCCAAATCACATAAATCGCCTTCTGGCCATACTTATTCTTCGCCGTCTCTTCTCCCCATTTCTTAAAAGCTTTTGAAAGCCCGAGCAGCAAAATCAGAAAGTATAACAGCCACTCGAAGGGTGTGGACAGAAAGAACAATAAGTTCCTGATTTTCGAGTATTCCTCGCTCAGCATTAACTCTCTTCCGTTCAAGAATGTGGCTGGGTCAGCTCTCGAACCCTCAAACTCAAATGGAAGATTGCTATCTGCAAAGTAAAATAAATACCAGTATACCGCGAAACCATAGAGCACATAGGCGACCACACCGTAAAAACCCATCTTTCTCGCCATAGCTTCTCCCCCTTTACGTACAACCATATCTATAACTATTTTAATCCTTTGTCCCAAAAATAGAACAAGTTATTGTTGAGAGGGGGAAATGGAAGGAGGCCTATGTATCCGAAAGCCCCGTTCGCAAATCTATTTCAGGCATATGCTCCTCCAAAAATTGAACGGCACCCTTATACGGATGGACAGCCCTGCATAAGGGCTCCTTTCGTTTTGAACGGCTCCCTTGTATGGCTGGACTGCCTTGCATAAGGGTGTCTTCCGCTTTGAACGGCACCCTTATAGAGCAGGATTGCCTTGCATAAGGGTGTCTTTAGACTCGATCGTCACCCTCATTAATCCGTTTAATCTGCAGTTAGCCTTTAAACACCAAAAAGAGTACCAGGAAAAACTCCTGGTACTCTTTTTATTAGTTTAGAAAACTATCGTCAATCAATGTTTTAAAGTCTGGTTTGTCTTTAAGGAATTTCAAAGCATAAGATGAATCCGAGAAGTCCTGGATCGCCTGTGCGTCTACTTCATATGTGAAGCCGATGCGGCCCCATGCAAGTTCAACTACATCTTTTTCGAGCTCCTGACCAGTTGTTTCTTTAATGTCTTTAATCGTGATTTCCTGTGCATCTTCTGGATTTTCCTTGATGAATTTCACAGCGTCTTTATGTGCGTTAATAATCTTTTGAACTGTTTCTGGTTTTTCCTCGATCATTTTTCCAGAAGTAACCATAACGGATGCAGGAAGTGTTTCGCCGAAGGATACTTCATCCCAGCCGATGACGACTTCTGCTCCTGTTTCTTTTTCAATAACCGCTGCCCATGGTTCTGGTGCTACAGCGATGTCCACCTTGCCTGCCTTAAGCATTGCAGCGTACTGTGCCGGCTGGCCAGTAAGATGCTTCATCGTGCCGCCGATACGCTGTGAAGTAATACCTTCTGCTTCCAGGTATGTTTCATACTGAACATCATGTGTGCAGCCTACTCCCGGAGTGATGAATGTCTTGCCGGCGAAATCTTCAACGGAGTTGATTTCGACTCCTTTTCTTGCCAATACAACTGTGCCGCCAGTGGATGCACCTGCAATGATTTTAACATCTGCACCTGTTGAGTAGTTGTTCATCGCCGGACCTGGTCCTACAAGACCCGCATCGATCTCACCTGTTTTCAATGCAGTCATGAATGAACCGCCTTCAGCAAATGTCTTATACTCGATTGTTGTGCCATCGCCAAGCTGCTGCTCAAAATAACCTTGGTCTTTTGCCACCATGGCAGGTACGTGATTGATGTTCGGGAAATAACCGATGACGATTTTCTCCTTTTCACCAGATGCTGTGGATGATCCTCCTGCACCGCAGCCTGCGAGCAGCATCGCGAATGTGATTAGAACTGCCAGAAATAATGAAGCTTTTTTCATGTGATTCCCTCCTGTTTTTATGATTCAAGTCCCCAGCGATTCAAGACTGATTTTTCGATACGCTGGAAGATAAGCTGATCTACGATTGTTCCGATGACACCAATGATGATCATGACGCCAATCACGAGTCCCATGTTGCCGAAATCCGAGGCGTAACGGAGCGTATACCCGAGACCAGGTCCCGTGCTTAAAAGTTCCCCTGCCATCAAGGCTCTCCAGGCGAATGCCCATGCAAGCCTTGAACCGGTAACAACATAAGGGATTGCTGCGGGAAAAATGACCCTTTTATATAAATTCCAGCCGGTCACTCCCATTGTTTTGGCTGCCTTTATGAATAATGGCGAAACATTTTTGATGCCCACTCGAATATTAAGCGTCATGACAAATGTTCCTCCCAGAACGACTACAAAAATGACGGCCTTCTCGTTCATGCCGAACCACATGATCGCGAGCGGAAGCCATACAATGCTCGGTACACTCTGAAAAGCAAGGACAATTGTTCCCAGCGTCTCATCCGCCGTTTTGGATTTCGCCAGCAGGACTCCGAGCGCTGTCCCGATTACCAGGGAAAGTCCAAGGCCGATTCCTAGACGCTTGAAGCTGGCAATCAAATCATAGATCAAGGTTTTATCCTGGAATCCTGTGACCAGTGCCTCAAGGACTTTATCCGGAGATGGAAGGATGATTGGCATCCACCATTCCAGCTTGCTGCCCGCATACCAGAAGGCAATGATTGCTGCGAAAAATATGATTCTCTTAATGTGCGGATTCATCTGCAAGCTCCTCCCTGATGACTTTGTCGATCTCCTTCTTGAGGTAGCCCATAATATATTCTTCCAGCTCCACCATCTCTTTTTTATGCTCATCGCGGGGCCTTGGAATGTCTACTTTAATATCCTTAAGAATCACCCCAGGCTTTGTTCCCATCACGATGATCCGGTCTGATAGCTTAATGGATTCGGAGATACTGTGAGTCACGAATAAAATTGTTTTTTGTGTTTCAGCCCATATTGTCTCGAGCTGTCCATGCAGGCGGGAGCGGGTTTGTTCATCAAGCGCTCCAAACGGTTCATCCATCAAGAGAATTTCCGGATTCATCGCAAGCGCTCTGGCAATTGCTACCCGCTGCTGCATTCCGCCCGAAAGCTCATGAGGATAGTGCGAAAGGTACTTGCTCAGCTGGACCTTTTGCAGCTGTTTTTTTGCCTCGGCTTCAGCCTGCTTCTTCGGCATTTCCTGTTTAAGCGGGAACAGGACATTCTCCAGGACATTCAGCCATGGAAAAAGCGCTGCCTGCTGGAAGACCATCCCCCGGTCTTTCCCTGGTTTATCAATTCTTTTGCCTAAAACTGAAACTTCTCCGCTTGTAGCTGGAGTCAGCCCAGCCACGATCGAAAGCAGCGTGGATTTGCCACATCCCGATGGACCAAGAATCGAAACAAATTCCCCTTTATTCACTCCTAGATTAATATCTTTTAAAATATCAACCTGGTGATTATTTTTATCTTCATACTGTTTGTGTACATTGCTGATTTCGATAAACAATTTAACCACCCTATTCTCATAAAACTCATTAGTATAGTCGGAATTAATAAAGTTAATTATAATCTATTCATTCATCTTGTCAACATTTCATTTATTTTTAAAGATCAGCCTGCCCGTTTTTGTTTTACATCCCTTTTTTCGGCAAAAAAATAGACCTGCATGCCAGCAGATCTAAAAGAAATAAGAATATAAAGTCAAGACTGAAATCGAACCAATGACGACCACAATGACATTCGCTCCCATAAAGGCAACGATGAACGCGGCAGCAGCACCAATCAGGCCGTACCAGATGTCTTCCTGGATAAACAGGATCGCTGGGAAAATCAGCGCTCCCAGTGTGGCATAAGGGACGTTCTTAAGGACTCCCTGCAAAAATGGCGGCAGTTCTTTTCCCCGGAACATCACGAACGGAAGCATCCTCGGTATGTAGGTCACGACAGCCATGCCTATGATCATGATGATGATTTCTCTACTCATCTGCATGTCCCCCCCTACCTTTCTTGAATGTTTCTACAGCCTCTACAAGAATGGCTGACAATAAAGTGGCAAGGACAATGGCCCATCCCGTTGACATCAGTTCAGCCATCGTGAAGATCGAGTTGAACGCAGCTGCGAGTGCAGCCAGGTAAATCACTTTCACATTGGTTTTCATCGATGGAACCAATAAGCCGACAAACATAGCGTATAATGCGACTGACATGCTTTCCTGAAGGGTTTGCGGCAATCCGGTCCCGACAAGGTAGCCCAGCCCGGAAAAAACGACCCAGCTCGAGTAGGCAGTGAGATTCAAGCCAAACATATATCCGGCATTGACACTTCCTTCCCGCGTGGCTGCGACCGAAAACGTCTCATCGGTAATCCCGAAGGAATACCCCATCCTCGCTCCAACCGTATCCTCTTCCGCCTTCTCATTCAATGACGCAGACATGAGGAAATGGCGGATATTCACGATGAAAGTAGTCAGTATGATTTCGAAGATGCCAATTCCCTGTGCCAGGAGGCTTAAGGAAATGTATTGTGCAGCACCGGCAAACACAAGCAGACTCATCATGACCGTCTCACCGAGCGCAAGCCCAGTTGTCTTGGCGATCAAGCCAAAGGTAAGCGCAATCGGCATATAGCCTATCGCAATGCTGATGCCTGATTGAATCCCTTTCTTAAAATCTGTTGCATGCTTTACAGCCAATGTACCTTCCACGAGATCCCCGCCCTTTCTATCACTATGTAAAAATCAAAATCCTTTAATCAATTAAAATATATTATACATACTTCCAGCAGCTTGGAAAAGTGTTTCTTTTACCGAAATACTTTGGATGGATGAAAAATTTGAATCCCTGGCCAAAAAGTTCAGTTGGTCGATATATTCGTGAATGTGGTCGATATAATTTAAAATCCGCTGATATATTCGTGAATGTGGTCGATATATTTCAAAATCCGCTGATATATCTGAAAATGTGGTCGATATATTTCAAAATCCGCTGATATATCTGAAAATGTGGTCGATATATTTCAAAATCCGCTGATATATCTGAAAATGTGGTCGAGATTTTCAAAATCGGGCAAACGAATCGAAAAATGTGCAATTTTCATGGTCTCTCAACGTCATTCTTTCCGAAAAAAAAAACACGGCTGCGGCCGTGTTGAGTTACTTTCCTTTAAATTCTGGCTTTCGCTTCTCGCTGAATGCAGCCAGTGCCTCGAGGCGATCTTCTGTCGGGATGGTAACTTCATAAGCTTTGCGCTCAATTTGCAGTCCTGTCTGTAAGTCGGCGTTCATCCCCTGCTTGACGGCGTATTTAGCCTGCTGCAGTGCGACAGGTCCGTTAGCCAGCATCATTTCGGCAAATTTCACGCATTCATCAAGCAAGCTTTCTTTTTTGACAACAGCGGTAACGAGACCATAATCCAGAGCTTCCTCCGCTTTCAGCCGTCGCGCTGTCAATATTAACTCGAGGGCTTTTGCCTGGCCGATCAGCCGTGGCAGTCTCTGCGTTCCACCTGCTCCAGGTATGATGGCCAGGCTCGTTTCCGTCAACCCCATCTGCGTCCCATCCGCTGCAACACGGAAATCACATGCCAGAGCAAGCTCCATTCCGCCACCGAAGGCGAATCCATTGATGGCTGCGATGGTTGGCTGCGGCAGCTGGTCTACCATCGTGAATACCTCGCCGATTTTATAAATATTCCGTTTCACGTCTTCATCAGACAGCGTGCGGCGTTCTTTCAAATCAGCTCCCACGCTGAATGCTTTCTCGCCGGCACCGGTAAAGATCACGACCCTGGCTTCACGGTTTGTCCTTATTTTTTCCATGACCTTCTGTAACTCATCAAGTGTTTCATAATTAAATGCATTTAATGCATCCGGACGATTCAATGTGACGAATGCCGTATGTCCCTCTAATTGAAAATCGATGTTTCCCACCATGCTCAACTCCTTCTCCAATGACATTCTAGCCAAGGCCGCAAATTTCCTGCCCTTTGTCAGAAAAGCCTAAGCGCTTTGACCGACTCCTGGAAGCCTTTGATTTGGACAGATTTAGAATTTGATATCTGAACAAAACAAGGCAGGCATAGCGCCTGCCTCACATCTGTAAAATTATTGTTTTTGTAGTACCTGATTCTTTAATGCTCTTCTTAGAATCTTTCCGGTTGTATTCTTCGGAAGCTCTTCGAGGAACTCGATTGCGCTTGGCACCTTGTACTTTGCCAGGTGCTCACGGCAGTAGTTCAGCAGCTGATCCTCTGTCAACTCAGGGTTCTTGCTGACGACATAACAGCGTACCGCTTCGCCGAGATTCGGGTCAGGTACCCCAAGAACGGCAACCTCGACAATATCCGTATGATTATACAAAACTTCTTCGACTTCACGTGGATAGACATTATATCCGCCCACAATGATCATATCCTTTTTGCGGTCGACAATATAAAAATATCCTTCATCGTCCATGCGGGCTAAGTCTCCTGTGTAAAGCCAGCCATCCCTGATCGTAGCGGCAGTTTCTTCTGGCATTTTATAGTAGCCTGCCATGACGTTCGGGCCGCGGACGATCAATTCGCCAACTTCTCCAGGTGCGACTTCATCGCCCATTTCGTTGACGACTTTGTTCTCAACATTCACGATTGAAGTACCAATAGAACCTGCTTTTCGTGGACGGTCAAGCGGGTTGAAGCATGTTACCGGTGAAGCCTCGGATAAGCCATATCCTTCTGAAACCATTACATTGAATTTGCGCTCGAAATTCTGTAGAAGTGCAACCGGAAGTGAAGCACCGCCTGAAATACACAGTCGGAGCGACTTAAGGTCATCAGGATTTCCTTCTGGATACTGGAATAAGAAATTATACATCGTCGGCACTCCTGCAAAAACAGTTGCCTCGTATTCACGCGCAATCCGGAACACTTCTGCCGGGCTGAACTTAGGGACAATCAAAAGTGTTCCGCCGTTCATCAGCGGCGCATTAAGAGCAACCGTCAGACAGAAAACGTGGAACATTGGCAAAGCAGTGATTACCTTGTCATCTTCATTCATCTTAAGGTAATCGCTTACATCTTTTGCATTGCTATAAAGATTTTTGTGTGTAAGCATAGCTCCCTTAGGCTTGCCTGTCGTTCCTGAAGTATAAAGAATGATTGCGACATCATCTTCATTTAGGTCAGGACCATTGAAATCTAGATCTCCGGAACCCACGACATGTGTAAACGGTTTCAATTTTGAACCTAAAGAAAGCTTGGACATTTCCTCTTCAGACATCTGGCTTTGGCCTGTTTCCGCAATGACGAAGTGTTCGACCTTTGGCAGATGCTGATGCATTTTTTCCGCTAGCGGCAGCATTAAATCCAGCCCAACGACTACTTTTACATCGCCATTGTTCAAGATATAGCCGATTTCATCTGCTGTGTAAATTGGATTGATGGGAATGACTGTTGCACCGAGCCTAAGCGCTCCGTACATACCGATGACAAAATGTGGAGAGTTTCCTAGCAACAATGCGATATGATCGCCTTTTTTCACCCCTAGCTTTTCAAGACCAGAAGCAAACTTTGTGACAGAAGCATCAAGCTCTGCATATGTGCTTGCTTTGTCCATGAAAAAATATGCCGGCTTATTGCCCAGCATTGAGGCAGTGTGATGAAGCTGTGATGAAAGATTCATTAACTCCCTTCCCCCTTTGCGGTGACATGAGTCACCAAACTTTGTAAAAAGTTTTCTAAATATATTATATTGAAAGAAAATTATGGATTCAAGGAAAATATGTCGGAATTCTAACAATTTTACTTTCTCTAAATTAAAAACGCGGTGCATCAACACCGCGTTTCCAAAGTTAATATATTAAGTTAATGAAATCTTCCTTAGAAATATTTCCGAAATAATGTTTTATGTCTACACCTTCCAATGCATGAGCAATTTGGGACCTTTCATATTTAATTCCTGTCAGTTTGTCCTCAATCTCAGTCACATCACCTACACCAAAGAAATCTCCGTAGATTTTGCAGTTTTCAATGATGCCCTTATTTACTTCAAAACGAACATCGACCTGCCCAACCGGGAACCTATGCGAATGCTGCAGATTGAACTTAGGTGATTTTCCATAATTCCAATCCCAGTTCTGGTATCTTTCCTTCGAAAGCTCATGGATATTTTTCCAGTCCTGCTCCGTCAATACATACTCCGGAATATCATCTAGTCCATCAAAGATATTTTTTAGCAGTAAGGAACGGAATTCCTCAATGGTTACCTTTTCGGAGAGGAATTCGGAGATGTTTGCAACTCGGCTGCGGATTGATTTAATACCTTTAGATTCAATTTTGTCTTTTTTTACGTTAAGTGCTGAAACTACGCTTTCAATCTCTGAATCAAACAGAAGCGTTCCATGGCTGAACATCCGCCCTCTTGTCGAAAATTGAGCATTACCGGAAATCTTTCTTCCTTCTGCCAACAGGTCATTCCTTCCGCTTAATTCCGCATTGACTCCTAGCTTCCTCAGTGCATTCACCACTGGCTCAGTAAACTTCCTGAAATTGTGGAAGCTTTCGCCATCGTCCTTCGTGATAAAGCTGAAATTCAGGTTGCCAAGATCATGGTAAACAGCACCTCCACCAGATAATCTGCGGACAACATGAATGCCATTCTTGTCGACATATTCAGTATTGATTTCTTCAATTGTATTCTGGTTCTTGCCAATGATGATAGATGGTTCGTTTATATAAAACAGTAAATATGTTTCATTGATGTCAAGGTTCTTCAAGGCATATTCTTCAATTGCCAGGTTGATTCTTGGGTCAGTGATTCCTTTATTGTCAATAAATAACATGATTGATTCTCCTTTTTAAAGAGTGATTTCCAGCCCTTCCCTTGCGAGGGTGATAGGGCCATTGAAAATGCTCGAAGCTTCTGAAACAAGCTGATCTATTTCCCCGTAATGCGGCAAATGGGTCAGGACCAGCTGCTTAACCCCCGCCTCAGCCGCAAGCTTTCCGTTATCATAGCTGTTCATATGGCCAGCACCTTTGCCATCCTGGTTCCCGTAAAAATTGCATTCGGAAAGCAGCAATTCTGCACCTTGAGCAAACGAGATGAACTCTTCCTTAAAGGAAGTATCGGCAGTATACACCAGGGACTTGCCTCCTGCTTCGATCCTCATCGCATAGCAAGGAACCGGATGGACTGCAGCCAGGAATGAAATGGTGAAAGGCCCTATGTTCAGCTTATTAGCCGGATCATAAGCAACCCCTTTGGTGATGTTTTTATATGTAAGCTTCGCAAACTCCTGTTTATCCTGAGTATGTCCATAAATCGGAAGCTGCGGGGACTTTTTACCCAGGAAGCCCTGAATCAGTCGGGCATGCTGCAAGACGCCGATATCGGCAATGTGATCCGGATGATAATGTGACAGCACCAGGGCATCCAGCTCTTCAGGCTGGACGAAATTTTGGAGTTTTGCCAGTACACCGCTGCCAAAGTCGATCATCAGCTTAAACCCTTCATGCTCAAGCAAATATCCGGTGCTTGCCTCATTCACCTTTGGATATCCACCCCAGAAACCTACTATAGTCAGCTTCAATGATTTCCCTCCTATAATCACGCTTTTTCTTTCACTATACTTCATTCTGCCCATTTTTTCACTAGAATGGCTTTTTCAGAAAATTATGATTGACGTCATCCGTTCTGTTATAATACAATAAAATAAATAATAATACTGTATTAAAACATCACATATTTGGAGGGAACAACATGATTGAAAATGTCGTAGAATTCTTTCGTAATTTGCCGAAGAAGCAGTGTATTGAGTGTGGAGAATCGATTGACGAACAGCATGAATGCTACGGAAATAAGTGTGATGGATGCATGGACCCTGGTAAACTATAAATCTTGATTCGTTTTCCTTCCCCGGTTTTCCGGGTGTAATACAATCCCTTTTCCGCAGTTTTAAAAACTGCACATGAAAAGCCAGCTCAATAGCTAATTGAGCTGGCTTCTTTTTTGTTATAGCTGTTTTGACAATAGAATGTTATTCAACTAACACGGCGAATTTCCTTTTGAACATCCAATGGAAAAATAATGCTGTGCCTGCTGCAAGGACTAAAATATATCCTGCCAAAATCCCTGCATTTTGCCACATGAAACTGAAATCCCCGCTTGAGATGACAGCCTTGAAACCTTGCACTGAATAGGTCATTGGCAAATATGCATTAAACTTTTGCAGGAATCCCGGAATTAACTCCAATGGGAATGTTCCTGCGCTTGTCGTAAGCTGCAAGATCAGGATAATGATTGCTACAAAACGTCCTGGATCTCCTAACAAAGTCACAAGGAACTGAATCAGTGCGATAAAAGTCAGGCTTGTGATAATGGAGAAGACCACGAATAGCGGAACGCTTTCTACATCAAGACCCAGCCCCATTAGAAGGATGGCATCGGCTGCCAGTGCCTGCAATATGCCGATTCCAGCCAGGATACTGAATTTGCTGAAGAACCAGCTTGCACCGCTTGAAGGAACTCCAGCTGGCTCCCTTAATGGGAAAACGATGGAAAGCAGCAACGCACCAACAAATAAGCCAAGAGATAAGAAGTATGGCGCAAATCCTGTTCCATAGTTCGGAACTGATTTGAATGTTTCATTCGCCAGCTTTACTGGTGCAGCAAGCATATTGTAGGTTTCTTCATCTGGATTCACCTTTGCTTCTTCTGCGCCCTCTTTCAGCTTTTCAGCAAGCTCGGATGTCCCAGCCGCTACCTTGGAATTTCCTTCAGACAATTCTCCGGCACCTGATGCCAGTTTGTCAGCTCCGTCGGTCATAGCTGCGGAACCAGCTGCCAGCTGATCCATTCCGCCAACAAGTTGGGAACTTCCATTTGCCAGTTCAACAGAACCAGCTTTCGCCTCGCTCAGCTTGTTACCGAACAGCTGGAGACCCGAATGAAATTCTTCGTGGCCAGCTGCCAGTTTCGCAGCACCAGTTTCCACTTGTCCACTACCTGCTGCCAGTTCCAAGATTCCCTGCTGGAGCTCACCCTGGCCGACAATGACTTTATTCAAACCAGCTGATAATTCCCCCGACCCTGCAGCCAGTTTACCTGCTGAGTCTGAAAGTTGCGCTGACCCATTCTCAAGACCTGCACTGCCAGCTTCGAGTTTAGCAAGCGCTGCTGCAAGCTCTTTTTGTTTTTCAGGATGGTCTTTTAATAAAGGTGCCATCCCCTCCATTTGTTTTTGCAGTTCTTGAATGCCGGCATGAAGTTCTGCCGCTCCGCCAGCTGCATTGTCAGCCCCATTTTTCCAGTCTGCCAGCTTTTGGCCGAGATTTTCTGAACCCTGTTCAATTTGTTTAGTACCCTCAATCAATTCTGGTATCTTGCTGCTTGCCTGATCTAAACCTGCCTTTACTTGTGAAGCACCTGTCTGCAAATCTTTCTGGCCTGCCAGAAGTTGGTCCGAAGCTTCCTCAAGCTTCGTTTCCCCTTCCTCCAATTGACCAAGTCCTCCAGCGAGCTTTCCTGCTCCATTCGCCAACTCTTTGGCACCGGAATCAGCTGAGTTCATTCCCTGGTTGAACTCAATAGACTTGCTTGCGAGCACCGATAGATTATCATAAAGCTCGATGCTTCCATCCTTAAGCTTGACCGCACCGTCGTTCAGTTCCGAAGCTCCGTCACTCGCCTGGCCAAGTCCATCTGTCAGTTCACCAATTTTGTCAAACATCGTTTCCGCATACGTTTCAGAAACCTTCTCGGACACGGAAGCCTTGATTTTTTCTGCTGCTGTTCCCCCAATCTGAGCAGATAAAAAGTTGAAGCTTTCATTAGGAACATAAACAAGTTCGAGCTTTTCTGGGTGTTCATCCATCAAAGTTGTTGCATTTTCGGAGAAATCTTTCGGAATTTTTATGAGCATATAATATTTTTGCTGCTCCAGCCCTTTTGTCCCTACTTCTTCGGACACAAACTCAAATCCAAAATCCTGGTTTTCCTTTAATTTTTCAACCAGGTCATTGCCAAGTTCAAGTGTCTCCCCGTCAATTGTTGACCCTGAATCACTGTTGACAACAGCTACTGGAAGGTCTGAAAGGTGTTCGTACGGATCCCAGAATGCCCATAAGAACATTCCGCTGTAAAGAACCGGTATGAACAAGACGGCAATGATCGGAATAAGAAGCTTCTTATTTCGAAAAATAGAAAGCAACTCTTGGGTGAATAGATTTTTCTTCATTTTTAGCCCTCCATGATGTAATTAATGACCATTTTGTTCACTTGGTCATTTTACTGTTAAAAATAAGGACTATCCTTAATCAGACAATCCTTTGAAGATATAAAACTCAAACAAATCAGAGATTTTTTCTTTTTCGAGTGGTTCGTTCTTTTTTTCCCAATCAAAAATCAGCGCGATATAAAGCTTCATCATGATGAACGCTGTTATCTCCGGGTCGCATTCCTTTATTTCGCCCTTTTGAATTGCCTGGATGACTTTTTCCTTAATAAAGCTAAGGATCGCCGATTCCACTTTATCCATAACCTCCAGGACAGCTGGAGTCCCAATATCCCGGGCTTCTTGCGAGAGTTTGATTGTCAATTGATGCTTCTTACGAAATTCCAGCAGCCTATATAAAGCTCTGTGGACATTTTCATAAAAAGAGTCTGATGAATCCACTGCTTCATTTGCGACTTCTTTCATTTCTTGGATGAGGCCATTAACAATTTCATCGAAAAGCTGTTCCTTATTTTTGAAAAAGGTATAAATGGTGCCTTTCCCAACGTTCGCCAGCTTTGCAACCTGATCAATCGTAGTCGCCTTATAGCCGTACAGTGAAAAAGAGTTGGTCGCTGCTTCAAGAATCTGCTGTTTTCGGTCAACCGCCATGTTATCACCTCCAAAATGACCAAATGAGAAAAACGGTCAATACGTCAATAAATAATTTATCATGTATTTAACACTATGGCAAGGGTGGAAAAATAAAAAACCCTAAAAAGGGTTTTTTATCAAGAGTTGTATATATTCAATGATGAAACAGTCGTTATCCATGAAGCTTCAAATATGACAAGATCTTTTCGACAGCTGCCTCACCCTGGTCTATGCAGTCTGGAAGGCCGACTCCCTCATAAGAGCTGCCGCCTACGAAAACACCCGGAAGCTCACTGGCCAAATCATTCTTCAGGTTCGCGACTCTTTCCTTATGTCCGACAGTATATTGCGGCATGGCTTCTTTCCAGCGTGACACTACTGCAAAATCAGGCTGTGCCTGGATATCCATCGTTTTATTTAAATCTTCTAACGCAATCTTGATGATTTCATCATCCGAAAGCTCAACAATTGCCTCGTCACCTGGCCTGCCGACATAAAGACGGAGCAGGACTTTTCCCTCCGGAGTGGTATGAGGCCACTTTTTGTGTGTCCATGTGCAGGCAGTGATTGTATAATCACTGTTCCTTGATACAACAAAGCCTGTACCATCAATATCTTCTTTTATGACACTTTCCGGGAATGCCATGGCAACCGTCGCAACGGAAGTCGAAGGCATATCGCGGAATGGATCGAAGATATGTTCGTGGTCTGAGAACATATGCAGCGCTGCTTCATGCGGAGCAGCTAAAAGGATGCTGTCTGCATCAAGCGATTCGCCGCTGCTCAGCCTCAGGCGGTAACCATTCTCCTGTTTGCTCACTTTATCGACCCTGATTCCCTTAATGACAGAACCAGGTTCAAGCTTGGATTCGATCGCGTCGACAAAGGATTGCAGACCAGTCGTCACAGTCAGGAACATTCCTTTTTTCTTCGCCTGTCCCGTTTCAGCAGGCTTCTTTTTTGCCGTGGGAGTTGTCTTCTTTGTGCCAAGAATCAAGCTTCCATATTTCTGCTCCACCTGATAAAATTGCGGAAAAGTGGACAGTAGGCTCATATTATCAATATTTCCAGCATAAATACCTGAGAGCAGGGGTTCAATCAGGTTTTCAACGACTTCATCACCAAGCCTGCGCCGGAAAAATTCGCCAAGGGACTGGTCGCCTTTTATCTTTGAAGGTGGCATAAAGAAATCTCCAGCAGCCCGGAACTTACCTGGCCAGGAAAATAAGCCGGTTGTAACGAAGGGACCGATTTGAGTAGGAATTCCCATCACTGCTCCGCCAGGCATAGGGTGGAGCTTGTCCTTCACCAGCACATATGATTTCCCTGTACTGTTATTGACCAATTTATCTCCTAAACCTACTTCCCTGGCCAGTCGCCCTGCGCTCTCTTTTCTTTCCAGGAAGGAATCGGGTCCTCTTTCGATGACAAAACCATCTTTCACATACGTTTGCATTTTCCCGCCAACACGATGGGAGGATTCGACCAGTTTCACATCCAGAGGAAGCTGGTTCTCCCTGGCATGCTTTTGCAAATAGTATGCTGCCGCCAAACCTGTAATGCCGCCCCCTACAATTACAACATTCTTTTTTTCTGTCACGGTAAATCGCCTTCTTTAAATAAGTTTTATCGTGAAGTCGACAGCTTCTTTAAAATGATATCTGCCAATGCATCAATGAATTCAGGCTCTGTATTCGGCATTGCCGGCCTGTAATAGCTGGCTCCGATTTCTTCAGTCACGACTTTGCATTCATAATCATTGTCATACAGCACTTCCAGATGGTCGGAAACAAACCCAGCCGGCACATAAACAAATGCTTTATAGCCATTTTTCTCGAACAGTTCCCTCGTCAGATCCTGTACATCAGGGCCAAGCCATGGCTCAGGTGTGTTGCCGGCACTTTGCCAGCCAACCTCATAATTTTTCACGTTCGCATGTTTTGCAATTAAATCAGCTGTTTCTTTTAATTGTTCAGGGTACGGATCTCCCATTTGTAGAATCTTCTCAGGCAGGCTATGGGCAGAAACGATCAAAACTGAGCTCTCGCGCTCTTCAGCAGGCATTTCAGCGAAGGTCTTTGCCACGCGGTCGGACCAGTATTTGATGAATTTCGGCTCATCGTACCACTGTTCAACCGATACAATTTCAGGTCCGCCCAATTTTGCCGCTTCTTCCTTTGCGCGGCCATTATATGATTTGACGCTGAAAGTTGAAAAATGCGGTGCGAGCACAATGCTTACTGCCTCTTCAATGCCATCGTCATTCATTTGCTTCACGGCATCCTCGATGAAAGGTTCGATATGCTTCAATCCAAGATACATCTTGAATTCAACCTCATCCTGGATGCTGTTCAGGTGCTGTTCGAGCTTCTCGCCCTGCTCCACCGTGATTTTCGCAAGTGGAGATATGCCGCCAATCGCTTCATAGCGTTGTTTCAAGTCCTCAAGCATTTCCGGTGCCGGCGGGCGGCCGTGGCGGATATGTGTATAGTAACGTTCAATATCTTCTTCTTTGTAGGGTGTGCCATATGCCATCACAAGCAAACCCATCTTTTTCTTAGTCATGATTGCACCTCTTTTTCGTGTCTCTAAGCTTATATTCTGCCAAAAACAAGTCCATTTTACAAAATGTAATGCTCTGGAACAGAATACAGACTATTTGCCTAATTTTGAGGCAGAGTACTCATGGATGAAAGCAGTCAGCTTTTTCAATGTCTCAGGGTTCACAGATGGGAATACTCCATGGCCCAGGTTGAAGATGTAGCCTGGCTGTCCCATACCCTGGTCAAGGATCGCCTTTGCCCTTTCTTCAATCACATTCCATGGTGCAAGAAGAATTGCAGGATCAAGATTTCCCATGACGGTTTTCTGGATTCCAAGTTCGCGAGCTTCGTTCACCTGAAGACGCCAATCAAGTCCAACTACATCAAGCGGAAGGTCGTTCCATTCCATGGCCAGATGGCTTGCACCAACACCAAACATGATCAATGGTACATTTTCTTTCTTAAGCTCAGAAAAAATCCTGTTCATCACGGGCTTGATGAATGTACGGTAATCCTGGACATTCAGTGCTCCTACCCAAGAATCAAAGATCTGGATTGCTTTAACTCCTGCTTTGATTTGGGATTTCACATATGTAATCACCATATCACCAAGCTTGTCCATCAACGCAAACCAGGCTTCCGGTTGTGCGTACATGAATGCCTTTGTTTTGTTATAATTCTTTGAAGGTCCGCCTTCAATCATATAGCTTGCAAGAGTGAACGGCGCTCCTGAGAAACCGATCAATGGTACAGAAAGCTGTTCTTTTGTAAGAAGCTTGATTGTGTCCAGTACGTATGGAATATCTGATTCAGGGTTGATCGAACCCAATTTTTCAACATCAGACAATGTTTTTACAGGATTGGCAATGACAGGTCCGATTCCTGATTTAATTTCTACATCTACTCCCATAGCTGGCAGCGGTGTCATGATGTCCTTGTAAAGAATCGCCGCATCCACGTCGTATTGTTCTACAGGAAGCCTTGTTACATATGCGCAAAGCTCAGGCTGGTGCGTAATTTCAAATAAAGAATATTTTTCCTTGATTTCTCTATACTCAGGCTGTGACCTGCCAGCTTGTCTCATATACCAGACAGGAACGTAATCTGTAGCTTCTCCTCTGGCTGCTTTTAAAAATGTATCGTTAATAATCTTGCTCATTAAGTGTGGTCCACCTTTCAATAATGTCTGTAATCCATTGTAATATAAAAGGATTAAAATAAAAAACAACTATTTTACGAATCGGACAAGCGGTAGCCCGCGTTGTGTATACAAAAATAAACAAACTATATACACTATATCGTTTTTAATAGCCGATTTCATAGGAAACGCTGCAAATTGTCGAAAATTCGTCGAATTTATGTTTTTAGCTTCTCTTAAAAAGGGAAAATAGATGAAGATGTTAAATCATTATAATAGAAGGAAGTACTTAAAATTTAAAATGAGGTGAAAAGATGAATTTATTCATTACATCCGGAACAGCTGATTTTCTGTTAAAAATAAAAGAAAAACACCAAGCCGAAAACATGGTCCTGATGAACAACAACGAATCATCCATCCTAGTCCATGAGACTGAAAAGAAGACACTATTCAGTTCTCCGAGGAAATATGAAGTGATCGATTCTGCCGGCCAACTCGGCCATGAAGGCTTTGCTGTTTTCAATAATATCCCTGTTACTGATGAGGGAAGGCCGCTTTTTGAGGATCGCTTCCTGAACCGGCCAAGGCTGATAGAAAATGAACCGGGCTTTGTCGCCATCCGTGTACTGCGGCCATTGAGCTCAAATACTTATATTATTTTGACCGTTTGGGAAAATGAAAGCTCATTTGAAAACTGGCAACAATCAAAAGCCTATGCACATGCACATAAGAATCGCGGAACAGAGTCAGGAATTGATGGAGCAAGACCTAATATTTTCGAAAGCGCCTCTTATGTATCTAAATATTATATTGAAAGCGAATGACCGTCTTCCTTTGCGCCACCATTTAGGTAATGGGTGGCGCTTTTTTCTGATATAGGGGCATTTCCTGTCTCCATCAGGCCGATGGATGGCGCTTTTTCTTGATCCTCCGCCGTTTCGTGTCTCCATCAAGCCAATGGATGACGCTTTTTTCTGGCCAACCGCCTTTTTGTGTCTCCATCAAGCCGATGGATGGCGCTTTTTTCTGGTCAACCGCCTTTTTGTGTCTCCATCAGGCCGATGGATGGCGCTTTTTTCTGGTCAACCACCATTTCGTGCCTACATCAGGCCGATGGATGGCATCTTTTTCTGGTCAACCGCCATTTTGTGCCTCCATAAAAGAGGGTGTCATCTCGTGACACCCTCCTCTACTTATGAAGTCTTGATCAACCCGTTACGATTTGCATATACTGCTGCTTGTGTTCTGTCGGATAAGGCGAGTTTACCTAAAATATTGGAAACATGGGTTTTGACTGTTTTCACGCCGATGAATAATTCCTCGCTGATTTGCTGGTTTGTCATTCCTTCACCAATACATTTCAAAACCTCAAGCTCCCTTTCTGTCAGTTCATCGTGTGGTTTGCGCTCTTGTGGCCTTAATCTTTTCATCATCCTGTTGGCTACCTTTGGTTCAATGACTGTTTCTCCTCTGGACGCCTTTTCAATCGCCCTGATGACTTCGGAAGCAGAAGCTGTCTTTAACATATAGCTAAATGCTCCTGCCTCGATTGCTGGAAAAACCTGTTCATCGTCATAAAAACTCGTGATGATGATGATTTTGCATTCTGGATAAAAGCTTAAAATCTCTGTTGTTGCTTCAATTCCCGTCCCATTCTCCATTAGCAAATCCATTAGTACAACATCCGGTTTTGTATCTTTCACTAATGCAACAGCCTTTTTTCCAGAATCTGCCTCGCCAACAATTTCGATTGACGGTTCGGTTTCCAGATAGGAAATGATGCCTTTTCGGACCATTTCATGATCATCCACTACCGCTACCCTGATTTTCTCCATTACTCTTCCCTCCTCAACGCAGGTATCCTAATTTCAATATATGTTCCTTCATCCGCTTTCGAACGGATATTATATGTACCGCCAATTTGCTCGCACCGTTCCCTCATCGTCTTAAGACCGTAGGATGCCATTTTCTCTTCGTGGATGTCGAAGCCTTTCCCATTGTCACCTATGTATAGATGTATATATTGCTGCTCCTCTGTCAGTATCAGTTTCACTTTAGTCGCATCGGCATGGCGGAGGATATTGGACAATGCTTCCTGGACGATCCGGAATATATGCTCCTCAGCCGCTTGCGAAAGATGCTCGATCTCATCGACGCTTGCTTCGAATGCCAGGTTCGTTTTTTGCTTCAGTTCCCGGATCAGTTTAATAATCCCCTCACACAAACTCTCCCCACTCAATTGGACAGGCCTCAAGTGAAGAAGAAGGGCCCGCATCTCACCCTGCGCTTTGCCTGCTATTTCAGAAATTTGCTCCAGCTGTTTCCTGGCCTTTTCTGGCTCCTGATCAAACCATCTTAGTGAAGCTGATGACATCATGCTAAGAGCGAACAGCTGCTGGCTGACTACATCATGCAAATCCCTGGCAAGCCTTTGCCGTTCCTCCATGGTCGCGACCGACTTTGCCGTCTTTGATAGCTCTGTTTTTTCCTCTGCCAGCCGCTGCAGTGAATAGACCTGTTCCTGGAGGTATTCGGATAACTGATTGAGTTCCTCAGAAATCAGCCCGATTTCATCTTTTTCTTCTGTCATAATTCTTTCCGTGAATTTACCTCTGCGCAAAGTCGCAATGAACAGCAAAATGTCGCCCAGTCGCCCCTTGATTACATAGCTGCCTCGTAAACTGAAGTAAAATCCAACCGCTGCCATAGTGACAAAGCTATACAGCCAAAACCAGAAGGTCATTGCAGTAGAAAGGCCGCTGTCTGGCACAAGGAAGATGAAAATTTGAAGGCCAATGAAGAGGATGAGAGAAGTGATGAAAGCCATCATCAAGAATGTTTGGATGAACCATAAGCGGATACTTGTCATTTCCTTCTCCCTCCTACACTCGATCAATTCTTACAGAACCGATTTTCAATTCAATCGTAATATTCAACTTCCTTACTGCCTTGTCATAATCATCCGACTTATAGGCGACGACGTGCTTTATTTGCTCCTGAGCGTAATCAAAGAGCTTTACTTCACCGACGCCAATGACAGCATCTATCTTTACCGGAACATCCTCTGGTATGAGCATCTTCACTTCACCAACCCAGCCTCTTACCCTTATAGGCGTTTCCCTGTCAGGAATGAAGCCTTTACTGAAGTCGATAAAATATTCCCCTACCATATTGTATAAATCCATCGGTTCGACTGCCCAGTTTTGCTTTTTGAATGTCACCTTTCCAACCGATACCCCTCGTATTTTCTTTAAAGAGGCTTGGGGCAGTGAAGTGCTTTCCAACTCTTTCTCTGACGATATATCAGTTTGATAAATAACCTTGATTTTTTTACTTTTAAAAAGAATGGCTGCCCCAAAATAAACCAACACTAGCGGCCATAGCTTCCACACATCAAAAAATCCAAAATCAATCACATTAAACCGGTCCATGATCAGGAGCGATGAAAAAAGGACGATGAATGATCCCCATCCAAACTGCTTTCTCATCAGAGGCACTAACCCATAGACTAGTAGTAAAAAAGGATAGGTTACGACAAAAAGCTCTTTTATTTCCAAGGAAATGACACCTAAGTTAACTAGCAGAAGGATCATTCCCAAACCTGATAGTAGGACAGCTGCAGCTATCTGATTCACCGAACGTGTACCCAAAAGTTCCCCCTTCTTTCTTTCCATCATAATCACTTATTCTTTTCTGCCTCGGAAAATCCCTTTATTTTACGCTTAATCTTTAGCTTCATTTTACAGGCTGGCTTGATTTTTTCCGCCCCTCTCAAGAAGCTTTTCCCCTCCGTCTCGAGACCGATAAAAAATTATCTGTTTCCGCTCACACCTTTTCGCGGCCATCATATCCTGTAGTACTCAATTAGGAAATTTGCCTATATTTCACGAAGTGGAAACAGCATGTCATTTAGAAAGGAGCTTCATTTTATGGTAATAGAATTATCCGCACTACATTGGATCTATGTTTTATTCATTTTCCTGATTATCGGATTCATGGTAATGAGGAGAGACACAACGCTAATATCGATTATCGGGATCTTCTTACTGGCAATCGTTGCGACTGGGTCGCTGAGTGCCTCGGTGAGCAGCATATTCAATAGTTTCATCTATGCCATTACCGAGCTGTTGCCTACCATTCTAGTCATTTCGATTATCGTGGCAATGAGCAGGACCCTTACGGTAACCGGAATCAATGATGCAATGATCTCCCCCTTTGCCAAGCTGATCAAAACACCAGCACTTGCTTATTGGACGATTGGGATTGTCATGATGATCATATCCTGGTTTTTCTGGCCTTCTCCGGCAGTAGCCTTAATGGGAGCCGTTCTTTTACCTGTGGCAGTAAGAGTCGGATTGCCAGCGCTCGGTGTAGCAGTCGCAATGAACCTTTTTGGGCATGGAATTGCCCTCTCTGGAGACTTTGTCATCCAGGCAGCTCCAAAACTGACTGCAGATGCAGCTGGTCTTCCTGTCAGTTCAGTAGTCCATGCCAGCATCCCGCTGGTCATTGTGATGGGGCTCGTCACAACCGTCACTGCTTTCTACTTATTAAAAAGAGACATGAAAAACGGAAAGCTAAAAAGCGGGGGTGCGTTAGAACTAGATATGGACCAAACCAGTGACCCCAGCTTATTAACAAACGGTGCAAGGAAGTTTTTCGCTATCCTGATCCCGGTTTTATTTGCAGCAGATGTCGCTGCCATGTCCATTCTAAACTTACAGGGGGGCGATGCCACTGCACTGGTAGGCGGTACCTCGATCTTCATCCTTCTTCTCATATCCATCGCAGCACATAAGAATAAAGGTCTCGAAAAAACAACCAGTTACCTCATCGAAGGATTCCAGTTCGGCTTCAAGGTTTTTGGCGCCGTCATCCCAATCGCCGCCTTCTTTTACCTTGGTGATTCAGGATTCATCAAAATCATCGGTGAATTCCTGCCAGAAACTTCCCAGGGTATCGTTAATGACCTTGGTGTGGCGCTCGCTTCTGTCGTTCCGCTCAGTGCTGAAGTTGGTGCGATTACGCTCACTGCTGTTGGTGCCATCACCGGCCTCGACGGTTCCGGCTTTTCCGGTATCTCTCTTGCAGGGTCGGTAGCAGCGATTTTCTCGACTGCCATAGGGGCCGGTGCGGCTACCCTGACTGCCCTTGGCCAAATTGCTGGCATATGGGTTGGCGGCGGCACTTTAGTTCCATGGGCATTGATTCCAGCGGCAGCGATTTGTGGTGTCGATCCGTTCGAATTAGCGAGAAGGAATCTGCTTCCTGTCACAATCGGACTTATTGTCACCACGATTGTAGCCATGTTCCTGATCTAATTTAAAAACACTGGATGCCATTCAATGGCTCCATTTATATACGAAGCTTCCTTCAAGGGAGCTTCTTTTGCTATGATTCTAAAATGTTTTTATCCTATATATGTGCTATAATTATTTAAATTATCAAACTATTATACATAAGGAGATGAAACAATTGCAGGATCAGCTTTTTAGAAAAATAGATAACCTTTTTCCGGAGATGGTGGAAATCCGACGGTATATGCACCAACATCCTGAATTGTCCTTTCAGGAAGTGAACACCGCGCAATATATCCAATCATTCTACGAAAAACTTGGCGCAGAGGTCCGCGCTAATGTTGGGGGAAATGGCGTAGTCGCAAAAATCCATGGTGCTAAGCCTGGCAAAACGGTTGCGCTTAGAGCTGATTTTGATGCCCTGCCGATTCAAGACGAGAAAGATGTACCATACAAATCTTTGGTTCCAGGTGTGATGCATGCTTGCGGACATGATGGACACACAGCTACATTATTGGTACTGGCAAAGGTACTATACGAAAACAGGGAAAATTTGCAGGGTACGTATGTAATGATCCATCAGCATGCAGAGGAATATGCTCCAGGCGGGGCCATCTCGATGATTGAAGACGGCTGTCTTGAAGGCGTCGATGTCATTTTCGGCACCCATCTATGGGCCACTGAACCGACAGGAACCATACAATACCGGATCGGCCCCATCATGGCAGCAGCTGACCGGTTTGAAATTGCGATCCAGGGAAAAGGCGGACACGGCGCACAGCCGCATAAAACGAAGGACGCCATCGTCGCCGGTGCACAGCTTGTTTCGACCTTGCAGCAAATTGTCAGCAGACGTGTGGACCCTGTCGATTCTGCTGTTGTGACCGTCGGTTCCTTCGTTGCAGAAAATGCCTTCAATGTAATTGCTGATAAAGCAAAGCTGAACGGCACGGTCAGGACCTTCAACGAATCAACCCGGGATTTTATTGCAGAGGAAATAGAAAAAGTAGTCCATGGAACATGCCTGGCAACAGATTGCACATATGATTACCAATATGATAAAGGCTATCCAGCCGTCGTCAACCATGCAGCAGAAACTGAATTCCTGATTGACTGCGCTACAAAGGTGCCGGAAGTGACGAAAATAGAAGAAAGTGCCCTTCAAATGGGTGGTGAAGACTTTGCTTACTATTTGCAGAATGTAAAAGGTACCTTCTTCTTCACCGGAGCTAAGCCTGAAACAGACGGCTCCTATCCACACCATCACCCAAGATTCGATTTTGACGAAAAAGCAATGGTCATTGCGGCAAAAACTCTTTGCGCAGCCGCACTCAACTATCAAACAAAAGCACAAATTAAACACGAAATAAGTGAGACATTAGCATAAAGATTCCAATACAAAACACCTCCACAACTCATGGTTGCGGAGGTGTTTTCAATATTCTCATTCTATAGGCATTCATCGCTGTTTCTCCCAGCTGGTCGAGCAGATTGTAGTTTGCATAAGCTCCTACAACAGCCCCAATCCCAGGCATCAACTGCAGCATCTTGGCAAAATCGATATAATCTCTGTACTCTTGCTGAAATTGCTGCCAATCCAGCTCGGTCAATTCAGCTTTTCTCACTTCCCAGTTTTCAATCAAGTCAAGCGTCTGCTTCCGATGTTCATCACTTGAAAAAGCCAGCTGAAATACATAAAGGATAAACAGACGTTCTTCATATTTTGATGGATCGAACCCATATACTGACGCTGCATCGAATAGAAACTTCATTTTTATCGATAAAAGCAACGGAAAATCCGCCATCCCGAGCAGTATTCCCCCGGCCCCAGTTCCAGCTCCCTCTACAGCCGCTGTCCTCTTGTAGGCTGACAGCTTTTTCAGAAGCTGCTGGTCTTTTTCTGCAAGTGTCAGACCTGTTCCCTGCTGTTTTCTCGTTGTATAATTCGATCCAGCCAGAGTTGCCTTGACCATATTTTTAATGCTCTCCGTCAAGAATTTATGGACTTTGTCTGGAATCAGCTCATTCACTTTCGTCTGTGCTCTTTTAGATGCACGCGCCAAAAGGCTAGCACGTTTATTCAGCTTCCGCTTCCAGTCAACTACCTCTTCATAAGCTTTCAATTCATATTCATTCAAAGCATTCACCCCTTGTCGTTACTAATACGTATCAAACAGAGAAACGATTCAAAAAAATCCTTTTCATAAAAGCTTAAAGCGATTACGAAAAGGATTTTTAATTAGGATTTCAGTTTGCTCTGGCTGTAAAAATAAACAAAAAACAGCGAAAACGCGATTCCGGAAGCCAGTACAATTGCTGCTGACAGCCATTCACCTTTAATCAGGACTGCCCCCGCAAAAACAACTGCCTGGAAGATCATGATTCCCAATAGCAAGCTTGTGAAGGATTTCTTTCTTGCATTTTCAGGAACTGGGTACAGCCCGACCCATAATTTGTTTTGGTGATGGTTCCATAACGGCAAAAGCTGGAATCCTGTCAAATACATGAATAACAAAGCGAGTAAAATTTGCCCCGGCCCATATGTAAGGAAATAAAGCGCGGCTCCCCCTATCAGTGAAAGGCGGACCAGCAAGCCAAAATAATCGCCGGACCTTGCGAAGGTTCTTAAGTATAGATGGCTGAAGGCAAGGTCCTGTCTGTACGGTATGACATTAACCAGCCAGTCAAGCCATTTTCTCCTTTTCGTGCGGTCCCGCAGCTTCGGAACATCCGTAAACATGTTGGCAACACGGTAAAAGGCGTTCATCCGTCTTTCTTCGTCCTCGATCAACTGCTCCCACTTCAAACCTTTATCCACTGCCTGTTTTTTATAGTAGAAATACAGCAAGATTAAGACAGCAGCTGGAACGGCAGCAAAAATCAGCTGGGCCCCTGAAAAGATAAAATACAAAAGCACCACATTGATACAGAAACGAAGGATACTGTCAGTCAACCTTACATTTTTCTCGATAAAATACTGTACATTCCATCGTATCAATATATTGAACCATTTTATCAGGATGAGTGCGACCAATAAGATGAAAAACGATTTGAAGTCAGCGCCATGTATTTTCACATGCAGCGGCATTAGCACCGCGAGTACCAGGAGCAATAAATAGGATTGCAGGCTCAGGCTGAATGTGATCGATTTTTTGAAATAAACATTCAACCTTGTTTCTAGCGGCAGCAGGAATATTTTATCCGCCTCGGTCAAAAATGTCTGGATTGGACTGTATGTAAGTACGAACGCAAGAATCAATGCGATGATCCATGCCGCCGGGAAATCGGGCTGAAGCGTTTTAATCCATTCTTGATAGTAAAAAGCCGCCGTTCCTAATAAAAACAGTACGACAATCACTAAATGGCCATTAAAGATGTATCGCAGGTAGCTTCCGGTTTCCTTGGCAAAGGTGCCGAAACGCTCCTTCCATAATTGCTGCGGATTAAACATAGACTTCTTCCTTTGTCAGTTGGATATACAGGTCATCCAGTGTTGCTCCAGGCATCTTGAACTGCTCTCGCAGCTCTTCAAGCGTCCCATGTGCCCTGACCTCTCCATTATGAAGAATGACAAAACGATCACAATAACGTTCAGCCGTTGCGAGGATATGTGTCGACATGAGAATGCCGGCACCATTTTCTTTCATCTTGTCCATCAGATCCAACAAAGATTGAATTCCAAGGGGATCGAGTCCGACAAATGGCTCATCGACAATATAAAGGGAGGGTTGTACCAAAAATGCGCACATGATCATTACCTTTTGCTTCATCCCTTTGGAAAAATGGGCAGGAAACCATTTTAGCCTTTTGCTCATCCTGAATTCCTTCAACAAAGCATCAATGCGCTTTTCATACTCCTTTTCCTCAAGTCCATAGGCCATTGCGGTCAGCCTCAGATGCTCTTCCAGTGTCAACTCTTCATAAAGAATAGGTGTCTCTGGCACAAAGGTGAACTGTTTCCTATATTCCTCCTTGCCTTCCAAGAAGGTCCTGCCATTGATTTTAATGTCACCTTTATGAGGTTCCATCAAACCGATCACATGCTTGATTGTCGTACTTTTTCCGGCACCGTTCAGGCCGATCAATCCCACGATTTCATTTGCATTGACCGTGAAGCTCACATTTTTTAAAACCGGATTCCTTGTATATCCACCGGTCACCTCGTTAATTTCCAATAAAGACATGTGCAACGTCCTTCCCAGTTCGTATTTCTGTACCGTTATTTTAACAAATACAACTCCATTAGGAAAAGCTTCAACTTATTTCGAAACTTTTTCGCATATATGTTTTCAATCGGGGCATCATAATTTTTGAAGGGGAAACAAGCAATAATTCGAAATGAGGTGTCTGTTAAAGACATATAATTCGATTTATAAGCACACTGATTTCAACGTTCAAATAAGGGGATGGTTGCATTGCGCTACGTAAATGTTAACCCAGCCGTTCAGTAACATCACTCCACATTCTGAAATGAGGTGTGTGTCGCAGATCACTTCCCGCTTTATAAGTTGTGAAACCGACTAAAGCAGACAGGGGATGGTCCGATTGAACCAGGTACTGAATAACCCATCATTTTTGTAAATTCAAATGAATTGACAAATGAGGTGTTTATCAAAGGTAAACCTGCTGAGAACGTCAATGAACAGTAAATCGTTTTCCCTTCAGGGGACAGGATTCCATGCGGATCCTGTCCTTTCTTTCTTTATGTTTATTGGCAAAATGTGATAAAATACCAGAAACATGATCAATGGAAAGGGTGGAACAAATGAGTGATTGTATTTTTTGCAAAATCATCAATGGCGACATTCCCTCAAGCAAGGTTTACGAGGACGAGAATGTACTGGCATTCCTTGATATCAGCCAGGTAACGAAAGGACATACACTTGTCATCCCTAAAGTACATAAGGAAAATGTCTATGAATTAACAGATGAAGTGGCAGCGAATGTATTTAAAGCAGTTCCAAAAGTCGCCAATGCAATCAAGGCTGCCTATGACCCGATAGGATTGAATGTCCTGCAAAACAATGGTGAAGCCGCCGGACAATCTGTCTTCCACTTCCATATGCACTTGATTCCGCGCTATGGCAATGGCGATGGCTTCGGCGCTGTCTGGAAAACCCACCAGGATCAATATACATCGGACGATTATCAAAAAATCGCTGCTGAAATCAACAGCAAGATATAGACTTCCGCAATTACGGGAGTTTTTTTGTTGTTAGAATCAACTTTTACATGGGGCAATTTTCTATCTACCCACTTTACGTTTGTACGATTGCTTTCCTATCGGACACTTTTGACCGTGCCTCCCTCACGTTTGTCCGATAGAGCCTTCCTATCGGACACTTTTTGCCGTTCTTCCCTCGCGTTTGTCCGATAGAGCTTTCCTATCGGACACTTTTTGCCGTTCTTCCCTCGCGTTTGTCCGATAGAGCTTTCCTATCGGTCACTTTTTGTCGTTTCTCCCTCGCGTTTGTCCGTTAGAGCCTTCCTATCGGACACTTTTTGCCGTTCCTCCCCTCGCGTTTGTCCGTTAGAGCCTTCCTATCGTTTAGGAAGCATTGGGTATGCCTGTCCATATAGCTATCTGTCTCTTTTCGCCATATGTAAAATAATATGTACTCCTTGAAATTTATTTAAACTTTTCTGAAAACATTAGAAATCCCATTCCTTTTCTGGTAGCATGATAGTAACTTTAATACATTAAAGAAATGCCGTATCTTATTTTTCGGAGGGATGATCTTGAAACGTGCTCTTAATTTCAACGCTGGCCCGGCTGCATTGCCTGAAGCCGTATTAGCGAAAGCGGAAAAAGAAATGATGAATTATCAAAGCCTCGGTATGGGAGTCATGGAATTAAGCCACCGCAGCAAGGAGTTTGAAGACATCAATGATCGGACAAATAGTCTGTTGCGCAACCTGCTTTCCATCCCGGATGATTACGAGGTCCTTTTATTACAGGGCGGTGCAAGTCTGCAGTTTTCAATGGTACCGATGAACCTCCTTGAAGAGGGAGCATCTGCGAGCTATGTCTTGACGGGCACATGGTCTGAAAAAGCACTGAAAGAAGCACAGAAAATAGGAAATGCTGTAATAGCTGCTTCTTCCAAACATGGCAACTATAAATCAATCCCCAGCCTATCTGAATTCGATATACCCGCGGGTTCTTCCTACCTCCACATCACGACGAACAATACCATCTATGGAACTCAGTGGCATACCCTGCCCGAAAGCCTGAATATCCCGCTTGTTGCGGACATGTCCAGCGACATTCTTAGCAGGCCAGTAAATGTTTCATCATTCGGACTCATCTATGCAGGTGCGCAGAAAAATCTTGGCCCATCCGGAGTAACCGTTGTGATCATCCGCAAAGATTTGCTCAAGCGCTCTAAACCAGAACTGCCTTCTATGCTTAACTATCAGGTTTACTCTGAATCAAAATCGCTTTATAACACGCCCCCCACGTTATCGATTTATTTCCTGATGCTTGTCCTTGAATGGGCTGAAGAGCTGGGTGGGGTAAAACAGCTTGAAATGATGAATAAAGAAAAAGCTGCATTGCTTTACGATGTGATCGACAGAAGTGAGGGGTTTTATAAAGGGCATGCGGAAAAACAGAGCCGTTCATTGATGAATATCACTTTTACACTGGATAATGAGGATTTGACTTCGGTCTTCCTCCGTGAGGCTGAGGAATCCGGCTTTATAGGGCTTGCCGGCCACAGATCTGTCGGTGGCTGCAGGGCCTCGACTTATAACGCTGTTCCTCTTGAGAACATTGAAAAACTTGCCGACTTCATGAATTACTTTAGAAACAGAAATTGACAGAATATTAACCCTTTACTCTATTAAAATATATGTTATAATTGGAGAAAGCTTTTCGCTGCAGGCAAAGAGAGCACTGCAGGAGGAGTACTAGTTAGCTAGAATAGCAGAGGAGAGATGAGAAATGAATACGAAGAATCTTGTAGCATTGTCACTTTTGGTGGGGATGGGAGCAGTCTTGCATGTGGTCGTGCCCGGTTTTTTCCTGGGGATGAAGCCTGATATGATGCTGACGATGATGTTCCTTGGAATCATCCTGTTTCCAGACAAAAAGAGTGTATTATTGGTTGGAGCCGTAACTGGGCTGATCTCTGGATTGACGACTACTTTCCCAGGAGGGCTTGTTCCGAACATAATTGATAAGCCTGTTACTGCGTTTGTCTTTTTCGGAATCCTGATGGCGCTGAAAAACTTCAAGTTTTCCATTTATACTGCAGCTGCCCTTACAGCAATCGGTACCATCGTTTCGGGAATCGTTTTCCTTGGTTCTGCCTATTACCTAATCGGCCTGCCTGGACCGTTCACTGCATTATTCGCAGGGGTTGTCTTACCAGCCGCAGCATTCAACGCCGTTTTCATTGCCATTCTTTATCCAGTGGCTACGAACATTTTTAAAAGAGCAAAGCTCGCTGAAATTTAATTAAAATTTTTAGCCCCTGTCTTATAACGGACAGGGGCTTTATTTTGCTCTATTGGAATGTGTAAAAAATAATCCCGATCAGTAAAAAAACGGCTCCTCCCCCTGCCAGCGTCCCTGCTCTTTTCCGCAGAAGCGCTTTAGGTGGATACATCCCCGGCTTCTTTAACGCAAGGAGATGATGGACGGCCCCCACAAAGAAAGCAACGCTGATGAGCAACACCACATTTGTAAAAATCCCCACTCCCCTCCTCTCCTCCCTGAACATGACGTTATTATCATTTTATGTCTGCTAATTTAAGGCTATGAAGCTAATAACGTTTATTTGTGCGAGAATAGGAAATTAAATATAAAAGAAAAGAGGAATCCGAATTCATTTGGAGAACTTATACAGAAAAATTGTAGAGGTGGTCAACACATGAAAGCGAAAAATGTTTTAGCGGGAATGGTTGTAGGCGGAGTTGTAGCTGGAATTGCTACGCTGCTTGCGGCACCGAAATCAGGATATGAAACAAGAAGGACTCTTCTGGCAAATAAAGATGAATACCTAGGGTCCATCAAGGATATTAAGGATGCGGCTGTTGAATTGAAAAACACGGTGGCCACCGCATCCAAGGAGGGCAAAGACTCCATCCAAACATTTATCACAGATGTTAAGACGGCGATCTTTGAGTGGAAGCTTCAAACAGAGGAAAACATGCAAGGTCTACAAGAGGATATCAAGGAGCTTGAGGATTCAATTAAAGATTTGGAAACCGAATTGGCAGCTGAAAATTCAAAAGAAAACTAATCAGAACAATCCTTCCCCTAAAGTTATTTTTTTTTCGGTGGGAAGGATTTTCTTTTTTTATCAAGAAAGATATATTATGCAAATAGCAATTTTGTTATGACAATTAAATCATTACATAAAAACAACCCGACTTTAGATGGAATTTAACAAATTCAAAAAATTTTGTAAATTTATATCTTTATTAATTTTTGTTTTATTGGCATAATGAAAATAGAAACAATAAAGTAGGTGAATATGAGAATGGGAGATAAAAATTATTCTATGAAAGAAGCAATGATGTTTAGTCAAAGAATTGCCCAGCTGAGCAAAGCCTTATGGAAGTCTGTAGAGAAGGACTGGCAGCAATGGATCAAACCATTCGACCTTAATATCAATGAGCATCATATCTTATGGATCGCTTATCATTTGAATGGAGCTTCGATTTCTGATGTTGCTAAGTTTGGCGTCATGCATGTGTCCACTGCTTTCAATTTCTCGAAGAAGCTTGAGGAACGCGGTTATTTAAAGTTTTCCAAAAAGGAAAGCGACAAAAGAAATACGTATATCCAACTTACGGAAGAAGGAGAAGGTATATTACTCGCCCTAATGGAAAGCTATGAGCCAGATAATAATGCTGTTTTTTCAGGGGCCATGCCATTGAAGGAACTATATGGCAAGTTCCCGGACATCATTGAAATCATGGCTATTGTCCGCAATATTTATGGTGATGACTTTATGGAAATATTCGAGAAGTCTTTTTCGAATATTGATAGGAAGTTTTCCGATGAGGACGGCACACTTAAAAAAATAGATCCAGCCGAAAAGGAGTATGCTTAATCATTATGTATGATGGCACTCATGAATAGAGGAAGGATAACCGCTCGGAGACACAAACCTTTTCCACTTCCTCTGGCTGCATTCCTAATGGAATCATCTTATAAAGCGGATGAATGAAAATTAACCCTTCCGCTTTTTGTTCTTCCTATTGTTTGCTCATTTTCTCACATTAAAATCATTACCCTACAATTTGGCAAGTTATCCCTTACATAACCCTCCAGCATAGAGTAAGTGACTTTATAAAAAACTATCTTTTTCTTAAAATATTTGTTATTGTATTTAAGATAAAAAGATTGCTAAGGAGGGATTCTTCGATGATCTCCATTTTATTGATGTTTGTCCTTTTTGCTGCTTTCATTCTTTTCTATATAAACAAGCTTACAGACTCCCTCTGCATCCAGAAGGAGATACCTGAAGACAAACATGCGAATATTTTCAGGACGATCAATATTTTAGTTACAATTTTGCTGATTTCATCTTTTGTTGAAATCTTGTATACGTGACTACACTGAAGTTAAGGAGTTTCTAGGAGACGACACTAGAGACAAATCGAAAAGCGGAGGCGTCTGCCCAACTCCGACAAGCGCTCGAGGGCCTGACAGTGAAATGGTTCTTTAACTTCAATGGCAGGATCGAAGTGTCTTGAGGAGTTAGGAGCCGCAGCTAGGCAAGCGCCTCGAGGGTTAGGTGCTGGAGCTGGACATTTCTCGAAGTTGAAAAAGTATACTAATTACATACATTAAGCGGTGAGGTTTCCCTCACCGCTTTTTATTTCAAGTTTTTATTAATTAGCCCTCATTAAGGCATGCAGAAAGCATTGCCCCTAAGTGCCTACAGCCAAGAAGCACCGATGATGATTAACAGAATGAACAAGACAACGAGCAATGCAAAGCCGCCGCCATATCCATGTCCTCCTCCAGACATTGAGGTTCCTCCTTTCTGCTTTGGGAACTTGCTTTAAAATGATGATTCAGGAGTACGGGAGAGTGTTAGTCCCCCCATACTCGTTAATCAGAAATTAAAGCCAAGCTGCACCCACGATGATTAACAGAATGAATAACACGACAATTAACGCGAAGCCGCCGCCGTATCCTGCACCCATATTAACACCTCCTTCCAAAGTGGTTATGATATCTTATTCAAGTAATGTCATATCCGCATAGGCAACTATCCTGCATTTCTTGGATTTTGTTGTTTATAGGTAAGCGGCACCTACAACAATCAGCAAGATGAACAGGACAACGATTAACGCAAAGCCTGAATTATAGTGGCCCATTTTCAACTACCTCCTTTTTTTCTCTTCTCGATATCCTATGCACCGCTGAACAAACGGTATAGATATTCGCCCATCTCCATAAATACCCAATATTATCCATTACTTATTTTTTGTAGAAAATTGAAATTATGTTATAGTAGAGTTTGTGGATTAAAACGGCCACTAGAATTTTCTGTTTAGGAGATGTTCACCATGAAAAAAATGATAATTTCCCTCACGGTTGCAGCCGGAGTAATGGGACTAGGTGCATGCAGCAACGATAATGCTGATTCTTCAGAAGTGATCGTTGAGTCGAAAGCGGGCAACATCACGAAAGAAGAGCTTTATCAATCAATGAAGGAAAAGTATGGAGAGCAAGCGCTTCAAGAATTGCTATACCAGAAAGTTCTTGCGGAAAATTATGAAGTAACTGATAAAGAGGTTGAGGAAAAAGTGGCCGAGCTTAAGGAAGAGCTTGGAGAGAACTTCGAACTCGTTCTACAGCAGAACCAGCTTAAAGACGAAGAGGAATTAAAAGAGGTCCTGAAAGACCAGCTTCTAATGGAAAAAGCTGCGCTTAAAGATGTGAAAGTCAGCGAAGAAGAAGTCAAAAAGCGTTATGAAGAATACAAACCTGAAATCAAAGCAAGCCATATTCTTGTAGAAGATGAGAAGACTGCACAAGAAGTGAAGAAAAAACTTGATGAAGGCGCAAAGTTTGAAGACTTAGCGAAGGAATACTCACAGGATCCTGGTTCAGCTGCACAAGGCGGAGATCTTGGATTCTTCGGACCTGGTAAAATGGTACCAGAATTCGAAGAGGCTGCTTATGCCTTGGAAGTAAACAAAATCAGCGAACCTGTAAAATCACAGCACGGTTACCACATCATCAAGGTAACGGAAAAGAAAGAAAAAAAATCTTACGAAGAAATGAAGGACGAGCTAGAGTATGAGTTGAAGCTTGCTCAGCTGGACTCTAACAAGATTCAAGAAGTCCTGAAGCGTGAGCTTGATGCGGCTAACGTTAAAATCAAGGATAAAGACCTTAAAGGTGCTGCTGAATTCCCAGAAGCAGAAGCACAAACACCACAATAATTAAGAAAAACCTAAGAGCCTTGGTCAGCCCCGACAAGCGCTGGAGCTGACAATTCTCGCAGTAGAATATATACTTTCTTATCCCATAAAAAAAACGCTGGCTCCATTTCCGGAGCCAGCGTTTTTTATGCTTCCGCTGAATGTTCGCGCCTTTCCTTTTCCCGCTCGAGCCTTTTCATGTAAAGCTCGCCCTCACGCTCAATGCTTTCCATTTCTTCTTTTCTTTCTTCTTTTCCTGTTTTCACTGCCATGAAGGCACTGAATACGATTCCTGCTGCGACTGCTATTACCCAGATTGGAATTGACATTTTTGCATACCCTCCATTTAAAGGTTGTCCTAATTGAACTCTTATTGTATTCATATGAGGGATATTTCCAAATATGCCTTTTGAGGAGTAAAAAGTTACATAACAAAAAGGCCTCTCCATATAAACGGAGAAAGACCTTTTGCTTTTTACTTATGGAAAACAGGCTTATAAAAGGAACGGTTATCAAGCGCGAATACTCTTTCGGAGAACTCGCCTGGTTTAACCCGTGACAGCGCCCGGTCCAGCATATTCATTTTCGCATCGAGATTATCGATATAATGCAGGATTTCTGCCTCTTTGATCATTGGCGGTTTCGGGCTGCCCCACTCTGCCTTGCCATGGTGACTTAAGACCATATGCTGAAGAATGATGGTTTCCTCTCCACTAATGCCTAACTCATCGGCAGCCTTGCCAATCTCATTGACCATGATCGATATGTGTCCGAGCAAATTCCCTTCCACTGTATAGGTGGTAGAAATCGGACCTGATAATTCTATGACTTTCCCCAAATCATGAAGGATGACTCCTGCATACAAAAGATCCTTATCAAGGCTTGGATATAGTGTTGCGATCGACTTCGCAAGGTCAAGCATCGAGACAACATGATACGCAAGTCCTGAGACAAATTCGTGATGGTTCTTTGTTGCTGCAGGATATTCCATAAAGGCATTCATATGCTTTTTCAGAAGATGTCTTGTGACTCTCTGGATATTAGGGTTCTTCATTTCGAATATATATTGGGTAAGCTTGCTGCTCATTTCATCCTGGCTGACTGGGGCTGTCTCAAGAAAATCAGATAGTTTGACAGAGTCAATTGGTGAAGCAGGCCGTATTTGCCTGATTTTCAGCTGGTTGCGCCCTCGGTAATTCTGGATATCCCCCTGTACTTTCACAATGCTTTCAGCACAATAAGTACTTTCATCTTCCTCGGAAACATCCCAAAGCTTCGCCTCGATCTCCCCGCTCTGATCCTGGAGGATGAGTGTCAAAAACGGCTTACCGTTGCTGGCAATCCCTTTTGACGAATGTTTGATCAATAAAAACAATTCTACCTGGTCCCCTGTTTCGTGATTCAAAATTCCTTTATTCATAGTTAACAGCCCTCTCCTCTCTGCAACAGTATAACATACAGAGTCTATTGTCTCTGATTCTCAAACCATGCCATTTTTAAACTATATTTGTACTTTTTTCTTGCAGATTGACGATTTCATTATCCGCAAAATAATCCAATAGATGTCGATGGCATGTAAAAATGAGAATTTGGTTCTCATTGCTCATTTCCCTAAGCAGCCTTATCGTTCGGTTCGTCCGGTTATGGTCAAAATTGACAAAGCTGTCATCGATGATAATCGGAAATGGATAGCGGTCATGGTGGTCTGCAGCAAGTGCAAGCCTGATGGATACATAGACTTGTTCTGCCGTTGCCTGGCTCAGCTCATTCGCTTCAAATAAAACATGATCATTCCTTTCAATCAGGAAGCCGCTGCCAGAAACTTGTGGAATGATTCTCACATAGTTGCCATCAGTCAATACCGACAAGAAGCTTTCAGCCTTGGCCAGCATTCTCGGCATCCGCTCATCCTTATAACGGTCAATTGTCCTCGAGAGCAAATCCTTGGCAATCGCAAACTTCGCCCATTCTTTCGCATCTTCTGTGAACTCATGCTGAAGCTGCCTATATTTATGAAGCAAATCACTATATATGCCGCCTTCCTCAAGCACCTTCATCTTATGCTTTACATCGGCTATTTGGTCAAATTTTGCGGATAGCTCTCGCTTTCTCTTAACTAGCTCCGATTCGTTCTCCTCAATCTGTTCCTCAAGCGGAATCCCAGTCAGGATCTTTACACGATCCTCATCCGTAATCCCTGAAACAAGCAGTTGATGATTTATATCCTCCAGCCTGGCTCTCCAACCTTTTACCAATGAGGTATTCTCCGCTTTCTGCCTGAATGCATCCTCATCCTCTGTTCCGGCCTGTTCAAGTAATCTATCCTTTTCTTGGCTGGTCACTTCCTCTTCCTTTTTAAGAGATAATGACTCTTCCTCCATTTCCTCCAGTTTCCCGGTAAGTTCACGGTACCTAGAATTCTGGTCAATTGCATCACGCAAAGTTCGCTTTAATAGTCCCGCTGCCTCCACAGGAGAAAGATTGCCATTATGAAGGAATCGTTCCGCAAGCATTTTCAGGCTGCTTTCCATTTCGGATATAGATCCTATCACATTTTTCAAGCTTTCTTTTATTCTCTTTCTTTCACGGAAATATTGCTTTTGTTTTTCTATTAATTGATAGGCATCCACTACTTTAATCGGAACGGATAGATCCGTTAATCCAAATTGTTTCAGTAATTCCGACTTTCTCTGTTTTAGTTGTGCTTCATCTGCTTCCCATGCTTCAAATTGCTGAACTACTTTTTCAAAACGATCATGCTGCTGCCCGATTTTAATCATCAGTTCTCGATGTCGCAGCCTCGCCTCCTCGTCCTTAGCCAATACGCTCTTGATCATATATGCATTGCCTTCCGGCTGGCTGTTCAAGCTTTCCTTCAACGCTCTTTCCCGCTCCAGCAGAATGGATAGAGCTCTGTCCTCCATTGGCATTTTCTCTGTGGACTTTAAACGCGCTGCCAGCAAAAACACCAAGCCTGCTATCCCTATTCCGGCTAGAAACCAAGCGCCTTTTGTGATTCCCCAGAGTGAAACAATAAGAAAAATGCTTCCGAGCAGGAGCAATTGAGTATGATCTTTCTTCTGTTGCTGCTTACGTCTGGCTTTTTCACTTTTTTCCTTCATTTTGGCCGATTCAATCTGGTCCATGACGTATTGTAATTCGGATTGGATTCTTTCCTTGTTTTCCAGCAGGTCCAGGTCATTCACCAGGACTGTTCGTTTTGCTTCATCGAGGAGTATTTCTTTTGCCGCTTCTGCCTTTGCTTCAAGCTCTGCCAGCGCCTTTTTCTCTTCTTCAAAAGCAGATTCCAGCTCCAGCTTTTTATTGACTAATCTTTGCTCTGTCTGCTGCACCTTGTCGGCTTGTTCCTTTATGAAGATGCTTGTATTGATTTCGTGGATATTTCCCTCATTGAAATCCATATGAAGCTTGTCATTCAGCTGATTTATTTCTTCTGTAATTTCCACCAGCTTGGATTCCAGAAGCCTTTTTTCCTGTTTCAGTTGTTCATATAATGGCAGATTTTCAATTCGTGATTGAATTTCCGTTTCCATTTCCAGTAATTCTGAGTTTGGCCTGTGCTCTTCCAGATCTTTAAGGACTTGATCCTTTTTATCATTTATCCTTAACTTTCTAGCCTGGATCGACTTAAGCTGCTCGTCCAATTTTTCAAGCCGCTTCAGTCCATCCTCCGGAAAAAAGGACAAATCATGCAAATTGATTTTCCCGTCCAATGCTACAGCTTCTAGGACCAGCTTTTCATTGCGTTTATATTCACGAAGCTTCATCCCATTCTGCTCAAGGATTGAAATCTCTTTCTCCAACTGAGAAATTTTATTATTCACTTCCTCTTTCGTGCTCATCAACTCTGAATATTGATCATTCTGTTGCTCAGCATTTTTCAACGAATTCTGGATGTCTTTCAACTCTTTTAACTTCTCATTCAGCAATGGCCGTTTCCCACTGGGCTTGAATCGCAATTCCATTTCCTTGAGCAGCAATCCCTCCGTGTTGAAGAGTTTGTCTGTACCAAGGGTTCCTGCTGAAAATAAGTACCTGCCAAGTTCTTCACCTTTCAGCGCATGGATATTTTGCAGTCCATGGACATTGAATGAAAAAATGGCCTGGTATATGCTTTTATCCATTCGCATTAAAAGTTCTTTAAGTAGTTCTTCGCCGCCAATCGTTCCGTTCTCTAGAGATACAGTCACATCCCCTGCAGCCTTGCCTTTCACCCTTTCGATGACAGCCACTCCCCTATCAGGAAAAAAGGCTTTGATCTTGCCGCCATACTTTGGGTTCTTTTTTGGCTCATAGCGAATTTCTGCACTTTGCTTGGCCGGAAAACCGAACAGGATACTGTGGATGAATGACATGATGGTCGATTTACCAGCTTCATTTTCACCATAAAAAACCTGCATTTGATCGAAGGAATTAATCACATAATCCTCGAACTTGCCGTATCCGTATATATGCAATTCAATGAGTTTCATCATCCTGCCTCCTTTCTTTAGTTTTTCAGCAGCAGCTGGAGCAGGATCTTCTCGGCATCCTCAACCAGTTCTTGCTTTTCACGTTCTGACATCATCTCTATATGCCTCCTTGCCTGGCTGTGCTGGAATAGCGGAGACAACGGATCTCGTAAATCATCATATTCCTCAATTGTAGTGAACAGCTCCTGATAAAAATCGCTTTGCTTAATCAGTTCGGCACGATCGACAGCAATATCTTCGGTAAACTTCAGCCTGTGCACCCAGACAAAGGAATCCTCATCTTTTTCTGCTTCCTGCAGGAGTTCCAGAAGTTCGCCATTGGCTATTTTTTCAGTCACATCTGACAGGCTGGAATTCAGGCCTACAATCCGGATATCCAGCAGGACACCTTTTCCTACTCGTCTTTTTCCATCGATTTCATTCAGACATTTCTCATACAATGCATTGAAACTTACTAAATCTTGCCCATCAATGACGATCTCATCCCAAATCACATCGGCAGTGTCAAAAAAGGAAACTTCTGTACCCCCTTCTGTCAAATGAACGAAAGAGACCCCTTTTTCCCCAAGCTCCTTCCTGTTCAGTCCTTGAGGGTTTCCAGGATAGACAACATAAGGCTGGTGTGATAAAAGCGCTCTTTTATGGATATGACCAAGTGCCCAGTAATCATAGTCTTTTTCGATAAGCTCAGATAATCTGAAGGGTGCATATTTACCATGATCACTCACACCTTCAAAATGGCCATGAAGCAAACCAATGTGAAAGTCCGCACCATCAATCTTCGGATAGTTCTCGATCCACCGTTCCGTGACATGCCGCTCTGGATAACTAAAACCGTATAGATGGACAAGAGTACCATCAGCCTTCCTAAAGTCGACCTTTTCCACCTGATCTGAGAAAAAGTGAACATTGTCTGGAAAATCTAAAGTCACAGATTTTGCGCCTAGATGATCATGGTTTCCGTGGATTGCATATACCTTAATCCCTTTGTCCGCCAGTTTTTCCATTTCATTGCGGAGAACGGCCTGGGCTCGAATGCTCCTGTCCTCTCCATCGAATAGATCACCCGCCATGACGACAAAATCCACTTCAAGCTCAATTGCAGTATTTGTGATATTTTTCAAAGCTGTAAATGTGCTCTCCTGAAGCCGATGAAAGATGGCTTTGGGCAGATGCCGCAGGCCGACCATCGGGCTATCAAGATGAAGATCGGCAGTATGTAAAAATTTAACCCGTTTCATTGGATGATTCCTTTCCTTTCCTTTCCTGTCCTGTTTTCCTTTATTTTATCACTCCAAAAATACGAATGCACGTTCTACCGCAAAAAAAGTAAGCGGCTTGGTCAGCATCTGACAATCCCTTGAGCTGGACACGTGGCGCAAACACTTTTTAACGAAAAAAAACTGCAGTCCTCATTTGACTGCAGTTCCTCTTTATCCAAGATAGATGGTCTCCACGGTTTCTTCCTGCACCTTTCCGCCTGATTCCCAAACATGATAGGCTTTTGCTTCCGGGCGTGAGCTTACCGCTTTAATTAGCTGCTCATCGATATAGTGCAATGCGGCACCGTCATCTGCGGCATATCCAGCAGCCATTCTTCCACAGCCTACGAATTCCTGATAAGAAGGACGACGATCCTTTTCACCATCATAATGCGGGCAATTACTCCCTTTTAAGAATCCGAGGGTCTTTAACGGTTGTAGTCCACTGCCAAAAGAATCTGTTAAGCCTTCCTCGAACCAGCAGATTGAGCCCGCGCTTACTCCAGCCATTATTTTTCCATCCTGCCAGGCTTTACGCATGATTGCATCAAGACCCCACTCCTTCCACAAGGCCAGAAGGTTCTTTGTATTCCCTCCGCCTACATAAATGATATCCTTATCCATCACATAGTCTTCCAAATCTCTTGTTGGAGGACGGAACAATGAAAGATGGGAAGGGCTGCATTCATGGTTTTCAAAAGCGTTATAGAATCTCGAAATATAATTTTCCGCATCGCCGCTGGCTGTCGGCACAAAGCAAACTTTGGGCGTGCGGGTATCCGCCTGACTCAAAATATACAAATCCAACAGCGGATTTTCCGGCTCCATCGAAAAACCTCCGCCGCCCATAGCAATAATCTGTCTCACCATGAACACTCTCCTTCTATACAACTAATCAATGTGTGAATGAAATCTGGGTTCGCATGATCATTCAGGATTCCATTTTCTCTCTAATACATATTCCACAAATCAAATCGAATTCCCTGTAAAAAAAGCCGCAATCACTGGATCGCGGCTTTTCTCTTTATTCGTTTTTCGTTAGTTGCAGTGCTTTTTTGATGTCCTTAAAGGAATTGGATTTTCCGTACATCAGCACTCCGCCTCGGTATACCCTAGCACCGAATACTGCCAGGAAGGCAATTGTTGCCACAAGGATACCGATTGATAAAGCGATTTCCCAGAATGGGATGTTCAGCATCCCGACACGCAGGAACATCAGCATTGGTGAGAAAAACGGGATGAAGGATGTATATTTCACAAATGGCGCTTCCGGCTGACCCAAGCCGAACATCGCCATCATGAAACCTGCCACCACCAGAAGTGTCATCGGTGTGATCATTTGCTGGACATCTTCAATCCGGCTGACAAGTGAGCCAAGGAAAGCTGCCATCGTGGCATACAGGAAGTATCCTAATATGAAGAAGATAACCGCGTAAATGATCGTGCTGGCTGCGACATTCCCAAAACCGAAGAACTCAAAGAACCCGCCCTCCATGCTTTCGAGATTCTGCTTGATTGAGAAGTACCCAACCAGCAAGAGGACTGCAAGTTGAGTCAGACTTAACAGCCCAATGCCCAGAATTTTTGCGAACATTTGCTTGATCGGTGATACGCTTGAGATCATGATTTCCATTACTCTTGATGATTTTTCAGTCGCGACCTCCATTGCGATCATATTGGCATACATGATCACCGCAAAATAAATGATGAAAAGAAGGACATAGACTAATCCTCGTGCCTGATTCAGTTCCTCTTCTGTCTTGGCATCTTCTTCAAGTGCCGATTTTTCGAATTCAACTGGTGCGTACAACTCTTCCAATTGATCCGGAGCGATATTGATTTGTGTGGAAGCCATTGCCGTCTTAATCTGCTGTAATCCAGCCTGGAGGTCTCCAGGAACAGCAGAATCAGCAATGCTCATCGCCTGGTAGGCAGCTGCAGGGAGCTCTTCATTGTTCAAGCTCAGTTGAAGAAGTCCTTTATATTCCCCTTCCTCGACAGCTTTCCTTGCGCTTTCTTCATTCCCATCAAACTCTTCCAGGACCAACTCTTCGTTAACCAACTTCATCTGCTGCTTCAGAGGCTCAAAAAGCTGGCCGGTCTCATCGATGACAATGATTTTATCCGCTTCATCACCTTTGTTGAAAAAATCGATGATGTTCGTCATATTCGTGAGCGCCAGCATAATCCCTGCGGTCAGGATGGTGGTAACCAGGAAGGATTTTGTTTTCAGCTTACTCATGTATGTATGGATCAGGATAATGAAGAAATTATTCATATGAATCACCCACCTTTTCTATGAAAATATCATTGAGGCTTGGTTCTTCAAGGACGAACTTACGGATAAAGCCTTTACCAACAATCTCTTTCAAAATGGATTCAGCAACTTGCTCACCTGTGATTTGCAGATGTATTCCTTCTGCCGTTGATTTCGCTCTCGACACTCCGGGATATTCCTTTAAGAAAGATGTATCAAAATCAGCATGGATGACCAAATTCTTTTTACCAAAAGATCGCTTGATTTCTTTCAGAGAACCATGAACGACAGGTCTTCCTTTGTGCATGATGCAAATATGTTCACACATTTCCTCAACATGCTCCATGCGGTGACTGGCAAATACAATCGTCGTACCCGCATTTTTCAGCTCAAGCACCGCTTCCTTCAATTGTTCAACGTTGACAGGATCCAATCCGCTGAAAGGCTCATCAAGGATCAACAGCTTTGGCTTATGGATGACCGCGGCGATGAACTGGATTTTTTGCTGGTTCCCCTTCGAAAGCTCTTCAACCTTTTTATCAGCATATTCTGGAACTTTAAAACGATTAAGCCAGTACTCAAGCTCCTTGAGAGCTGCTTGTTTTTGCATCCCTCTCAACCTGGCAAGATAGACAATCTGTTCCCGGACTTTTAATTTTGGATAAAGCCCTCTTTCCTCCGGAAGGTAACCAATGATACTGCTCGTGTCATAATTGATCGGCTTCCCATCCCAGGTAATCTTTCCTTCCGAGACATCCAGCAACCCGAGAATCATCCGGAAAGTAGTCGTCTTCCCTGCACCATTAGCACCAAGGAAACCGAACATCTCTTTTTCTGGTATATTGAGCGATAGCTGGTTCACTGCTGTAAAGTTGCCAAATCTCTTTGTAACCTGTTCAAGCTGTAACACCATAATCATCTTCCTCCTTTTCCATTAAATTACTACGAAATGAATATGCAAATAGTTTCATATTTTTGTTTTGCATATTTAAAAAAGTTATGCAAAAATAATAGTAATCATCTGAATTTTGCAAGAAAAGCGCAAGCGCCTTGGGATGACCGAAACTTATTGGAACTTGGCGCTGGAGCTGGACAATTCTCGAAGTTAATTTTATACTTACTAATCTTTTAAAAAGGGGAAGTTGTGATGGATACTTACAAACTGACAGCCTTTGAACCTAATGGGGAAAAACTGATTGACGAGTCTTTCCAAGCAGCCAATGATGAAGAAGCAAAGGAAATTGGCGCAAAAATGCTGGAAGAAAAAAACCTCAGTGAAAAGACGCACCGCTGCACATCACCGAGAGGCAAGCTGGTTCTTTTCCGTCCATAAGAAAAGCAAAGAGGCTCCTATCCTCTTTGCTTTTTTTGTTTATTTCCCTTTGAATTGCGGCTTCCTCTTTTCAAGGAAAGCAGCGATGCCCTCCTGGTGGTCTTCTGTCTGACGCATTTTAAACTGCCCGTATTTCTCCAGTTCAAGGATTTTCAACAGGGCAGGTCTGTTTTTCTCAGCAAGAATTTTCTTTGTTTTAATCATAGCCTGGACTGGCTTATTCAACCATTCTTGTATTTTCGCCTCCACCGCTTCTGTAAAATCTCCATCTGGCACCTCGTCAATAAGGCCAAGTGTGAATGCATCATTAGCAGAAAGGGTTTTTCCATCCCAAATCAGCTGCTTCGCCTTCGTTTCTCCAAGGCGCTCCTCCATGAAGAAGTGGCCTCCTCCATCCGGAATCAAACCGATTCCAATAAAATTCATGGCAATCTTGCTCGATGGCTCAGCGATTATGTAATCTGTCGCAAGAGCTAGACTAAAGCCCAACCCGGCCGCAGCACCCGTAACTGCGCTGATTGTCACTTTTGGCATGCTGTACAACGTCACGATCATATCATGGATATCGTCCATCACATGATAGAAATCGCTTTCATTTGTATTGGAAAGCATTGTCTTGATGTCCCCGCCTGCTGAGAAGGCACGCCCAGCTCCTTTAATCAGCACGATATCAATCTCATCAGACTTGCAGATTTCCTTCAGGTTCATCGTGATTCCCTTGATCATTTCCACATCAAGTGCATTCAGTGCTTCAGGCCTGTTCAACTCAAGAACCGCCAGTCGACCATTAATATCTAATTTTACAGTGTCCGTTGAAAATTCAATCGCCACCATTCATCCCCTCCATTTATCCTTATATTTTTATTATATAGGGAGAAGTTATATTTAAAAACCTTTTTCTCACTATTTTGATTTTTTAAAGAATGAGTGAATGGAACGTTCATTAATTTGTTCTTCAAAAACAAAAAAACTCCCGAATTTATCTTCGGGAGCTAGTTTTATTAAATAATGAGTCGAGAATCTCGATTTTCTTATTCGCGTATTCTTCAAAACTGTCGTTATATGATTTCGGATCCTTTGGATTCGAAAATTGGGTGATGACACCTGTTTCGGGATCAATGAACTTGCTCGATGCTCCGCATCCAAGACCGATGATGGTTTGCTGCTCTTCCATGATGATGATATTGTACAGGCTCTCTTGTTCCGGGAAAGCATAGCCTACATTCTCCAGGTTTCCAAGAATGTTCTTCTGCCTGTACAGATAGTATGGCACGTAGTCATGTTCCTTTGTCCATGATTCAGCCATATTCATCATTCTTTCTATTTCATCGCGCCCAGCAACTTTATACTTCTGTTTATTCCTTGTCATTTCTGAAGCTCTTTTAAAAGAAAGAGTATGAACCGTCAAGGATTCCGGCATTAGCTTTTCCGTTTCAGAAAGGGTATGGGCAAATTCCTCTGTCCCTTCTCCTGGAAGGCCGATGATCAAATCCATATTGATGTTGTTCATTCCCATTTCGCGGGCAAGATGGAATTTTTCAATCGTTTCTTCCACTGTATGGTGACGCCCGATGGCCTTCAATGTTTCCTGGATGTAAGACTGAGGGTTGATGCTGATGCGATCGATATTCCACTTTTTCAGCACCTCCAGTTTCTCAGGTGTGATTGTATCCGGCCGGCCGGCTTCGACAGTTACTTCCCTGATCTTCTCGACATCCGGGAATGACTGCTGAACCTCTTCATACAGCATATCCATTTCTTCAGCGGTAATCGATGTCGGTGTGCCCCCACCATAGTAAACGGTCGTAATCTTGATATCATTCTTCTTCAGCCAGTCCCCGATTTGGCGGATTTCATGATGAAGCCCGCCAAGGAAAGAATCCACAGAACCCTGGCGACCGTTGATAGCATAAGCAGGGAAGGTGCAGTAAGCACACTTCGTTGGGCAAAATGGGATGCCAATATATATGCTTACACCATTTTTCAAATCGTACAAATCAGGCAGGACCGCAAGCTGACGGTCAACGATCTGCTGCATGAGCTGGATTTTTTCATCCGATATCAAATACTGTTCCTTCAACTCTTTATGAGCAAACTGCTGGTCCATACCTTCACGGAGCTTTTTATGCAAAAGCTTTGTAGGGCGGACGCCAGTTAGAATACCCCATTTCTGGATCATTCCTGTCCAGTCTTGGAGCACTTTTAAATAAGCTCTTGAAATGACGGTTTTAAGCAATTTGAATTCTTCCTTATCGCTCAAACCTGTTGGGATTTCTTTATTAGCCTCTGCTGTAAAAGTCTTCCCTTCTGCTACAAGGGCTGCTTTTACAATAAACTGCCCTTCGACATTATTGACATCGAATTCAATTGTTGCATTGGCTTCATGTTCCGTCCCGCTTAATACTACTACGGATTCTTCAAAAAACAAATTAGCGATCAATCCTAAGGGACGCTGAAATCTGTCATCTTGTATACCTTTTATATTAATTCTCATTAGATTCACCTTTTTCAATTAAACATGCTTCAATAAGTGTAATAGAAGTATGATTCAAAGGTCAAGATAGTGCAAAAGGTACCAGTTTTCGGTGCAAGTCTGGATGAGTATTATAGACGTCCGGCTTATTTTCCTTAAAAACCTATATATTCCTTAACTCTGCATTTATTTTCCGAAGAACTCGCATATATTCCTCCTGATCTAGAGTCTAAATCCCGATAAATTCCTAAACACAACAAAAGCATGCCTGCGAATAACGTCAGGCATGCTTACTATTTTTACATTTTTATAATATTCATCTTTCTGAGAAATTCGATTGGCTGTTGTTTGCGAAAGTGTTCCTTGACCATATAGCTTACACCATGCTGATTGTTCGAGCGGGTCACCCAGTCGGCAGCCTTTTTTACTTCGACTGATGCATTCCCCATTGCGACGCCAAGTCCGGCCGCTTCAATCATATCGATATCGTCATAGCCATCACCTATTGCGACCATTTCCTTTAGTGGGATTCCAAGGTGTTCCCCAAGTTGAATCAGTCCGTTCAATTTTGAGACACCTTCGGGCATGATATCGAGCCTGTAGTCATTAAGCCTTGACAGGGACACCTCTGAGAACATCCCGTTTATCGCTTGCTGGGCATCCTTCAAGTCCTCTTCATATTCGAAATAGACTTCAATTTTAGGAGGCGCGACTGGATCATTGACCAATGCTTCACTGATAGAATCGGTGAATTGCTGTGAGTAAAAGATCGGGTCCCCAGAAGTGAAAACTGTTTTCGCCAGCAGATTGTGGTTTAATTTATACTTGTTTGCCAGTGAAAACTTTTCATGAACAAGCCGGATTTGGCACGGGAAGCTCTCAAGGAACCTGACGAGCTGGAAGGTGACATCCTCAGAAATCCGTTTTTCAAAAACAGGATCACTGCGAAGATCATTAGAAATATAAGAACCTAGATGCGTCACAAGCAATGAATTTATTTTCAGCGCTTTAGCCACTTTTTTGGCTGATGGAAAGCTTCTTGAAGTTACTAGAGTCACGTACACTCCTTTTTGCTGAACGTACTCAATCGCATCCCTTGTGGATTTATGAAGCCTCCCATTTGATTGGAGAATCGTTCCATCCACATTAAGCGCAAGAAGACGGTAAATCATATTTATGCCCCCATTTCTTCGGTGTTTTTGTCCTTATTTAACTTGTATGATAGAAAGCAAGAGAATAGAACATGGGCAGGATATTGAAATTAGCTTCCTTCCGAAACCGGGACCACCGAGGGAATGAGGGCACTGCATTGATAATCCCCTCCCCACAAAAAGAGTCATATATGACGGACAGTTTTTCTTCTTTTTCACTGATTTATGTCCGTCATGACCTTGATGACAGACAGTTTTTCTTCTTTTTCACTGATTTATGTCCGTCATGACCTTGATGACGGACAGTTTCTCTTCTTTTACACTGATTTGTGTCCGTCATGACCTTGATGACGGACAGTTTTTCTTCTTTTTCACTGATTTTTGTCCGTCATGACCTTGATGACGGACAGTTTCTCTTCTTTTACACTGATTTGTGTCCGTCATGACCTTGATGACGGACAGTTTCCCTTCTTTTCCGCTGATTTTTGCCCGTCATGACCTTGATGACGGACAGTTTTTCTTCTTTTTCACTGATTTATGTCCGTCATGACCTTGATGACGGACAGTTGATCCATTACTCCAATAACAAAAAAACTCCCGCACATCGGCGGGAGTCCTGATATTTATTATTGCTGCTGGTTCGGGTTACCGTAAAGCTCTTCAAGAGGCTTCATGATGATTTGATTAAGCTCAGCAATGACCATGCTCATTCTTTGTTCTGCTTCCATCAGCTTAGAAATCAGTTCGTGCTGCTGGACAAGCGCTACTGTCTTTTGCGCCTGCTCTACTTCTTCCTGGGTAATTTCCTGCCCAGTCATTTGCTTTTCCTGAAGCTGCATCTGGATATTGCGGAAGTTTTCAAACATTCTTTTTGCTGATTCATCGCTATTCACAGCATCATAAAGCTTTTTTAGTTCCGTGTATTCCGAACTGTTCCTGATTGCTTTTTCCAATTCGTAGGCTGAATCATAAGTATTGACTGCCATTTAAATCACTCCTTCTACGTTAAACGCTCCACTCCACTATAACAAACTATGTTGCTGATTGCCAAAAGTTCGGGTCTGGCGAGATCAGTTCTTACCATTAAAATCACCAATAACCACTACTATTCATAGGATGCAATATGTGTGTTTGCCTATTTACAATAGGGTTCTACCTTGAAGCCTAAAAGAAAATGAGGAGAAGCTATGACGCCAGCAAAATCGAGAAGCTTACCCAACAATCCTATCATCGCTTTGCTGACTGAAATAAATGAAAATCATGCACCTGACTTTGGTAAAGTCCACTCCTTTTGCGAAGAGCTTCACCAGGGAGTTTCTGAATTAGGGGGAAGCTTTTATGTTTTTTCACTCAAAGGCTTTTCTGATCAAGGAGTGGAGGGCTTTTCTTATGATGATAAAGAGGATGGATGGAAAAAAGGGTTCTTCCCTCTTCCAGCTGTCATATATAATCGCGTATCGTCACGGAGAACCGAAATCAGCAAAGGATTTAAGGGATTTTTAAATAAATTGGATGCTCTCGGAATAAAGATATTTAATCACCGCTTCCTTTCGAAGTGGGAAATTCATGAATCTTTAATGAAAGAAGACCACTTGCATCCTTTCATACCAGAAACACATCTTTATTCTGAAAGTCTGCTCGAAAGCATGCTTGAAAAGCATGATGAGTTATACATTAAACCAGTACACGGCAGCCAGGGCCGCAATATTATCCAGGTAGGTAAAACAGATGGGATCTTCCATGCATCCCTTTCTTCACTGCCTACAAGTGACCTTCGAGAATTCAAACATGTATCAGAACTAGCCCGTTCCATTGCTCCCATCGTCGGAAAACGGCTTTGTATCATTCAGCAGGGAATACAGCTATCGGAACTAAATGGCAGAAGGATGGACTTCAGGGTCCTTTGCCATAAAAATGCCCAGCACTTCTGGAAGGTTACCTCCATCGTCGCCAGGGTTTCCGCTGAACAATTATTCGTATCAAATATAGCCCGCGGCGGCGAAATCATGAAGCCCGGCTATACACTGGCATTGATATTCGGAAGAGAGCAAGCGAAACATCAACTGGCGCTGATGAAGGAGCTGGCCCTTGAGACGGCAGAAGTCATCAGCAAATATACGGAGGGACTAACAGGCGAGTTGGGGATTGATATTGGAATCGATATAAAAGGAAACTTGTGGCTAATCGAAGCAAATTCCAAGCCCTCAAAAAACTTTGAAGAACGGGGAGCCAAAATCAGGCCCTCAACAAAATCCATCATTGAGCATTGCTACGGACTTTGCCAGTCATAAATCAAAAGGAGAAATACAAAATGATTTCATTTGGAATGATGTCACTTTCCTTGAAAAGTGAATTAACCTATTTTACCGAAATTGCCAGGAGGGCGAATGCAGACAGATTAACTTGTTTTAGGTTTTCGCCAGCTAGTATCCATCCAATCACCGAAATGGTTACAGGTGAGAGGTTCGACCAGAAGAAAGATTGCTGGGTAAAAGCTGAATTCCAGCTCCCAAACATCATTTATGACCGTTGTTTTTATACAAATGATCTTGCTTCGAAACAGGCCATGGCGATAGTGAAATGGCTGAAGAAAAAAACGGATATTACCTTCCTCGGATACGGTTTGCCAAATAAATGGGAAATACACCAGGTTCTATCGCAATCTCCTCTCTCTCCCTATATTCCGAAAACGATTCTTGCCGGCAGCGGTAAAGCTGTTATTGCCCAACTGGATGTGATGGATACGACTATATTGAAACCGGTTTTCGGTTCTGGCGGGGCAGGGATTTACAAGGTTAAAAAAACAGGCAGAGAGTTCGAAATCTCAGCCGACATTGGTGACGGACTGATTACGAAAACCTTCCATTCCACCAGTGAGACAGAGGATTGGCTTGATAACTTATTCAGAAAAAAAGAGTATATGATGCAGCCATACCTCAGTCTGTCAGATCCGCAGAATTGTCCTTTTGACATAAGGGTACTGCTGCAAAAAGATCATGAGGGAAAATGGATTGCGCGCGGCAAGGGCATCCGCCGTGGAATCAAGGATGGAATCCTGTCTAACTTACGTGCCGGCGGAGAAATATTGCCATTTGAAGAATACGTGAATTCCCTTGATATCCGAACCAGAAGATTCATTTCACTTGAATTAGAGGAAATTCTTTCGCAACTGCCAGGCATCCTTGAAGCATCATTTCCCCGCCTTTTCGAGCTAGGAATAGATATTGGTGTCTCAAGGGATCATGCTCTCTGGGTGCTAGACACAAATTCAAAACCCGGCAGGAAGGTCGTCACTTCCACTAATCCCGATTTAAAAGAAGTGCTATATAAAGCACCAATCGAATATGCCAGTGTGCTTTCGAAAATTCTGCCAGAAAGAGAGGAACAGCACTTATGAGAAAGAAATATCCGATAGAAATCATCTCCCACTCCAAACAACTCGTCTTTGTTCCTGCTGATTTAATACTTACAAATCCAATCAATAAAATCGCATTTGGCAACAAGGTGGTGGATGTTACATGCGCTCCTCATCCTAAAGGAAAAAACGTGGTTGTCTTGAGCAATGATGTACAGAAGGAGCTCTCGATGCCTGTTTTATCTATCTCCTTGCACCTATTTATTGACCAGAATACATTGTTTATCGGGCCTCTGATCGGCATCCTGACAGCAGGCTTTACCCCTTTTCCATTAAGACCGATTGGCGAGAGGTCAATGTTCTTTGCCAAGCTGCTGTCCGTCAATAAGACGGTCGGCGCCCTGCCCTTCGTGTTTGGAGAGGAGCATATCGATTGGAATCAGGGGCTGATCGACGGTTATTTCTTTGTCGATGGAGGTTGGATGAAAATAAAGGTCCCCTTTCCGAATGTCGTCTATGACCGGCTGCCAAACAGGCGCACCGAAAGAAAGTCTGAGCTTCGCAGCTTGAAATCAAGGATGCAGGCCGATTACTTGATTCCATGGTATAATCCTGGCTTTTTCAGCAAACTGGATGTATTCGAGCGGCTGCAGCAAGATGATCGTGCAGCAGAGTACTTGCCTGAAACGCATCAGTTCTCTTCTTTTTCAGTGATAGAAAGGATGCTTTCAAATTACGGAAATGTCTATGTAAAACCTGCTAATGGAAGTCTTGGACTTGGCATCCACCAAATTCTGTTCGATAAGTATAATGGCTATTATTATTGCCGTTATCGTGACCAGGAGGGCATCAATAAATTAACGAAGTTTGAAAGCCTTGAAAAGTTGATGAAGAAGATCTTTCATAAAAGAAACCTTTCGCAGATGATTGTCCAACAGGGTATCAGCCTGCTGCGCTCTGAAAAAAGGCTCATTGATTTCAGGGTTCATACAAATAAGGATGAATACGGGGTTTGGCAGGTAGCTGCAATAGCCGCTAAAATTGCCGGCCAGGGCAGCGTCACTACACATGTGAACAACGGCGGAGTCGTAAAATCACTTGATGAGTTATTTGAAGACCGGACCGAACGAGAGCTCTATGAGGAAAAACTATCTGAAGCCGCTCTGATTTTAAGCTCCATTTTAGAAAAAAATATGGAAGGAATCATCGGTGAACTTGGTTTTGACTTTGGCATCGATAAATCAGGAAAAGTATGGCTCTTTGAGGCAAATTCAAAGCCGGGGAGGTCAATCTTCAAGCATCCAAAGCTAAAGAATTTTGATTTATTGACCCGGAAACTGTCTTTGTCCTTTGGCATTTTTTTAGCGGAAAAAGCTATTACAGCACCTGAGGATATTTTCAAATGATCCTCCGCTATAATGCTGAGTCGAAGGCATGGACCCATGAAGCCAAAGCTGGTGAAACATTCGGCTTTGGCTTTAATAAAGTCAACATCCCAGCTGCATCATCAGAAACACTTCCTGAAAACAGCCAGCAGTTTCTGTTAAAAAACAAGCAGAGAAATATTGGTCCGCTGATTGGGATCATGACTTCAATGAGCAAGAATATGAACCTGTCTGGCAATGGATCATTATTCCAGGCGATTCAAGCCGAGATGCAGAAACGGAATGGTCTGATTGTCGTCTTCCCCCCGGAAACCATCATCAAGGATGGCCTGACAGGTGTCATATTTTCACCTGCTGCCCAAAAATGGATACCAGCAAAAACACCTCTTCCCCATCTTGTATATAATCGGGTACCCTTTCGAAAGGCTGAGCAGCAGCCAGCTTTCAAGGATGCCGTAAACTATCTGTCTGCACTTGGAATTCCATTTTTCAATCCTGGCTTCATCAATAAAAACAAACTGTACTCCCTATTTTCCAGACATCCACAATTAAGGAAGCTAATGCCGGAAAGTATTGAAGTGAAATCAATGATCAAGCTGGCCGCTTTCCTTGATAAACATGAGCGCATCTATTTGAAGCCTGCTTCGTCTTCCAAGGGCATCGGGATTTTTCGCCTGCGGCAAAAAGAAGGTATGATTGAGTTCGAAAGTCACTCCCATCGCCATCTGTATCCTGGCATAAAGGAGTTTTGGAAAGTCAAATCCAGGCAGTTATTAAAGTACGAGTATATCGCCCAGAAAGAAGTATTGGCTTCAGCCATCGACGGGAACCGATTTGACTTCCGGGTCCACGCCCATGATGGACCGGGTGGGTATGAAGTAACAGGAATAGGCATACGCCAATCTCAGAAGCAGGACCTGACCACCCACCTGCCGAATGGAGGAATCTTGCTTCCTTATATAAAGGTAAAGAATGACAGGCATGACCAATTCTTCGACTGGGCGGTAAAGGAAATCGGACAGTTGCTTACTGAAGAGTTAGGTTACTTTGGAGAATTCTCCCTTGATGCCGGAATCACTGAGAAAGGCAACTATGTCATTTATGAAGTCAATTCAAAACCGATGAGCTTCGACGAACCATTGATTGAGGAAAAGAGGATATCTGCTCTAGTGGATCTATTCTTCAGAAAAACAGGGTTCTGATTCAGTACTCTTTAGCCATATTCCTGCCTATCAAATCATGAAGGCCGCACCTTTTGGGGTGGCTTCTCTTTATTATTGGCCTCCAACTACATCTATTTCTCACGAATAATGGCATCGCATCTTTCCATTAAATTGCTACAATACGATATAATAATGAAAAAGTCTTTTTCACAGGGGGATATCAACTTGATTACTCATTTCCAATTCAAGTCATTATTTGAAAATAAAGATATGCCTGGCTGGCATTTTTCTTTTTATTACAATAAGCAGAAGTATACTGGTATCTATCATCAAAATGGAGATATTCAGTGGACATCTGAACAGCCATCCGACGAGCTGCATTTGAAAGAACAAATCCACGAGCTGATGCTCTTTCATGTATATGACAAGTGATGTGTATGATTTTTCTGGTTTTCCGGAACTCTAAACGTAAAAACGATGGAGGAGGATACCATGAAGAAAATTCGAAGCAAGAAATTTGCTGAGGACATGCAAAATGAAGGACGGGACGAGGTTTATCTCGATGTTGACCGGATGATCAACGAGGGCATGGCCGGCGGTACGGTACATCGATTGGACAGCTCAACAAATATTGAGGAAAGTCGTGACTTTTATCCGGAAGACCCACCAAACGAATGAACAGAAGGCTCTTCTCGAGGAGACTTCTAATTAAAGGTTTTTAAGGAATAAGGGTTACGAAAAGCACCTAAAAAAAAGACACCACATCCTAAAAGGATGCTGGTGTCTTATCTGCTTTTTACAATCATATTCACTGCTTCTTTGATCGCTTCGTCGGCATCTTTGCCTTCCTGAGCTGCTTCAGTAATGCAAGATTCAAGGTTCTTGGCAACGATGAAACCAATTGCACGGTCTACCGCTGAACGGACAGCTGATAATTGAGTGACAACGTCCTTGCAATGATTTTCTTCTTCCATCATACGGATGACCCCGCGTACTTGGCCCTCCAATCGCTTCAGGCGATTTTTCATTTCTGTTGTGTATTCCATTTCCTACACCTCTCTCTTACGGTACCCCGTATTGTATCTATTATACCAACGTTTTTTCCTTTTTTCTACCAATGATAGCTCTTCGCATGAATTAACATTTAAAAGCTACACCTGTTATAATAAAGAATATGTCAGCTTTTATCAAATTAAATCTGAGGATACTTATATGATTAATAAAATATTATCTTATTTCCCTGATTCTGTCACGTATGAAAATTACCCTGCAAATCCATCACCTGATCATTATTGGTTTAAAAACAGTGATAACTTTCCTCTATGGATTGGTATCCCCAAAAATAAGATTTCCGATAGCCAGCTTGATTTACTGAAAAACCTGTTTCATCTTGTCGAAGATCATATCCAGCTAAAAGGCGGTGCGCTTTTCTGGAAGCAATTCCTTTTCGAAGATGGTGAAATACCTCCCGCAGAAAGCGATGAAGTCCGTTTCATACAATTCCAGCTGCAGGCCAACGCTATGGAAAATTCGGAAATCCATGAAGCTTTAAATGGTTTTTTCCCTGAACACACCATTATTTGGGTCAAGGATTCTTACGGAATCATTATAGAAGAAAAAAAGGAAGTATCAGAAAATGCGGAAGAACTCTTTTCCATTGCCTCCACTTTGGAGAGCGATTTTTATGTAAAAATCTCCTTCTATATTGGCAAATTCCAGAAAGTTTCTTCCCAACTCCCTCACTTTTTCGAACAAGAAAAACAGGTCTTTGCGGAATTAACCTGCCATACGACGCGGGACGTTGTCTACACGTTTGAAAAAGCTTTTCCAATGCTGTTGGCATCAAATTTGCCTGATCACCTTAAGGAAATTATGAAGGCTTCCATACTCCAGGCATTTAGTGAGGATAAAGAGTTGATGACAACCATTAAAGTATTTCTTGAAAACAATTCAAACGCTTCACTTTCGGCAAAAAAACTCTATGTCCACCGAAATACTCTTCAATACCGATTGGACAAGTTCATGGAAAAGACCGGCGTTAACTTAAAGGATCTTGATGCAGCAGTTGTTGTTTACCTGGCAAGTCTATATGAGGAAATCCGCTAATACACCTGTCTTAAAAAACCAATAAACAACTTGCATAAAAGGGCTTACATTTTTTTGTGCATCCTGCCGATGATTAATTCGAGGCATATCAGCTAAACTGTTTTTGTAGACAAACAATCAGGGAGGCTTAAAAAAATGGCCGAGTTAAAATTAGATCACATTTATAAAATTTATGATAACAAAGTAACTGCAGTTGAAGATTTCAACCTTCACATCCAGGACAAAGAATTCATCGTATTCGTTGGTCCATCCGGCTGCGGTAAATCTACGACTCTACGTATGATCGCTGGTCTTGAGGAAATCTCAAAAGGCGATTTCTATATTGATGGAAAGCGCGTGAACGACGTTCCTCCTAAGGATCGCGACATTGCAATGGTTTTCCAGAACTATGCACTATATCCGCACATGACAGTTTACGATAACATGGCTTTCGGATTGAAGCTTCGCAAGTTCGCTAAGGACGAAATCGACCGCCGCGTTAAAGAGGCAGCGAAAATCCTTGGTCTAGAGCCTTACTTGGATCGTAAGCCAAAAGCACTTTCAGGCGGTCAGCGCCAGCGTGTTGCTTTGGGACGTGCAATCGTCCGTGACGCAAAAGTATTCTTGATGGACGAACCTTTATCAAACCTTGATGCAAAGCTTCGTGTACAGATGCGTGCAGAAATCGCAAAGCTTCACCGCCGCCTGGATACGACAACTATTTATGTAACACACGATCAGACTGAAGCAATGACAATGGCAACGCGCCTTGTCGTCATGAAAGATGGAATCATCCAGCAGGTTGGAGCTCCAAAGGAAGTTTACGAAAACCCTGAAAACGTCTTCGTTGGCGGTTTCATCGGATCTCCTTCTATGAACTTCTTCTCTGGAAAGCTTGAAGAAGGCAAATTCACAATCAACAACTCTTCAATCGCTATTCCTGAAGGTAAAATGAAAGTCCTTCGTGCACAAGGCTATGTAGGCAAGGACATCATCCTTGGTGTAAGACCTGAAGACCTTCATGATGAGCCTGTATTTATTGATGCTTCTCAAGGTGCAACAATTAAAGCAACTGTTGAAGTTTCCGAATTAACTGGTGCAGAAACGATGATCTACTCTCAATTCGAGGGCCAAGACTTTGTTGCACGTGTGGATTCCCGCTCTGATGTAACTCCGGGCCAAGTAATTGAACTGGCATTCGATATGAATAAAGTTCACTTCTTTGATGCTGAAACTGAAAAGAGAATCCGTCCTTAATAACGGACGATCAAAAAAGCAACCGCCAACGCGGTTGCTTCAGTTTGTAGACAAAAGGGGTTCGGAATGCTCTCATTCCGAACCCCTTTTTGGATTTCATCGAATTTTTCAAAGGAAATAGACTCTCTTTCCTATACTTTTAGGCCATTACTGGACTTCTCCATGTCCAGTTGGCCATCTTCTTCAAATTCAATGCAGCGAAAGTAAGCATCGCCTGCATCGACAATTTTTTAAGTCCCCTTAGGGTTGTCCAACGCATGCCATGCTTTTCTTTTGCATCTGCGAATACGCGCTCAATGGTTTCTTTGCGCTTCGCATAGATTTGTTTTACTTCTGATTGGTGCCTTAAATGGTCTGCCTCTTCCAAATACTCATGCCAGATGTGGCGCGTTACCACCTTTTGGTGGTCTTTGCTTTCTGTACATTGCGCTAAAAATGGGCAGGTGGCGCAGATATGTTTGGGAGATTTGTACTCACGATATCCCTCTTTTGTAGTGGTGGAATACCTTAGGATCTCACCGGCAGGACACAAGTAACAGTCATAAAATTCGTCATATACATAGTCATATTTACGGAAGAATCCGTCCTTCGTTCGTGGTCGGGTATAAGGCAAAGCCGGAGTTATTTCATTTTCAAACAGAAACTTCGTAATGGCTGGAGTTTTATAGGCTGCGTCGGCCGCAACGGCTTTGGGCTTTCCAACTTTCTCTATTACTTGTTCTACCAGTGGTTCAAGGATCAGGCTGTCATGGGTGTTACCAGGTGTCACAATTGTTCCTAGGACAAATCCATTTCGGTCTGATGCCGCATGAAAGGAGTAGGCAAACTGCTTTGTCCGTTCATCCTTGACGTAGTATCCACTCTCCGGATCGGTCGTGCTTTCCTTTATTTCCTTCGATTCTTCCTTGTCGAATTTATCAGGAGGAAAAGGCTTCTTCCCATGTTCTTCCCGATCTTGATTGATTTCTTCCTGGAGTTTCTCTTGATACGCCCGTGTTTCCTTCCGCACTACTTTCTTCTCGAATTTATGCTTATTCGCACTTGCTTTAACGTGGGTTGAATCAATGAAGACGTGTTCTGCACTAATAAGTTTCTTATCAGCTGCGGTCTTAAGAATTCGATAGAAAATCTGTTCAAACAAATCAGTGTCTTTAAAACGGCGTTCGTAATTCTTCCCGAAGGTGGAGAAGTGGGGCACTTTATCATGGAATCCATAACCCAAAAACCAGCGGTAAGCCATATTCGTTTCTACTTCGGCAATGGTCTGGCGCATGGAACGAATGCCAAAGGTATATTGAATAAAAGTGAGTTTAATTAAAATCACAGGGTCAATGCTTGGGCGCCCTACTTCCGAATACACATCTTTCACCAAGTCATAAATGAAAGAAAAATCTATGGCTGCTTCCATTTTACGGACTAAATGTTCCATAGGAACCAGTTGGTCTAAAGCAACCATTTCTAATTGATCTCGTTGGATTGGATTGTTCTTTGAAAGCATCTTCATCACCTCAAGCGTTATATGTATCTATTTTAAAATAGACTTATGTTTAGTTCCACGTTAAGTTTGTAAGTCCTGTTGATTGGAGTGGAAGGCGCGTAGACTCCTGCGGGCTCAGCTGGACAGGTGAGACCCCGCAGACGCCAACGGCGGTGAGGAGGCTCACCGCCAGCCCCGCGGAAAGCGAAGCGCCTGGAACGGAAATCAACAGCCCCCATTTCAGCACCAACCCAAAAAAAGACTGTAGACAAGCTCGATTTCCATCGAGTTTGTCTACAGTCTGAAGCAACCGCCAACGCGGTTGCTTTTTTCAGTTTCATGTAATGTGAAGCCTTATTCCTTAATTAAATATACCTGGCTTGAACCGCAATTTGTACATTTGAACAAATGCGGGCATTTCCCTTCTGCAAAATCGTGCGGATATCCATCTTCGAGTTTCATTTGGTCGATTGGCATATAAGGACTATAATCATCATAAAAATCCGCTTCCCGTCCATTGTTCTCCATGCTGCCGCTGCAGTTTGGACACTCTGGAATGATGGTCTTGAAGCCATTGCAAATCGGGCACATCCCCATTTTCTTCATCCTTCCTGCTTTCCTGTTATTGATAGTTTGCGTTGAATAGAGATGGTTATGTAGAAGTATCTTTCTGGAATTAATTACCTTAATCGATTAGCGCATAAACTTTTCAAAACAAAACATACTAGTTATTAATAAAACAGCAACAGAAAACAACGCAGCAACAACAACGGAATAAAGTCATTGGGTTAAGCCTTAGAAGGCAGCTAATACGCGCGCCGGTGCAAATCCGGCTAGCCCAGCCAAATTCAGATCGCGGGTTAAACCAGGCGGCATGGCAAAAAGCCATGATTGGTTCAATTCCAATACTAACCCAAATACAACAATGAAAAACACAAAGGAGGAAATATTAATGGCTAGTAGCAACAACTCTAATCAATTATTAGTTCCTGGTGTTCAACAAGCTCTTGATCAAATGAAGTACGAAATCGCAACTGAATTTGGTGTACAACTTGGTGGCGAAACTACTTCTCGTGCTAACGGTTCAGTTGGTGGAGAAATCACTAAGCGTCTTGTACAAATGGCAGAGCAACAACTTGGCGGTTCTGCACGCTAATTAACAATAATTAAATAGACTGGCTTAGGCCCCCTTACACCAGGGGGCCTTTTAATTTGTCTTTTGATTCAAGCACAGACTATGGTTAATCTTCAATTCGTTAAATCATCTTTTCTGGCTTGACCCATTCGTCATACTGCTCTGATGTTAAATACCCCGTTTTAATCGCCGCTTCTTTCAAGGTTGTGTTTTGTTTGAAAGCGAGCTTGGCAATTTCTGCTGCTTTTTCATATCCAATGTGTGGATTCAAAGCAGTTACAAGCATTAATGATCGCTCTACATGGCCTGAAATCACGTCAAGGTTCGCTTCAATACCTTCTGCACAGTTGTCGTTGAAAGATCTCATTCCGTCTGCCAAAAGCCTTGCGCTTTGCAGGAAGTTATAAATGATGACCGGTTTAAAAACATTCAATTCAAAATTCCCCTGGCTTGCTGCAAATCCAATTGTCGCGTCATTTCCGAAAACCTGGGTTGCCACCATTGTCAATGCTTCGCTTTGGGTTGGATTGACCTTTCCTGGCATAATCGAACTTCCTGGTTCATTTGCCGGAATGGAGAGTTCCCCTATTCCACTTCTTGGACCGCTTGCGAGCCAGCGAACATCATTGGCTATTTTCATCAAGTCAGCCGCAAGTCCTTTGAACGCTCCATGAAGGAACACGATTTCATCATGAGAAGTCAGCGCATGGAACTTATTTGGAGCGGAATAGAATGTCTCGCCTGTTTGTGCGGCAAGCTGCTTTGCTACCTGGTCTCCAAAATCTTTTGCTGCATTAATCCCTGTACCTACAGCAGTACCGCCGATTGCCAGGTCCCTTACGTATTTCAGCCCATCCATAATCATCTGTTCATTTTTCTCCAGCATCGCTTTCCAGCCGCTAATCTCCTGTCCTAGCGTCAATGGAGTCGCATCCTGGAGATGTGTCCTGCCAATTTTAATGATGTCATTGAATTCTTGCTCTTTTTTCTTCAATGTCTCTTTAAAAAGCTCCAGTGCAGGCAGTACCTCCCCTGTTACTTTTTTTACAGCGGCGATATGCATCGCGGTCGGGAATGTATCGTTCGAGCTCTGTGACATGTTTACATCATCGTTTGGATGGACTTTTTCATCTGAACCTTGATCTGCCAGCAGTTCACTCGCCCTTCTTGCGACCACTTCGTTTACGTTCATATTGGATTGAGTACCGCTTCCCGTCTGCCATACGACTAACGGAAAATGTGTATCGAATTCCCCTGAAAGGATTTCATCGCAAGCTTTCTCGATTGCCTTCGCTTTTGATTCTGATAGCCTTCCGGAGGCAGCATTCACATTGGCTGCAGCTTTCTTGACTTCCGCAAAAGCATAAATCACATCAATCGGCATTTTTTCAGTACCAATTTTGAAATTTTGCTTGCTTCGCTGTGTTTGCGCACCCCAGTATTTATCTGCCGGCACATTGATTTCACCTATCGTATCTCTTTCAACCCGATATTCTGACAACACGATCCCTCCTCAATCTAATTATTAACTTATCAAAACATTTAAAACATTTTCGCCTATAGGATACCTGTTTTAAAAAAGAAATGACAGAAAAGTGCACTTAGGCGAACGAAAAAGCGGAAGCAGCCATGATTGCTGCTTCCGCTTTACATTATGTCTATTTCCGCTCCAGATTATGCCTTATAAATTGCATAGCCTATATAATAGCCCAGGATCATGATGCTTGCGATGCTTAATGTTACTGCGAACTCCGCCATCTTGACAACCTCCTGATTTATATGTGTTTATTATTAAATTACCACAGGAAGCCTAAAGACAACGGGGGGGTTTCGTAACATTCTGTGACAAAAACCAAAAACGAAGTGACGTTTCTCATAGTCCCCTTTGCTCGCGTTTTATTGCGAATAGACTTTGATCCAGCCCAAAATACATCATTCATTTGCAGCGAAAATCACGATATTCACTTGGAAATTTGATGTTTGCACCAGAAAGAAGTTTATTTTACATAATAAATATTGTGTTAGTACGAAGAAAGACATTTATTTCACATAAGAAATTGATGTTAGTAGGAAGAATGACGATAATTGCACTAATGAAGAGTGTAATTGCACCGAGAAAGATAATAATCGCACCAACATAGCTGATAATTGCACCGTGAATTGAAATAATTGCACCATTATTAATGATAATTGCACCTTCAACCATGAATTGGAAAAATAAACATAAAAAATCCGCACCCAAACAATATTGGGCGCGGAATCCTTTAACCTGCCTTAACTTTATTGCCAAGCTGCAGCTGATACATTTGAAAGTATTTCCCTTTCAGTTCCATCAGCTGCTCATGGTTTCCTTTTTCGACAATCCTACCTCTATCCAGAACAAGTATCTGGTCTGCATTGCGGATCGTCGACAATCGATGGGCAATGATGAACGTCGTCCTGCCTTCTTTTAGGACATCCATTGCTTCCTGGATGATCGCTTCGGTTTCTGTATCAATACTTGATGTCGCTTCATCAAGTATCAGGATGGCGGGATTGAAGGCCAATGCTCTGGCAAAAGAAATCAGCTGTCTCTGCCCGCTTGATAGCGTACTGCCTTTTTCGATCACCGGCTCATCGTACCCTTTTTCAAGATTTTTCAGGACTCTGTCTGCTCCGACGCTTGCCAACGCTTTTTCAACGGTTTCCCTCGTGATGCCTGGGTGATCAAGACTGACGTTTGATGCTATTGTGCCAGTGAACAAGAACGGATCCTGGAGGACGATGCCCATGTGATTACGCAATGTCTGCCTAGGCATTTCTGAAATATCCATCCCGTCAATCTTAATCTGCCCTTCCTGCGGGTCATAGAACCTGAACAACAGGTTCATGATCGAGCTTTTGCCAGAGCCCGTATGGCCCACGAGTGCCACCGTTTCACCCTGCTTTGCCTCAAAGCAAAGATCCTTCAGCACATATTCGCCTTCTTTATAACCGAAGGAAACATGATCAAAAAGAACATTTCCTTTATAGCGGGGAATCTCTTGGTCACTTACATTGATTCCTTCCTCATCCATCAGATCGAACACCCGCTCTCCGGCGACCAGTGCCTGCTCAAGGTTAGCCAGCTGGTTGACGATCCCCTGGACAGGATTGAACAAACGGTTGATATAATCAACGAACGCATAAAGCATACCGAGTGAAATCGCGGATGACGGCTGCAGCGCCTCGCCGCCAAAATACCAGATGAACGCCACGAAGACGATATTCCTTAATACTCCCACAAGATTATGTGAGGTGGAGGAGTTCAAACTTAACAATTTATTTTGATAAGTAAAATGCTCCTTGTTCAACGTTTCGAATTCCTGCTGCGTTTCTTTTTCACGGCTAAAAGCCTGGATGATGCTCATGCCCTGAATGGACTCATTGATCATCCCGTTAATGTCACTCACCCGCGAGCGAATCACATGATTATATTTTGATGCGTATTTACGATATAGCTTTGCCCATACAAACAGGATCGGCAATAGCAGCAGACAAATGGCTGCAAGCTTCGCATTAAGGATGAACAAGGCAATATAGATGCCTGTAATATAGATGAAGCTTGTAAAGAACGTTGACAGGACGGTGACATACAATTCACGGATTGCCTCCGTATCATTCGTAATCCTGGCAACGACCTTCCCTGCTGGCAGATTGTCAAAATACTGGATCGGCAGCCGCTGGATTTGTCTGAAGACATCCTCCCTCAGCTTTTGGATGATCCTGTTGGCTGACTTCTGCAAATAAAACCTCTGCCCATATTGGAAGATTGATGCAATGACAAGCAAGCCGAAATAAAACGATAGCAGCTTAATAATATTCGGTATTTCCGGCTTGTAAAAACTCATCAAATCATCGCCTGACAATATCTCTGCTTCATATTGCGCAGCTTTTGCTCCTTTGCTGATGGTTAGCACACCATCCTCGTAGCTCCTGCTTCCATCGAATTCGACTTCACCATCCACAAAGACAAAATACCTTCCTACCTGAAAAATCCTTGCAGTATCAGAATTGCCTGTAGCGCTATCCTTCGTGTAAAAACTGCCATTGTATTCAACGGCATCTTCACCTGCTTCGGTTTTATGCCAAACCGATTCGATCCCTAAAATGTGATTATCAATCATCCGCTTTGCGATGAACGGCCCTGCAAGGTCAGCGACAACAGCGACCGTCAGCATCGCAAGAGCAATCAGGATGATCTTCTTATAATTTAACGCGTAATTAAACAGTCTTTTTCCTGTACTCATATGGAGTGCACCTCCTCTTCGACTGCTGCTGCCTGCTGCTTGATATATTGTTCATAATACCAGCCTTGAGCAGCTATCAATTCGTTGTGCGTACCTTCTTCGATTATTTTTCCATCCTCCAGCACAACGATGTGGTCAGCATGCTCTACTGCAGACATTCTGTGAGTGGTAATGATGGTTGTTTTTGCATTCCGCTCCCTGCGGATATTATCTATGATTTTCTTTTCCGTTTTTGCGTCGACTGCTGAAAGCGAATCATCTAGGATCAGGATTTCCGGGTCCTTGATTAAAGCCCTTGCAATCGAAATACGCTGCTTCTGGCCGCCGGAGAGTGCGACCCCTTTTTCACCGACAAGTGTCTCAAGCCCCTCAGGCAGCATCTCTAAATCCTTGCGGAAAGCAGCCAGGTCAATGATCTCTTGTAAATCTTCTTCGGAAGCCATTGGATTCCCGAACATGATATTTTCCTTGACCGAACGAGAGAACAGGATGTTTTCTTGCGGAACATAACCCATCCAGCCCCTCGTTTGTCTCAGGCTGTGCTCCTGGATTGGCACTCCTGATACAAGCAGGTTGCCTTCACCTTCTGGATATTCCCTCAGCAGCTGTTTAATCAACGTTGTCTTGCCGCTTCCCGTCTTGCCCACTATTCCCAGCGTTTCACCACGGTTTAAATGCAACTTAATCTGGTGGAGATTATTCACATTTGAGGAAGGATATTTGAACGTGAACTCAGACATCTGTAGATATTCCGGGTCATTACCTTCCACCGGTTTGGCTGGATCGGCAACATCCTCCTTGTAAGATAATGTTTCATTCAGGCGGTCAAGAGACGCATTGCCCCGCTGCATGACATTGATTAATTCCCCAATCGCGAACATCGGCCAAATAAGCATTCCAAGATACACATTAAAGCTGACAAGCTCTCCCAGCGTCAGCTTTTGCTGGAAAACAAGAAAGGCTCCATATCCTAAGCCAATCAGATAACTCAAACCAACCAGGATTTTGATCGTTGGTTCAAACAAAGAATCAATTTTTGCGACCTCGACATTTTTTCGGTAAACATCTTCAGTCAATTCATGGAATCTTGCTTCATCCGCCTTTTCCTGGACATAAGCCCTGATGACTCTTACTCCTGAAACCGATTCAAGCACCCGGTCATTCAGCTCACCGAACGCATCCTGGGCAGAAGTGAATTTGGAGTGGATCCTTTTGCCGTAAATATTAATTAGATATGCCATGATCGGCAGCGGGATGATGGAAACCAGTGTCAGCTCCCAGCTGATGAAAAAACCCATCGTGAACAGGATTGTCAGCATGAATATGCTTGAATCAACTAGGGTCAAGACTCCAAAACCTGCGGTGATGGATATTGCCTTCAGATCATTCGTAGCCCTTGCCATCAAGTCACCTGTCCGGTTCTTTTCGAAGAACGTTGGTGTCATTTTCAGCAAATGCTTCATAAACCGAGTCCTGAGCTTCCGTTCAATCAGGAACGCCCCGCCAAATAACTGATACATCCAAATATAAGTGATGAAATAAGAGACAACCGTAATCAGCATGAGGCCGCCTATATACTTAAAGATTAATGCCTGGCTCATGGAACCAAGCTGGATTGCATCAATCGCCATCCCTACGATTCTAGGCGGCAGCACATCAAGTATGCCGACAAAGATCAGCAAGGAAATCGCGACACTATATCTCTTCCAGTTTTCTTTAAAAAACCAGCTTAACTTTGATAAAACCGATAACATCAACAATCACTCCTTACCCGAAAAGCGCAAGCGCCTTGGTCAGCCCCGACAAGCGCAGGAGGGCCGACCGGTGAAGTCGGTTTTTGACTTCGCTGGGCGGACCGAAGCGACTCGAGGGGCTAGGCGCTGAAGCTGGACATTTCCGGGAATAATATTCAACATCTATCTATTTAAAAAATCTGACTACCCACTTTCCAGATATTCCTTTTTAACTAGTTTCTTCACATTTAATTTGCTCATTTTCGTTCCTCCTCGTTATTTTTTGGAATGGAAATCTTCTTTACATGAAAAAGGACATACCGCGGCATGCGATATGTCCTGAATCAATCGATAAAGACAGAAAAAGGCATACGTCACGCAGATGCGCAACCCATGCCTTTGCAGTCCCAAAGCAACTTGATTATAAAATCAATTATAGCAGAAGGATGGGTTACGTTTATTAAGTTGAGCGTATTTTACAATTGCTACAATGTTCATATCGGTAACCCTCCTTTTAGTTATTTTTTCCATTCCTTTGTAAGGTTATCACCTTACCAGTGACAATGTCAATTCTAACTTTTCACTATTTTTCATCATTTTCATTCTTTTATGTCTATCTGCGCCAAATTTTTCGCGCAAACAGCAAATAAAAAAGCAGCGGCATCGGTGCCTGTATTAATCCAAGAATTCCCCAAAGCCAATAGTTATGCCCATGTTTCCGGGCATTTGTAAAAAGAAAGATGCTCTGCGCCAATAAAATCAATACAACTAAGGCGAGCAAGACAGGTGATAATTCCTCGTTCATCTGCTATCCACCTGCTTTTGCACTCCTTTATAACTATAGACCACTGTAATCACGAGCGTCACTGCCTGGAGCATGTAGAACAATGTCGGCAATTCCAGCAGGGTGAAGATCACTCCGCTTAAAATCAGCATGGCGCTCAATATGAACAACGCCAATTCGCGGCGATATTTCTTCTTCTGGATTTCCTGTTGATTCAGGACCATTTGCTCGAACCATTTATCATCCGGAATATAAGTGTCCATGGAGTCCAGTTTGTCCAATCCATTATTGATGGCGCTGATGGTATCAAAAAATTCCGTATCATTATTTTCAACGCTTGACGAGGTGCCCTTTTGGTTTTTCATCTACTTTCAGCTCCCTTCTAACAGCTAAAAGCCCATGGTGGACTCTAGACTTTACAGTACCTGCGGCGATATTCAGGATTTCGCCAATCTCATCGTACGAATACCCATAATAATGCTTAAGGATTAGAGGGATACGCATTTCATCTGTCAGCCTGGATAGTGCAGCCAGTGCATCTGTCCATTCTTCATTATTCGATTCCATATGCCACTGCAGCTTGCGCGATGCTGCTTCACCCTCGTTCCATTCCCGCTCACGCTTCTTTTTCCGCTGCTGATCAATAAACAAATTCGTTGCTATGCTGATCAGCCATGACGAGAATTTCGATTTCCCATTGAATAAATGAATTTTCTCTACGCATTTAGCCATCGTTGCTTGTGCAATTTCCTCAGCGATATCAGGATTCATCGTTATTTTCATCAGGTATTTTACCAGCAGGGGATAATGATTCCTGAACAGCACAGCAAACGATCGGTGGTCGCCTTTTTTAGCGCTATTGATTAACTCTTTCTCATCCATCAAAGCATGCCTCTCTTTCCCCGCCACCCCAAAAATAATCTATTAATTGATTATTTATTATTAAGACGTACAAAGTAAAGAATCGTTCAAAGATTTTTATAAAAATTTTATTGCCTAGAAATTAAAAGCCAAAAAAGCCCCCGAAAGAACTTTTCTATACCCCCTGCTCGACAGCTGTCTCTTTAACAGCAGGCTCACTCTCCTCGGCGAGCTTTGGCAGAACCATCATGTAAAATACTCCTACGATCGCAAGACAGCCACCGACAATCCAATACAGCATTTCAATTGTAAGCAGTGAAGGAAAACTGTAAGCGATGAAAGCAAGCGTCAGCGAATGGGACAGCATGTTAAGCGGACTGATTAGCCCCTGGACCCTGCCCATCATTTTCGGATCGATGATGCTTGGAAGCCAGCCTCCGATCCCGATATTTATAAGCGGCAATGCCAGAGCAGAGATAAACAAGAGACCTAAGAACAGATAAATGTTGTTGGGCAGTGACGCAAGAGCCGTGAAGCTGCCTGCAATCAGCAGACCTATAGAAATCAGGTGATAGAGCTTGATTTTTTGAGAAAGCAAGGATGCAATGAAGCTGCCAATCAGGACGCCGATTCCGAACACGAAACCGACCACAATCGAGTACTGCTCATACGTTTCAGGAGCAAGCTTATATTTGAGAATAAAAATCGGCATTACCGAGAAGCCGCCATTGACGATCCCAAAAATGAAAAATCCAATGATCAAAGTAAAAAGCAATTTGCTGCTCATTACATATATAAAGCCGTGTTTAAAATCCCTGAAGACCATTTTAAGGTTCAAATCCTTCAGAGAATGAGTGCCATTAGGAAGTCGGGCCTCATGCGGAACAACCGTCCTTTGGATGAGTAATGCACTAATAATGAATGACAAAGTATCCACTAAAATAGCTCCGTAAATGCCTATTGACCAGTATGCGAGAACTCCCAGGCCATTGCCGAACAGCATGAATAGGCTCATCACGAGCTGATTCAAACCGGCTGCTGTTGTGTAGTCGTCTTTCTTCAAGATCCCCTGTACCATACCATGTTCGGCCGGGAAAAAGAATTTTTGAACTGCACTCCGCAAGAACAAGACAGCAAAGACAAGTGGCATCCAGCCAACATAAATTGCAGCAATCAATCCAAGAGATAATGCGGCACTTATCCAATCGCAGTAAACCGCTATTTTTTGCCGATCCATCCTGTCAGCGAGCACTCCGATCAGGAAAAACACCGCTAGCATTGGCAGCGAATACATCAGTTCGGTAATAGTCGCATAAGCAGGCTGGGAGCTGAAACGGTCCAGCAAGAAAAACATGAAAGCTGTCAGGCCGATCGTACTGCCCATCTGGGATGTGAAGTTAGCCAAAAATAACTTCGTGAAACTCTTGTTCCTGAAAATCTCCACAAATTTTTTCATAATGATTTCTCCTCGCATCTCTTTTGTTAGCTTCATATTAGCTTAATCTCATGGGAACAATACACTTTCTCCTGACCGTTTCTTTCTACATCCAGAGACCGAGTGTCCCTGCGCCTGAGACAGCGTCTGTCTGCTAACGCCTAATCGCATGCCAACTTAGCCCAAATTCACTTCTAAAGGTTTTCAAATCAATTTAACCGGGTATTACTCTATTAACCTAATAAAAATGATTCACTAAAGGAGTTATATATACATGAAAGAAATTATGTCATCTAATGTTATGGTCCAGAAAAGATTCACAATGAAAAAAATGCTTGAAATCTATCAGGCTGCCAAGAAATTGGACGGTACCACTTACCTTTACAGCCGCCAAAAGGCAGTTGAAGCGACGTCGTTATCCAAACTTGTATCGTTCCTGCTTACTGTAGAACCAAATACAACTTTAAAAATTATTATGGAAGGCACAGATGTAGAACCGAAATTGAATCAGCTTACTAAGCTGCTGACAAATGAGGCATCTGTACTACGCGTGAAACGCAAACGACTGATCGAGTCTTCCGAATCATTCCAAATATAATCCCAATAACAGACCAACTAATGACTGAGGTGAAGTTTCGTGGTAAGAACCATTCTAATGATCATCGGCGCTGTCGTCGTGATCGGTTTCCTTTTAAGCTTATTATAATATGATTTTAGTAAAGACCTGCCTCCATGCAGGTCTTTTTTTAAAGCTCTATTCCTAGTTTTGCTGATTGAGGGATATTAACAATAAAAATAGCACAGGAGATCGTTCTCCTGTGCTTTGTTCGCATTAGTTATTACTATCATCTTCTTTTTCTTTATCATCAGACGATCCGTCGTCTCCTGATCCCCCGGTGTCTCCATTACCTCCGGTGTCTCCTTCACCACCGGTATCTCCTTCACCGCCGGTATCTCCTTCGCCACCGGTGTCTCCTTCACCGCCAGTATCTCCTTCACCGCCGGTATCTCCTTCACCGCCGGTATCCCCTTCACCGCCGGTGTCTCCTTCACCGCCGGTATCTCCTTCACCGCCGGTATCCCCTTCACCGCCAGTATCTCCTTCACCACTGGTATCTCCTTCGCTTCCGCCATTTCCACCAGAATCTTTGGTATCTCCAGTACCATTCTTTTCTTCGGTATCATTGCTTTTCTCAGAATTCGTGGACGCTCCGGCAGATTCAGTATTTGTTTCTTTTTTCTTTTTTGCTTCTTCTTTCGGTTTTTCTTTTTTGTCTTTTAGCTTCTTTTTTGCTTCTTCCCATTGCTTTTTAAGCTTTTCAGATTCCTTTTTGATTCTTGCTTCCAACTCTTTTACAGACTTGGCACGCTGCTTCCTCTTGTGTTCCTCAATATACTTTGACAGTGGAGTAACATTGAAGGATTCTGCTTTTGTATTTTTCAATGCTTCCGACATAAAGTCTTTGAAAACCAGGGCGGCTCCTTCACTGCTTGTAGTAGTTAAGAAGTGTTCTTTATCTGTTTTGTCATAACCAACCCATACAGCGCCAACAAGCTGTGGGGTATACCCTACAAACCACTGATCCTTCGTTCCTTTGACACCTTCAATCGGAACCTGTGTTGATCCGGTCTTGCCCGCTAATTCTCTTCCAGGAATTTGCGCACCTTTTCCTGTGCCATCCTGGACGACACCAAGAAGCATTGTCGTCATTTTTTCAGCGGTCTCTTTTGAAACTGCCTTGCTCTTCTTCCCTTTATATTCAACAATTACATTGCCTTCTTTATCAATAATTTTAGTTATAGCATGAGTTTCATGACGCTCGCCCTTGTTGGCAAATGCAGAATATGCTTCAGCCATAGTAACCGGTGAGACCCCCGTCGATAAGCCTCCAAGCGCAAGGCCAAGATTGCGATCGTTCTTTGGATCAAGATTAATGCCAAAGTTCTTTACGGATTCCATGCCTTTGACTATCCCTATTTCATCCAACATCCATACAGCAGGCACATTCAATGAATCTCTCAATGCTTCATACATAGGAACTTCGCCTTTATATTTGTCATTGTAGTTTTGAGGCTTGTAATCTTTGAATTCCATCTCTTCGTCTTTAAGCATGTCCGTAACGCCCCAGCCTTCTTCAAGTGCTGGTGCATATGCGGCAAGTGGCTTCATGGTTGAGCCTGGCTGCGCTTTTAGCTGTGTTGCACGATTATATCCCCTGAATACATGCTCACCGCGGCCTCCTACAAGGGCACGAATGCCACCGGTTTTAGGATCGACCAGTACAGCGCCACTTTGGACGATTTGTTTTTCCGTACCTTTTGGGAACAAATCATCCTTAGCATAAGTCGTTTCCACAGCTGATTGCATAGTTACATCCAGTTCAGTATAGATTTGCAATCCGCCTGTCAAAACTTCTTCCTGTGTCAGACCGTATTTCTTAATTGCTTCATCAATGACGTGATCTACATAATATGGATACTTCCCGCGCAATGGATCTGCTCCATCTTCATTCAGGACAATCTTTTCGGCTACTGCCTGTTTATATTCTTCTTCCTTAATGAAGCCATGTGTTTTCATCATTTGAAGGACAAGATTCCTTCTTTCAATCGCTTCTTCATAATTCCTATTGGGATCAAGTGCAGACGGCGCCTTGATCAAGCCAGCAAGCATGGCTGCTTCGCTGATGGAAAGATCTTTAACGTCCTTTCCAAAGTAACCCATAGCAGCCCTTTTAATTCCCCACGAACCATTACCAAAATAAATTCGGTTCAAGTACATTTGCATGATATCATCTTTGGAATATTGCTTTTCAATCTCTCTCGCCATAAAAAATTCTTCGAGCTTCCTCTTATAAGTCTTTTCGCTCGATAACAAAGCATTTTTTGTCAATTGCTGCGTAATTGTACTTCCACCTTCGACAATGCTGCCTGCTTTAACATTCTGGACGAATGCCCGTGATATTCCCACCAGGTCTACCCCATCGTGTTCATAAAAACGGTGGTCTTCTATCGCGATGACGGCATTTTTGACATGATCCGGCACATCCTCTATTTTGATTCCCTCATTTTTCAGTGCCGAAATCTTGCTGGCGACTTCACCATTCGCATCATAGATGACTGTTGACTGTGCCATATCATCATTCAATGCGCTAATGTCAGCCCCCTCAGAATATACGTGAAAAAAACTCAAGAATGCCAGTACCGCTGTCGAAACTGACAATACCAGCACCTGATTCATATGCAGTCTTTTCCAGCCTCTTAGAAAACTTGTAAATATTGAATTTTTGCTCACTGAGCACCCCAACCTTTTAAAAATAGTTTATAAATATGACACTTTCTTTTACCCATTTTTAAAAGTCATTAACACAAATTGCCTAATTATGAGGAAAAAAGACATATAAGCAAGCAAGAGGGCCAATGAATATACTCTCGTTTTCTGGTTTTGGGGACTCCTGATTAAAATCCTAGTGCAGAGGCGAGGTTGAGGTAACAATCTCATCTCACAAAGATTCTCATCGGATAAAAACCCTTGATTAATACGTTGTTTTGTCCGAACACGATGGCACTTTAGACAACTTCTCTTGCTTGGGACGTGATTTTGTCCGAACATGGTGGCACTTCAGACAAAATCTCTTGCTTGGGACGTGATTTTGTCCGAACACGGTGGCACTTCAGACAAAATTTCTTGCTTGGGACGTAATTTTGTCCGAACACGGTGGCACTTCAGACAAAATCTCTTGCTTGGGACATGATTTTGTCCGAACATGGTGGCACTTCAGACAAAATTTCACGTTTGGGACATGATTTTGTCCGAACACGGTGGGACTTCAGACAAAATCTTATGCTTGGGACGTGATTTTGTCCGAACAGGGTGGGACTTCAGACAAAATCTCTTGCTTGGGACGTAATTTTGTCCGAATACGGTGACACTTCAGACAAAACCTTATGCTTGGGACGTGATTTTGTCCGAACATGGTGGGACTTCAGTCAAAATCTCTTGCTTGGGACGTAATTTTGTCCGAATACGGTGACACTTCAGACAAAACCTTATGCTTGTGACTTGATTTTGTCCGAACACGGTGGCACTTCAGACAAAACCTTATGCTTATGACATGATTTTGTCCGAACACGGTGGCACTTCAGACAAAACCTTATGCTTATGACATGATTTTGTCCGAACATGGTGGCACTTCAGACAAAATCTCTTGCTTGGGACGTAATTTTGTCCGAACATGGTGGCACTTTAGACAAAATCTCATACTTATAAAAGGCATATTGACCGAATACCAAGCTCTCTACCTCTAATATCCACCCATTTATGAGGAGTACCAAATCGATTCGGAAATTTTTAGGATGAGTTAGTTCTTTTTTAAAAGTGGGTATTAAACTATAAGAAGTATTAATATTGGAGGTTGATCTATATGGCTGGAATAAAAAACATTGTACTTGCTTACGATGATTCTGATGGAGGCAAGAAGGCCTTGCAATTGGCAAAGGAATTTACGGCTAATAAAGAGGGCGTCAAATTGTATGTTGGACATGTTTTTGAAGAAAAGGTGAAAAGCGAAGTGGTGGAAACGAATGAGCGTCCTATTGAGCATCTGCCAATCAACAATTTTCCTGCTGATGGAATCCAGGTTCCACCGCTGGCTATGGAGCAGGGTGCACTTGAAAAAACAGAGCATTCTATCATTACCCACAGCTCTGAAAAAGCCTTCAATAACGCAAAGGCGGAACTGGATGCACTCAATATCGACACTGAATACTCCATCCTGGAAGGAAGTCCTTCCGAGAGTATTGTGGATTACGCCAATAGTGTAAATGCTGATTTGATTATCATTGGGCAGTCCGGCAATGAAGGAATCAAGCGTAAGCTTCTTGGCGGAGCAAGTCAAAAAATTGCCAATAACGCTCATTGCCATGTGCTTATCGCGAAATAAAAAAAAGCAGCCCGCCGGCTGCTTTTTCCATTCTATCCTCTTGAATTACTCGTTCAACGCTTCAGCTGCGATTTCTTCTAACCGCTCCAATGTTTCCTTTTCTTCGAAGCTGCTGAAAATCCGGAAATCATCGTGATCCAGAATCCTGTAATGCTGGCTGAGGATGTTTTGCTGCATGACGAATCCGCCAATCCTTGTTACTTCTCGCCACCAGACTTTGCCGCCCAATGTTTTCTCTTTTCGATAATCTGTGCCTTCATGGGCAATCGTTTCAAGGACTTCGAGTGGTTCATTTCCGAACAAAAACTGGATGGTCTCTGTTTCCCTGAAAAGGGCAGCTATGGCCACGACTGTCGACCAGCCAGCCTGAGCCCTGCCTTTTTCAATCTGGACTAACGTCTTTTTGGAAATTCCAATGATATCAGCCATTTTATCTTGTGTATATCCAACTTCGGCCCGAAGTACCCTCACTTTTTCGGATACCCTGCTTATGATTTCATCCCTTGTCATCCGCATCATTCCTTTGAATTGCTTTTAGTGTAATTTTACACCAAATAAGTTTGAATTAAAAATATTTTTTATTTTCGGCTATGTAAATATAAAAGCAGCTACTTTATTTTAAGAAGCAAAAAGGAATGCAGTAACGAATCTGCACTCCTTTTAATTTATTTGGCCTGTCTTTCCTCACTGACGCTGCAGTTGCTTGAGCAGGAGCTTTTGATGGAGCAGGCAGCGCATTTCCCTTCCTTGGCTTTCTTGATGAATCGGTAGAAGGCCCAGCCGGCATATCCGAATATGGCTCCGCCTATTAAGATGTTTGCGATCATGAATCCTTCCTCCTTCCCTGCTTAGCTTAATCCAAAGAGCATGCCGCCTTGATAAATGGTCAGAGACAACAGATAGGCGATAACCAGGGCATAAAAGATTGAAAAAGCGGTCCAGCGTTTCGAACCGGTTTCCTTGTAAATCGTTGCAGTAGTTGCCAAACAAGGAATGTACAGCAGGATAAAGACCATGAAGCTGTATGCGGCTAAGGGTGTGTAATGAGCAGCAAGCAAACCTTGCAGACTTGCCTCATCAGGGACGAAGTAAATGATGTTCATCGTTGAAATGATTGATTCTTTTGCAAGAAACCCGGTGAATAAGGATGCACTCGCCTGCCATGTCCCAAAGCCAATAGGAGCGAACATCGGTGCGAAAATGCCTCCAAGCAGCGCTAGATAGCTGTCATCCATGCTGACATTCACGCCTTCCGGACCTGCGTAAGCAAGCATCCAGATTAGGACAGATCCGGCAAAAATGAAGGTTCCTGCCTTCTTCACGAATCCCTTTCCCTTATCCCATGTGCTTCTCCAAAGTGCTCTCGCCTGCGGAAGCCTGTAAGGAGGGAGTTCGATGACGAATACAGACGTTTCACCTTTCAAAAGTGTCTCCGAGAATACCTTTGCCAGAATAAGCGCGATCACTACTCCCAATACATACAAACTTAAAACCACAGCTGCTTTATGTTCCAGGAAGAACGCCCCGACAAACAAAGCGTAAACTGGGAGCCTTGCAGAACAGGACATAAGCGGTGTCAACAGAATGGTCATCAGCCTTTCCTTTGGCGTTTCGATGGTCCTTGCTGCCATGATTCCAGGTACATTACAGCCAAATCCGATCATCATCGGAATGAAGGCCTTACCGTTCAAGCCAACCGATTCCATTAAGCGGTCCATGACCAGCGCGACACGGGCCATGTAACCTGAATCTTCCAGCAAGGAGATGAAAAAGAACAATATGAAGATTTGCGGTACGAAGACGAGGACTCCCCCTACCCCAGCTACGATCCCATCAAGAACCAGGTCTTTGATGAATGATGAAGCACCGGCTGCAGACAGTGCTGCTGTAATCCCAGTTGTTACTGGTCCGGACAGAAGTGAATCCAATGCGTCAGACAGCGGGAAGCCAAGCCAGTCAAAGGTAAGCATGAACATCACGTACATCAAAATAAGGAAAATCGGGATGCCAAGAAATTTATTCGTGACGATCATGTCAACCTTCTCGGTCAATGGAACCTTTTTATTATCCGTTCTGGTTGTTGCTGCAGATACTATTTTATCGATTGCTTCACTGCGCTTCCGGTGAATTATCTCGTCAAGTGCTTGTTTGCTGCCCGTATTTTGCTGTTCGGCTATAGAAACATGGTGAATCAATGTGTCAATCTCATTCTGTGGCAAAATTGTTGCCAGATAGCTTTTCACATATGGATTTCCTTCAAACAACTGAAGTGCAAGCCAGCGAACCGGGTGTTGTGTTTTTCCGGCCAGTTTGTTCTCAAGCTCCAGGATACCCGCTTCAATCGCTTTACCATAATAGATGAAATTTGCTTTCCCACTGCCTGCGGCCTCGCCAGTCACTATCTGTGCAAGGTCATTACACCCTTTACCTGTCCTTGCAACCACAGGAGCTACTGCTACACCCAATGATTCAGACAGTTTATGAGGATCAATTTGAATACCCCTGCTTTTTGCAACATCCAGCATATTCAAGCCAATTATGACTGGTGCACCGTATTCCAATAGCTGCATAGTAAGATGAAGATTTCGCCTTAACTGCGAAGCGTCCAGGATATTCAGAAGTTTTTCAAATGGCTCATTCAAGAAAAAGTTCGTTACGACACCTTCATCTTTTGAAAGTGGATTGAGTGTATATACTCCAGGAAGGTCAATAAGCTGATCCTTGCCATTTTTAAGGAGACCGACTTTCTTTTCGACCGTTACCCCGCTCCAGTTTCCTACATATTCATAGGAACCTGTTAAGTTATTAAACAATGAAGTTTTTCCTGTGTTTGGGTTTCCAATAAGCGCAATGTTCATCATACTCGCTCCACTTCAATCCTTAGCGCTTCCTTTCGGCGAATGCCGATGCACTGCCCGCAGGATTCAACCATGACAGGTCCTCCAAAAGGCAGGATGCATTTCACGCACACTTCAGATCCTTCCGCTATTCCCAAATCAAGCAACCTTCTTCTGACAAATTTATCAGCACTAGCTATATTCATGATCCGGCCTTTTTCACCAGTCTTTAATTTTCCCAGCATAGCCATCACCTTTTTTTAGTTTGTTAGTTTTTATACTCTCTTTAGCTTTCATATTTTCTAAATGAGAATGATTATCTTTATTTAACCAATTCAAAGCAACTTCCACTGTGACATTCGTCACTATATAGTAGGGTTTACTCTATATTTCAGGCAAACTCCATACAATTGACAATATTTTTATTGTGAATGATTTCCCACTTCTCAAATACCCATGCATGTATGTATACACATAAAAAAAGAAGAGCTGTTCAGCTCCCCTTTTCTCTTACATTTTATTGCTTACAGGTGCAGACTTAACCATCCTCGATGGTGCATATCCGATGACAAGTATAATGATGATGGCACTTAGTATCATACTAGGAATCATATATGTGCCATTATAGATAATTGAATATAACCACGCTGGCTGTCCTTCTGGCGCCCAAACTCCAAAGAAGATCCAGCCGGAAAAGAAATGAGCAATAAAGCGGAGCAGGCTTCCAATGAAGGTACCAGCAATGATAAAGCCAATCCATTTCTTCTTATCGGCATTTTGGATGCTATCCTTAATCTGTCTGGCGAAAATCCCGGCAATCCCAAGTACGGTGAAAGCCACCAAATAATCAATGAATCCCTGTACAGGGTGGTAAATTTGTGAGAAGCCAAGAATGAATTGCAATAGGCCTAACAACAGCCCGGTTATTGCCCCGCCCTTTATTCCCCAACGGAACGCCATCAGGAATACAGGCACCATCGCAATCGATACAGAACCGCCCTGTGGCCAGATTCTTGAAAATAAGAACCCGGAAAATAAATCCAGCAAATAAGCCAGTGCGGAAAATACGGCAATTTCCACTAAAAAGAGAGTTTGTTTTTGTTTCATATTTTGTTCCTCCTTCTTTTCAGAATGAGGTCCGTTTCTAACACGCCTTTTCTGCTTCAGAAACAAAAAAAGCAATCCGGGGACCGATATAGGATTCCCAAGATTGCTTTCCTATCGCATCCACATTCCTTCGCTAGCATTAACTAACAGGTTCAAAGGGTAAGAACTCGGCCGCTCACTCTCAGCTGCACTTGGCAGCTCCCCTTGTGGTTATTATTTAGTTTCTACACTATGAATATACTACTTTAAATAAATTATCACAAGTCCTAGGATAAACTTTTCGGTCGATGTCGAACAGATTTGACAAATCTCATCCAGTATTGCTAAAAACATCGGTCTTTTGTCACATTTTTAGCTATTCGACTCAATTCTGCGGATGTTCTTAATATTCGACAAAGGGTTTTTAAGGTTTTCCTCGAATCTTTAATACCGAAATGAAAAACTGGGGGACTTAATGAAATGCTGCCAATTACGGATAACCGATTGCTTAGCTTCCTGACTAGTGAAAGAGAAAATCTAATAGCCGACTGGACTGTTAAAATAATCGTTTCAGAAGATGATCCATATAAAGAAAAAATAAGCAAAAACGCTGAGAGAATGTATGAAGTAATTCTCTCGGTTTTTTCTAAAACAAGTGAAGAATTGGAAGAGCATATTCAAGAGCTTGCTTTTATGGTAGGTGAAGAACGAGTACGCGCTGACATTAACATTGGCGATTTTGTCTTCAATGTCAATGCCGGACGCTCCGTTGTATACACACATCTCCATAAATTGAATATGGAATGGACTGAAATGCAAGAGGCCATCAATCGGATCAATTACTGTTTTGATACCTTTTTGTATTACGCCGTATCTTATTATAATGAGCAGAAAAACAAAATCATTGAGGAAAAGAACCAATTCATCGATTCAACACATAAAGACAGATTGACGCTTCTCGGCCAAATGACTTCTAGCTTCATACATGAATTCCGCAATCCGTTGACTTCCATCCAGGGCTTCATCCAGCTCTTGAGATCTGAACATCAAGATATGAAGTATCTTGATATCATTTCAAGCGAGCTTGAACAACTGAACTTCCGGATTTCACAATTCTTGCTGCTATCAAAAAAAGAGCTGATTGGAAAAGAAAAAACTGTCTTCTCATTGAATAAGATGATTGAGGAAGTTTTAAACTTTCTTTATCCCAGCATCCTTGACACGAAAGTCCGGATCATCAAGGAAGTAGCCGAAGATATGGAATTGTACGGCTATGCGGATGAAATCAGGCAGGTTCTCATCAATATCATCTTTAATGCGATTGATGTACTGAGCCAGTACCGTGATGATCCGCAAATCGAAATCAAAGGATTTTTCGTGAATGATACCCATATAAAAATTGAGATTTCAAATAATGGTCCAGTCATTCCTGACCAATTGTTAAAAACGATTTTTGAACCATTCGTTACAACCAAAACACTTGGTACCGGACTTGGACTTTTCGTATGCCGGGAAATCATCGAAAAGCATAAAGGCATACTCGCCTGTTCATCAGAACCTGAAAAAACGTCATTCATCATGCTTCTGCCTCTAACAAGAATCGAAATCTAATCTAGTACTAGAACAAGGAGACCCCGCCAGGAAATGGCGGGGTCTATTCTTTCTTAATCGGAATATTCAAGTGAGCGGTCACCTGCTGCATGTTTCACTTTGCTAGTCTCGTGGCTTAACGCATGCTTTTTCTCAGATTCAGAGACGATGAGAGCACATGCTGCATCACCTGTAATATTGACAGCTGTGCGAGCCATATCAAGCAAACGGTCGATACCGAGTATCAGGCCAATCCCTTCAACTGGCAGCCCCACAGATTGGAGAACCATTGCCAGCATGATCAATCCAACACCTGGAACTCCTGCGGTACCTATACTCGCAAGCACGGCAGTAAGGACTACTGTCAAAAGTTCGGCCATTGTGAGGTCAGCTCCATAAACCTGTGCAATGAATACAGTTGCTACCCCCTGCATGATTGCTGTGCCGTCCATGTTGATCGTTGCTCCAAGAGGCTGCACGAAGCTGCTGACCGATTCAGGGACACGGAGATTTTTCTGTGCTGTTTCCATAGATACCGGCAGTGTCGCATTACTGCTCGATGTACTGAAGGCAACACCCATTGCCGGAGAGAATTGCTTAAAAAACCAGAAAGGATTTTTCTTTCCAATGAGATAAACACTTGAACCATAGGTGATGAGCGCATGCACGACAAGAGCGAGAACAACGACAATCATATATACACCCATCGCCTTGATGGCATCGATCCCTTGGCTTCCGATTGCTGTCGCAATCAACCCAAACGTTCCGTACGGAGCAAACTTCATGACAAGGCCTACCAGATACATCATGATCTCATTTCCTTGTTCAATCAGATTCAGTATTCCTTTCGTCTTTTCACCTAGTGCCGTTAACGCAATCCCGATGAATAGAGCAAACACGATAACTTGCAGCATATTGCCAGTTGTCAGTGCTTCAAACGGGTTAGCTGGAATAAGATTTAAAAAGGTTTCACTTACCGGCGGAGCCTCTTCAGCCTTGAATTCAGCTCCACTCGTATCAAAATTGCCCATCAAGCCTGGTTTGATTAAATAGGCCAGAGTAAGACCAATGGATATGGCTATGGCTGTTGTCGTCAAAAAGAAGCTTACAGTCTTAAAACCTATCCTGCCAAGTTTCTTGGGATCGCCTAACCCGGCCGTACCGAGAATAATTGAAAATAGGACAATCGGTACGACAAGCATACTGATTAAATTGATGAATATCTTGCCTAGAGGGGTGAATAAGAATTTATCTAAAACAGTGAATAATTCGGGTGAAAAAATGTTGAGGATCAGCCCTGTCATCGCGCCAAGTCCTAGGCCAATTAAAATCTTAGTCGTTAGTTTCATATGGTTCCTCCCAAAAAAGTGTAAAAAAAGAATGTAAAGCTTTATTCCCTCTTTCATTCTAATTAAACGCGAGGAAGTCGATTGGGTAATACTTCCATCAACTTAAAGCATAAGGAGGTTCCTATGTTAACTTTAAAGGTTGATCGTGAACTGGAGCTGCGAATATTAGAGCCGCAAGAAGCCGGTGAGTTGTTCTGGCTAGTGGATTCAAACCGCCGCTATTTGCGGAAATGGCTTCCCTGGATTGACGGAATCCAATCTCCCGGCCAATTTTTTTCAGTGATACAAATGTGGCAGAAAAATCATCAAGAAGGGAGCAGCAGTCATTTTGGAATTCGATACAGGGGAATCCTTGCAGGGAGTATCAGCCTCCATGCTATTGACTGGAACAACTCGCAGGCAAGCATTGGCTATTATCTATCGGATAAACTGCAAGGAAGGGGCATTACGGTCAGAACGGTGACATCGGTAATAAACCATGCATTTTATGAGTTGGGACTTAATCGCATTGAAATTCGATGCGGCAAGGACAATCACAAAAGCAAGGCAATTCCGAGGAAGCTTGGCTTTATCGAGGAGGGTGTCATCCGTGATGGAGAATACTTAAATGGCACCTTTCATGATCTAATCGTTTACGGTCTCCTTTCAAGAGAATGGCATAGAAGAAATGCCTTACATCCATGATCATTGCTGGCACACAAATCACAGGATCGGCAGATGTATGGTAAATGTGGTTCCTTCAGGACTTGATGTCACATTGATTTTGCCATTATGTTCTTCTATGATTTTATGGCAAATCATCAATCCCAGTCCGTTCCCATTCGCTTTGGTCGTAAAAAACGGCTTGCCGATCTTTTCCAAATCCTCTGAAGGGATTCCTTTGCCAGAATCTGAGATTGATATGGACATCAGGTGATTTTCCTTTGAAATAGCGATCGTAATTTCACCTGGCAGATCCATTGCATCAATTGCGTTCATCAGCATATTGATCAAAACTTGCTTGATTTTATTTCCATCACAAAGAAGCCTTCCGTCTTCCAACGTGGATTGCTTGGTTATTTCGACGCACTTTTTTGCTGCCTCGGCCATTAAAAGAGTAATGGCGTGATCAACCAAGTCATTCATATCAAAGGACTTAAAATCAGACTTATGCGGCTTTGCCATAATCATAAGCTCTTTTGAAACAGCCTCCATCCGCTTTATTTCCTCTTCCATGATCGCTAAATAATTATGATTTAATTCTTTGCCGGACTTCATAAGCTGGATAAAGCCTTTTAGGCTTGTCAAAGGATTCTTGATTTCGTGGGCAATACCTGCGGCAAGCTGTCCGACAACGTTTAATTTCTCATACTCCAGAATAAAATGCTCTGCCTTGATTTTAGCAGAAACATCACTTGTAACTGAAATTAGTTCGAACGGTTCATTTGTATCGGGATGTCTTACGACCGATATCCGTGAGTTCACCCATATGTATACTCCATCTTTTCGCTTAATGCGGTATGTCAGGCTGCAAACTTCCTCGGATTGGGGCATGGCAGTACTCAAAATTCTTTTATAATCTTCTGCATGGACAAATAAAGTGTACAGCCTTCCAACTAATTCAGATGGCTCATAACCAAGCATGGATCGAACAGAGGGCGAAACATATGTAATAAGTCCATCCGGAGTTCTTTTACATATAAAATCCATGGATGTTTCTACCCAAATTCTTTCATCTGCCTTTTCGACCTTATGCAACTTCCTTTCCAAACTGGATAAAAGAATACTCATAAACAGCCTCCCTTTTATGAAATTTTACTGAATATTTAAATTAATTTCAAATAAAAATTGTAAAATTAGTCATAAAAAGGTTCATATTTCCATTGGGAAAATTTTGATTAAGGAATGAAGGTCAATTTGTTAAAATCAGAATTTTCTAATATAATTAAACATAAACTTCATACTTTATGTGTCCGTTTCATACATTGATATCAAACCGTATTTATGTTCCCCTTAGTTATCCTCGATATGGTATAATAAAATTTAAATGATAAAGCTGAGGTGGTATGATGGGGCAATCTATCGTATCAAGAATATAACAGCTGCAGACGCGGAAGGAACAGCATAACAGGATGTTGGCCCTGGCTGATCCAGCCGCACGGAACGGGCCGTTAGATTTCTTGATGAATTAAATCATAATTTTTACGCATTGATTGAGACTGTTCGTAAATGTTGATTCATTCGTATAGAAGAACTTCTCAAGCGAAAAAGCGTAAATTGGTTATGAGAGCAATTATGGGTTAAGAAAGAAACTTAATCATTTAAATTAAAGTCTGTGCAGCAGGCTTAATTTTCAGTTTACTGGGAGGTGACTCCTTACCCGCATATCCGCGGGCTAAGGGAACTTATTTGGACATATTTAACTTGGTTTGGATAGCCATTTTAATTGCTTTAACGGCATTTTTTGTCGTCTCAGAATTTGCGATTGTTAAAGTTAGAAGTTCCAGAATCGACCAACTTATAGAAGAAGGCAGCAAAAAGGCTGTGCTCGCGAAAAGAGTCATATCCAATCTGGATGAGTACCTTTCTGCCTGCCAGCTGGGGATCACGATCACGGCTCTGGGAATCGGTTGGCTTGGAAAGCCGGCAATTGCTGACTTGCTAGAACCGTTATTAACCAGTCTGGATATTCCGCAATCCGTAGGACATGTCATTGCAGTGGGAATTGCTTTCGCAACCATCACATTTCTGCATGTCGTAGTCGGGGAATTGGCACCTAAGACATTAGCGATCCAAAAAGCAGAATGGGTTTCTCTGAACACAGCTGGACCGCTGATCCTGTTTTACAAAATCATGTATCCGTTCATCTGGTTATTGAACGGATCCGCCCGTCTTGCTACTGGCCTTGTCGGGCTAAAACCTGCTTCTGAACATGATTTGGCTCATTCTGAAGAAGAACTTCGCATTATTCTGTCTGAGAGCTTTAAAAGTGGTGAAATCAACCAGTCAGAGTTTAAGTATGTAAATAAAATATTCGAATTTGACAACCGGATCGCCAAGGAAATCATGGTGCCCCGAACGGAAATCATTTCGTTGTCAATTGAGGATACTCTGGAAAACTTCCTCCAAATCGTAAAGGAAGAGAAATTTACCCGATATCCTGTCATTGACGGAGACAAGGACCATATTGTCGGCCTCGTCAATATCAAGGAAGTCATGACTGATTTGATTCATGACCAGGGCCGGGGCAAAAAAGAAATAGATTCATATATTCGACCAATCATCCGGGTAATCGACAGCATTCCGATTCACGATTTGCTTGTCAAGATGCAGAAAGAGCGCATACACATGGCGATCTTGATGGATGAATATGGAGGCACGTCCGGGCTCGTAACAGTAGAAGATATCCTTGAAGAAATTGTGGGAGAAATTCGCGATGAGTTCGATATGGATGAAGTGCCGATGATTCGCAAAATTCAGGAAAGTCATTATATCATTGATGCCAAACTGCTAGTCAGTGAGGTAAATGAACTTCTTGCACTAGATATCAACGATGAGGATGTCGATACAATCGGCGGCTGGATGCTTACAGAAAACTATGAGGTTAAGCAGGGCGACATCGTCAGTTTTGGTTCCTACCATTTCAAAATCACCGAAATGGAAGAGCACCACATTAAATATATTGAAGTAACGAAGCAGCCTGAAACTGAAAAGGCTGCCGAGAATTTTTTCATAAACAAGACTGAAGTTGTTTCCTAAAAGATCCAGCGTTACTTCCATCACAAAAACCCAGGCAGGTCCTTCCTGCCTGGGTTTTTTGCGGCTTTATTTTACACTTTCCAGGTTTGGACATCATCTGCTTCGATGATTCCCATTATCACATCATCCACATCTGGATCCTTTAGCACGCTATCTCTGACCCTGAACTTGATATCATCTGCATCAGCTAGTGTCAGCCCTTTGCGCAGCTCCAGATAGCTCTCGACATGGTACTGCCTTCCCTCCTGGACAATCCTTAATGTATTGATGTCAATGACATCTGGATCTGACAGGATAAGCTTGGCTATACGGTCCTCAACTACCTTAGGTGCTGCAACACCAATGAGCCCTACCGTGTTCTCATACCCGATCTTCAAAGCAATCCCGATTAGCAGGATGCCGATCAGCAAGGTTCCGATTCCATCAAGCAAATAAAACCCTGTAACATGCGCCATGACAATCGAAACCAATGCCAATAGCGCTCCAAATGTCGCAATCAAATCTTCATAGAAGACCAATCTTGTTGGCGGTGCAGCAAGGCTTACATTCTTGAATGCATGTGGGACAACCCCAAAGCCCTTTGCACCGCTTCTTGTTTCATGGGCAATTTCTTTCATGGCTTTTACCAGAATCCCTCCATCAACAAGTACTGCAACTGTCATGATAATGACATTAAGCCACAAATTGGAGGAAGCTTTCGGATGCTGAATCAACTCCCACCCTTTGATGACCGTTTCATAAGCCATAATGGAAATGATGATAACCGCTACCAGTACAAATAAGTTCACAACCCTGCCGAAACCGGTCGGAAATCGTTTAGTTGCTTCTTTTTCAGATATGGCACTGCCAATGAAAACAAAGAATTGATTTAATGCATCCGCAACTGAATGAAGTGTCGTCGCCAGCATCGTACCACTTCCGCTGATCACTGCAGCAACCCCTTTGATTACTGCGAGGAATGTATTCCCAATCGCAGCAATGCCAGAAGATTTATTTCCTCTTTTTAAAAATTCAACCATTGATGACATTTCTCCACCCGCTTTACTAGTTAAATATATTTTCCTTTACCTTTTCACATTTCATTTATTTTTAAACATTTATTTGGATTTGCTGAAAAAATCCTTTGTGTAAGCAAAGCGCAATAGAACCCATCAGGATATATCCTGATGGGTTCTACTCAAGAAAAATCATGTTCTGCTCTTAGAAGCTTCTCCGACTCTTTTATTATAGGAATTCCATTTCTGTTTCGCATTGATCCAGATATCTTCAGCCAGCAGCTCGATTCCGATTGTCGTGAGTGAGAAGATATTGGCATAATGCTTTTTCACTTCCCATTTCAATTCATGCTTTCCGCAAATGCTATATTTGTTCACTTCTTCCATTTCCTTGCTAAGAAGAGCAAGCTGCTGATTTTTTTCTTGTTCGGGAAGAGCGACGATCGCATCGATTTTTTCAATATATTCAAGTGATTTGGCGATTTTTTCGTTCACATCATCATGAGTCTTTTTGTCTACCAGGTCATGTTTAAGTTTAAACGCATTGAGGTTCCTGGCAGATTCATAAGTTGATTGAACAATTTCATCCCTCGTCATATAATCTGTTTCAAAGCTGAGCATATATTTCCATGATGGCTGAGTGATGGCCTTTCTATGGTCTTCGATACTATGGCAGAACTTCTTATACCCGTATTTTTCTGGATTTTCGAATGCAGGGCTTGCCGGGTCCAGGAATGGTGCAAGCGGCGCAACAAAGTATGATAGTCGTTTATCTCCGTCGCAGGCATTGTGTATTTCTTCGCAGAAGTCAACATTATCAAGAGCACTTTGATAGTCCTGGTGCGGAATGCCAACCATGAAAAAGATGTCAATCTTCTTGCAGCTATGCTTTAATGCTGCCTGCAGCGTTTCAATCACTTTTGCATTGGTACAGTTGAATTTGCCATTATATCGGCGAATCTTCTCATCATGAGTTTCCAATGTCAGTTCAATGCTGTACTTCGGAACAACCTTCTCAATTTTTTCAAAGAACTCCTCGTTCGCATATTGGAATAATTCAAATACCAGTTCATTCTTCAAGTTGATCTTGCTGAGCCTCTCAAAGAACTCATCCACATAGTCCTTCCCTGCCTGGCGAATATCATGAAGAATGAAAATCGGTGCCCTGCTGAAGCGCTGAATGAAAGTTATGTCCTCTACCAGTTTCGCAGGCGAGCGTTTTGCCAGCACTTTACGGTTGCAGTTATCCTTGTATGATTGTTTTGAGCCCCCGCAAATCAAGCAGCCCTGAGTGCAACCTTTCGCCGTGAGTATGGCCGTATTCGGATATTGCAGCCAGCCGTTATAGGGCAGTGGATCCAGGAAATTCTTATACTTGAAGACCGACTTGATCGTATACCGATATCCAGGGATGTCAAATTCATCCAAGCTGTCTGGAACATGGCTTAATGGATTGTAAACAGGATTGTCTCCATCTTTCCATGTAAGGTTTGGAATGCCGCCAAGAGAATGAGTTCCATTTTTAAAATGGTTGATCAAAAGGAGCATCAGCTTTTCTGTTGAATCTCCTCTCATGACAAAGTCTATGAATGGATATTCTATTAACTCTTTATGATAATAGGTTGCCGATAGACCGCCAAAAATCATCGGTGTTTCCGGATGAAGTTTTTTTACAATCTTCGCAAGTTCAATACTGCCATGAGCGTGCGGCAGCCAATGAAGATCAATTCCAAATGCACGTGTTTTGATTCTTTTCAATTTCTTTTCCACATCAAAGTTTTCATCCATCAGCATTCGATTGGCGATATTAATGATCTTCACGCGGAGGCCCTGGCGTTCTAAATATTCCGCAATGCTGGTCAGACCAATAGGATACATTTCGAACACAGGAGATGACGGGACGACGTCACTGATTGGGCCTGCCAGCAGGGCATTTTTCCGAAAATCGTAAACACTTGGTGCATGGAGAAGGACAAGATCGTATTTCAAAGGAATCACCTCGAATAAAATATATACTATTAATCTGCCTGATAAAGGCAATGTATGATTACACCTTAATCATAACTCTCGACTAATTCTTCTAAGTCCTGGAAAGTGCAAGATTTTGTGAACAGCTGAACATAATAGTTTTTAAACAGCCGGCAACCCTTGATAAATAAAAGGATTTTGAGTTTATGAACGTTTTGTGGATGGCATTGCGTTAATGTAAAAAAAAGACTGCGATATCGCAGTCTTTGGGTACATTATTTTTCCTGCTGGACCATGAGGATTTCTTCCTCGACTCTGCCCAATTTTAACAGATGTGAATCAAGGCGTTTGTGGATTGTGCTGAATTCTGAGTTGTTCTTGACTTCCGCCTTGCTCAGCAATTCTTTTAACATATTTTCAATCTTTGCGCTTTGCATTTCTTCCATTCTTTCAAGAGCGTCCTTGATATCTGTTATATCGATCTGGTTTGATGTTACACGATGCTCAATACTATCGACTTTTTCTAGACGTTCGAGCCTTTTCTCAATGCTTTCGGCTCTTTTATGCAATGAATCAATTGAACTCTCAATATCTTTTATCAGATGAATGATTTCAGTTAACCCTTCCATTTTACATGGCTCCCCTTTATTTGGCTTAAAATTATTTTATCATCATTAATCACATCGATATGTTACAAAACTGGTAACAAAGCCTGCATTTGTTTTCATTTTAGCCACATTTCTAAATCACTGTATTTCCAGGTCCATGATCGTTTTTTCAGCGCTTCGTCTGGACATATTGATTGAATTCCAGCCTTCTTCAGAATCCGTGAATTCCTGCTTCCTTTGCAGCAGCAACTCAGAGAGACCAGGATGGCCAGGGTTAAGCTTATAAAGCTCCACAAGGCCCTCTACTCCTTCATAAGAAAGCGAATTCAAATAATGTATATCGATTTTACCGGTTTCTGAGTATCTCTCCAAATTGCGGTCAACAACATACTCGTCAAGCTGGATGGTGTTGATTACTGTATAAAAAATGACTGCAGATATGATGTAAAAGCGAACAAGAGAGAGCCTTTCCATCCATATCCTCATAAAGGAATAGCATAAAATCACAAGCAGGAACACCATGAATGAATGGGCCAGTACCCTGGCAAAGGTAAAACCATAAGCCTCTTCATACATGAGCAGGCGTAAAAATGCTGAATACAGCATGACTCCGCTGAATGTAACGAGCAGGGAAAGAAGAGAGCGAATAGCAAGAGTCATAAATTTAGACGTTTTATCGACATATGAAACGATCGTAGAGATGATCAGCAAATTCAGCATCGTTACAAAAAGAAGCTCAAAAAATCCTCTTCGTGCAAATTCAGCATACGTATATCCCGCCTTTAATGTTTCACTGAAAAAGTATTGAAATTGTACTGCTACAAATAATAGATAAACGATATTCAATAAAGTGAGCACTGTCAGGCTGATCACGCTATCCCATGCTATTTTTCCTGTTGCCTTCGGGTCTTCCGCAGGAGCTGGCTGCTTATTCCTTAGCACCTGAAATAGACCAAAGATCGCAAAAGTGAAAATGAATACCGCAATCGTCCGCAGCACTTCCTCCTCGATCTTCAATCCTAAAAGCCAGCGAGGGAAAGCGCCTAGAAGATCTCCGAATTGTTGGTCAGCAGAGACAAGCAGGTTGAGGATCACAAACAATAGCGGTAATGAAATGCCCACCCCAATCAGTACTTTTCGAATCGTTGCACTCTTGTTTTCCTCAAGACCTCTGACAGTAAAATTAGCAACAAGCAATAAGAACCTGTATACATAGGCTATTGCTTCGCCAACTGTCAAAAAGAGCTTTTGAACGAATGGCCACCTATGCCACTGATTATGAAGCGGATAGGTAACAAGCACCAGTTGAATAAGAACCATTACAGGGATCACCAAAAAATTCAACATATATAAAATCATATTCGAATGCAGGAAAAAGCTGGAGGACAGCAGCCAAATAGAGGCAACCATCAAAAGTCCAAGCTTCTTATTTGTAAAGGAGAATGAGCGATATCTCCAGAAGAATACAGCATAAAACACTGTAATAAACACAGGATAGGACAAGCCGATGATCCCATGCAAGAAAGACCTTTCAGCCAGGACTCCCAGAGCAAGACAGACCAGGAAAAAAACCCCGTCCCCTTTTTTCAATTTCAATTCCATTATAATCTCTCCTCCTTACACAGTATAACTAGGTATATGGTCAAAAAAATACCTTATCATGCTATGTACATAGATTTTCTATGTACATAGCTAAAAAATTAGATGGAAGCCTTTTTCCCCCATCTATATCCAAGCCAACAAATTGGATACAATAACGCAGTGAATAGAATACAAATAAAAATGAATGCAGGACTCAGCAGCGGCTGGAACCAGTCATGCGGAATCAGCTTGAGCAATGTCAGGTTCATGAGAACGATATTCGGAAGGATGGAAAGGATAAACGTCTTCTTCATCAAGCTTCTTCCCTTATGGCCAAATCCTTTGCCAATCTCATATCCTAGCAGTGCCCAAAAGAAAAGATATAACAAGATAATCACGGCAGGTATTGATGTGAGACTTTGCCACGCGATATCAATGAAAGGGAAATCAAAAAGGTTATGTACCAGGGTCAAGGTGATGCCACCAACAAAGAAAAACAGATTGGCACTAATGAAAACCCATTGAGTTTTCATTGGTGTCGTCGATAATTCTTCCCGCCAGCATTCAGCAATTTCTTCCGGTGTCCCCAACCTCGAATGAATTTCCGACCTAATATCCGCCTCTTCCCTATCGATGTCCTTAAGCTCTTCAAGCATCTCGGTAATATGGATATCGTAATCAGCTAAAATTTGTTCTCTGTCTCCATGCTTCCCTAAGTGCCTATCAAGCTCCGCGAGAAATTCAGTCTTTAACTGGATCATTTTTTGTTCTCCTGATCACTTTGTTCATGACATTGACGAAGTGCTGCCACTCTTCCGTTTTCTCAATAAGGACTGCTCTGCCTTCATCAGTAATCCGATAATATTTTCTAGCTGGGCCTTTATCCTGCTCCTGCCAATAAAATTCAATGTATTCCTGTTTTTCAAGTTTATGCAATGCTGGATAAAGCGTTCCTTCTTTTACCTGCAGACTATGGTCACTTCGCTTATCCAATTCTTTCACCAGCTCGTAGCCATACATATCCCGTTCATTCAACAGTTGAAGCAGCACCAAGGATGTGCTCCCTTTTAAAAGTTCCCGATTAAACATTCTATCACCTACCTAGTAATAAAAGGTACCTATCGGAATCATAATATAAATTGGTGGAATTTGCAAATGAAAATTTAATAAAGCAGGCTGCAATTTATTACGAACCTGCTTTTGGAAATGACTAATTGCTTCCAGACGTTGCCTTAAGGCCGATGATTCCGACCAATATGAAGGCTACGAACATCAGCCTCATAAGGTTGCGCGGCTCTCCAAACAACACAATCCCTAGAATGACTGCCCCTGCAGCTCCAATTCCAGTCCAGATTGCATATGCAGTGCCGATTGGCAATGTTTTAACTGCCATAGACAAAAAGTAAAAGCTTATGGCCATCCCGATCAGGGTGATCAACGATGGTACAGCTTTTGTGAATCCTTCTGTATACTTCAGGCCAATGGCCCAAACAACTTCAAATATACCGGCAATAACTAAATAAACCCAAGCCATGCTAACACGCTCTCCTTTCATGAAAAAACCCGGAAGATATCACTGGATATCTCCCGGGTTTTTATCCCTCCGTGTACACAGGGATTCCTGTGCGCCCTCTCTCGGACCAGTCCAGCGATAAGCTGCGGAACCCTAGAGGACTTTTGCTAATAAGAATAGTACCATAATCAAGACAGTCAGTCAAAAAGGCATCAGGTCTCCTGAAGCTCCCTGTTCATCATCGTCTCATATTCATTAGATGGCAATGGCGGTGAGTAGAAATATCCCTGCACTTCCTGACATCCCAGTGATTTTAACAGGTCAATCTGAGATTCTGTTTCAACCCCTTCGGCGATCACCTTTAACTTCAGGTTCGTTGCCATTGAGACAATCGTAGAGATGATTTCACGGTTTTCCTGGGAATGCGAAATGAAGCTCTGGTCAATTTTCAAACGATCGACTGAAAGCTTGCTTAAATAACTCAATGAACTGTACCCTGTTCCAAAATCATCAATGCTGACCTCTATCCCGATTTCCCTTAATGCCTGGAGCTGCTCATTGATGCTGTCTTCCTTCTTAATCATGATGCTTTCAGTTACTTCGATTTAGATCAATTCGCCATAAAGTCCATATTCTTTCAGTGCATGCTGCATGAACTTTACGAAATCCTCTTGGTAAAAATGAATGATCGAGATATTGATGGAAGTTCGGGGAACCTCGAACCCCTGACTCTTCCATTTGACAAGCTGGCTGAACACCTTCCTGATGATCAGTCTCTCAAGAGGTACGATCAAGTTTGCTTCCTCTGCAATCGGGATGAACACGCCAGGAGGAATCATTCCATGTCGAGAATGCTTCCACCTTGCCAGCGCTTCAGCCCCGGTTATCACATTTGTTTCTGCATTATATTTAGGCTGGTAAAAAACAGTGAGAGCATCACTATTAATCGCGTTCCGCAATTCATTCTCGAGCTCAAACTTATTCAGGTTGTTGTCCACCATGCTTTGGTCAAAAAATTGGAAGTGATTCGCACCGTTTTCTTTTGCCTTATACATCGCCATATCGGCATACTTCAGCAACAGTTCAAGATTATTCGTATCTTCTGGATACCTTGAGATACCAATACTCGCGGTGATCAGGAATTCCATCCCTTCCGCAAAAAGCGGACTCTGGAATGCATGGACAACCTCCCTGGCAATCGATTCCGGCTTGTGTCTTCCAGTTACAAGAATGGCGAATTCATCTCCGCCAATTCTGGCAATGAGGCATTCCTCGGGCACAACTTCCGAAAGTTTCCTGCCGATTTGTACCAGTATCTTATCACCAAACGAATGGCCAAATGTATCATTAATTCGTTTAAAACGGTCAAAATCAAGGTAGATCAAGGAAAACACTTCATCCTTGATAAATTGCGCACTCATCACTTTCTCCAAATTCCGTCTGTTAGGCAAATTGGTCAATTCATCATGATAGGCGAGATACTCAATCATTTTGTCTGCTTTCTTCTGTTCTGTTATGTCCCTGACGACTCCAAAGACACCCACCGTTATGTTTTTGACGATGACCCTCACGGCTGTAATTCTTACGTCGGCGTATGTTGAATCCGCTCTTTTTAAAGTGGTTTCAATCAATTTTGTCTCACCGCTGAGCACTTTCATGAAATACTTTTTTATTTTCTTTTCTTCCTCGCTTCCCCCTATCAGATCAATGAAATGAAGGCCAACTAATTCATTATCTCCATAGCCAGTCAGCTCTACCGCCTCTTTATTGACACTTAAAATATACCCTTGCAAGTCAACTCTGAATACAGAATCAGGGTTATGAGTGAACAAGGATAAATGAGACTGGACGTTCTTCATGATCAGTTTTTCCCCAAAAAGGTCCGGGACGAGGATGAATAATAAATTGGCACAGGCCATATACACGAATGGCGCCAGGAAAGAATGTATTCCGCTTCCATCCGTAATGGCCATCATTGAAGTCAGGACGATATACGGAATACCGGCCAATGCCATTCCGCCAAGGACGCTGCCTGTGTACTTATACTTTTTTACAAACTCATAAATATCCTCGTTCGTAATCTGCATTAAAAAACGTATTAACGAAAAGGAAGTGACCAGAATCATTAAAAATGACATGATGAATAAAACTGGCTGAATCTTGATTGCTTCCCTGAAGATGATATAAAAAGCAGTATATTCAGCTGTCATGATGCTGGCAGCGATCAATAAACTAGTGAAAACATACTGAGGTGTATTCCCTATATCCCTTTGCGCCAGACTAAAAGCTGCATAAGACCCCATTCCACAAATACTAAAGAAAATCAGAAAAAATAAATAAAAATTGCTCGTGGAAAATGGAACCCCAGCGGATATAATCACAAATAAATGTGTCAGCAAAAACGTTAGAGCCAAAAGAAGCGAATACAGGACCTTTTTGCGTTTTTTCCGATATATAGTCTTTTTGATTTGCCTGCTGAATTCAACTGCCATAATGGAAGAAATAATCAAAAAAACGATTGTTAACGCTATATTATTAAAATCAAATATGTACATATGGGGAATATCCATACTGCCCCTCGTTTCTGTCTGATTTTTTGCTTTCGTGGATTAGTGAAAATTGGAATGGCTGAGAAAATCCTGTTTCATTTAGCCGACAATTTTCGCCATCATGATTGAAGCTTTCTAAATATTATACAATATTCATCCACATAATTGACATGTTACGAGTCTCATTTTCGAAATATTCAAAAACAACCATACCATTCAAAAGGAGAATTTAATATACTATAAGTAGAAGGAATTCCACTTTAAATCCCTAATTGGCCCCTGCTTCACTCACCTTGTTGGCTCTTCCCATATCAGCATATATGGACAGACTCTTATTTATATATCGGCATAACCGGATTTTTATTAAGCACAATACATGTATAAGCCTTCAACAAATACCATGATGCGACTGTTGGTTAATAATGATGTATTAAGGCGTTTACCTGCCTTGGAAAGGAGAGGATTTAGATGCAAGCGGAGAAAGAAAGGGGAAATAACAGAAGCTTATTTTCTGAATCAATCCTCCTAAGGTCTGCAGCTGCTATCATCTGGCCCATCACCGGTTACCTGCTTGACGTTAAGCTGGATCTGCTTCCTTACTTAACTGTAGTGGGTTCTGTTGGAGGAGTGGCTCTATATGTTTTTTTTGCTGCAAGCAAGCGAAAATTGTTAGAGGCCGGCAAGAAAACCTGGCCAACCATCGAGACAAGCGTTGACGAAATTAAAAAGGCAGTCCGTATATATTCCGAGCAGCTTCCGAAGGGGGTATACCGGACCATACTCGTTAAAGAGGACAATAGGATCGATGCAGAACAACTTGCCCCGATCCTGAAGGGAATTCCATCAAAAAATTTTTACATGTCCAAGGAAACATACGATATATTCACTGAGAATGAAAAAAAACTCGCATTGACAATCGATAAAGTTCAAAAGGCAGTAGACCTATATGTGAAAGAGCATAAGGAGTACCCAGTCCTCCCCTATGACCCCCTTCGCAGAGTGAATTATTATCAGCTGTTGAATGCCCACTGCCTCGATGCCCAACCGGATATCGAACTGTACATCACCAATTACGATGGCCTGATCACACATAAGAAACCGGAGCAAAACAGCACTGGAAATTAAAATAAAATACTGATCAAATAAATGCCAAGCAGTAGAAATATAAAAAATATTATCCCCGAGGAAACTTTTATCAAAGAACTGGCTGAAGCAAAGGTTTGACTGTTGATATTTTTCCGAACAGAGAAATAATGTGTGGTCGCGAAGAAGAGAATCACGAAGCCAATCACCAAAGAAAAGATGCTGATCAAAACAGCAATTGTATCAGCCGTCTTGCTTGCAAAGCTAATATTATTGAAATGCAGACTTGAGGCCAAGAAACCAATCCCGATAATAGCGATGGATGTCCGGACCCATGCAAGGTATGTTCGTTCATTGGCCAGATGCTGTTGGATATATTTTGATTCTAGTGTTTTATGATCGTCCATCATACCACCCACTTTCCCAAATTGCGGATCGTTTATCGCTTCTTGATACGTGACTTCCACAGAATAAAAAACTCAGCTTTAGTTTATCACCGGGGCCGGTCAATTCCTCTTCATTTGCTCATCATCAAGGTTTATGATTCCTCTTAGTTGGGGAGCGTTATTCGTGCCTATGATAAAACTGGTTATAATATAGAAAACACGGCTGAATTTCCAGCCGTGTTTCTCTTCATAAGTTATAATAAAGATAGGAGGCTGATCAACTTGGAAGATAAGAAAAATAACTCTCCTGAAGTGGATTTGGATGAGGAAACTTTATTCATGGTCTCACAGACGTTTAAGGCCCTGTCAGATCCGACACGGCTCAGGATCCTTCATCTGCTGTTCCAGGGGGAACATTCGGTCAATGAAATAGCAGAAAAACTCTCATTGCTGCAATCAACTGTTTCACATCAGCTGCGTTTCTTAAAAAACCTCAGGCTCGTCAAATTCAGGAGAGAGGGAACAACACTTTATTACACGCATGATGATGAACATGTCATTGACCTGTTAAAGCAAAGCATAGAACATGCCAGCCACCATTGAGAATTACAATGTTATTGGCTGGCATGTCTTAAACTTGTTAAAGAAGTCTTTCAATCAGGTATACGGCCACTCACTAATTGCATGGCCCATGTGCACAAGGGCAGCCATGCTGTTCCCCTTCTACCTGCAAGGTACTGTGGTCAATGCCAAACTTGTCGTGCAACAGCTTTTGTGCTTTATGCAGTACTCGGTCATGGGCTCCTTCTCCTTCGACAGCAATATGGCCGCTAAGCATGAAAACACCTGATGTGATGGACCAAACATGGACATCGTGCACATCTTTCACTTCCGGTATCTTCTGTATTTCATCTTTTATCTCTTCCAGCTTAACCTGCTCTGGTGCCCCTTCCATCAGCACATGGAAGCTTTCCTTTGTTACCCTCCAGCCACTGATGATGATCAGGATGGCCACAGCTACGCTTGCGATCGGATCTGCCAGTCCCCAGCCAAAAAAGTAAATCAGCAATGCTGCAGTGATGGCACCAACTGAACCCAACATGTCACCTATTACATGGAGAAACGCACTTCTCACGTTTAAGTTCTCATCTTTGTCCCCTCTCATTAAAATCCAAGCTGCGACGATATTGACCAGCAATCCGATGACCGAGATTGTCAGCATCCCAAGACTTTGAACTTCTGGAGGATCTGTGAAGCGCTGGTATGCTTCTATAAAGATATAAATCGAAATAATGATCAAGGTCAGCCCATTGAGTGCAGCCGCGATGATTTCAAACCGCTTGAACCCATATGTCTTGCTTGGTGTAGCGTTTTTCTCCCCAAGCTTCATTGCGAACAAGCTCAAACCAAGTGCAGCTGCATCGCTCAGCATATGGCCAGCATCTGAAAGCAGTGCAAGGCTGTTTGTGATGACCCCGCCAATTACCTCCACAACCATGAATGTGGCGATTAGAAGAAACGCCCAGAATAAAGCCCTTTTATTGTTTGTATGACTATGGCTATGGCCGTGGCCGTGTGAGTGATTATGACCCATATCTTCTCCTCCTTGTTTATATATGAATATATGCTCATATATATAATTATGACTGACATATGAATTTTGTTCAATAAAAAGCTTGTCTATATTTTAAATACCTTATTATTTAGGTTTTCACACCACAAAAAATTAAACCGCTGAAAAACAGCGGTTTTGGTTTTACCCTTATAAATATTTTCGGTGTATCCCTTTTCCATCATAGGTGTATAACATCGCCCTGCTCTCGACCATTGTTTCGATATGGCATTTCCTGCCCCATAGCTGATGGACATATGGAAGGACTTTTTCAAGGTACTTAATGTCAAGCTCGATTCCTTCGAAGCTATGCGATATATATAACTCCCCATTCCTCTGGTAATCGCCGTCTGTTACAGTCAAATACGGAAATCCTCCATTGACTCTCATGCTGACCAGCTGGTCGCGAACCTGTTCCCACGCTTTATCGACAACTTTGTATTCACGCCCTTGCTTTTGGAACAGATACATGTCTTCACGCATGACCAGATCCTTCGTCAAGTAATTACGTAAAAATGAAATATCCGATTCGATTTCACGGACTTCAAACATTTTTTCCCGGCCTGAACCAGGCTTAACTCCGCGCCGTTTCATTTCCTGGGTTGGATTATTATAGCGATCCTCAATATCTTCAAAAATTTTGATTCCTAAATAATAAGGGTTGATTCCCGTCTTTGATGGCTGTACGACCCCTGCATTTAACTTCGCAAACTCGATGGATTCTCCGCTCGTCAGGTCCATTTCCCTGAGAATGCGTTGATGCCAGTAAGAAGCCCAGCCTTCATTCATGATTTTCGTTTCAAGCTGCGGCCAAAAATAGAGCATTTCTTCACGCATCATCGTCAGTATATCCCGCTGCCAGTCCTCCAGCTCACGGCTATAGCTCTCAATGAACAAGAGTAAGTCTTTTTCAGGACGCGGCGGAAATTTCTTTTTCTTGTTTTTATCTTTTGCTTCGGTCTTTTTTGAATCAAGATCCCAGAGATCATCATACGGCGTCGATGCAGACATGGGCTCATCGTCTTCATCTTCATCCTCAATTGACCATGCAAGCTTCGGTCTCATCAGCGAAGGATCAATATGCTCTTCAATAGCCAGAACCGCATCAAGAAAGGATTCAACCTTTTGTTTGCCATGCAGTATTTCATATTTGCGGATTCTTTCCGCTGTTGCTGCCATGCTTTCAACCATATCGCGCTTCGTATTTTGGAAACGGACATTGTTCTTGAAGAAATCACAATGGGCAAGGACGTGGGCAACGATTAACTTGTTTTGAATCAGCGAATTCGAATCCAATAAAAAGGCATAGCATGGATTGGAGTTGATGACTAGCTCATAAATTTTTGAGAGCCCTAAGTCATAATGAAGCTTCATTTTATGAAACTGTTTTCCAAAGCTCCAATGGGAAAATCTTGTTGGCATTCCATAGGCACCAAATGTATAGATGATTTCTGCAGGACATATTTCATACCTCATCGGATAAAAGTCCAGTCCAAACCCTTTAGCGATTTCGGTAATTTCAGAAATGGCATATTCCAGTGATTTTTGATCCTCTGACACCATCTCTCCCCCTTTCACCTCTTACAACAATGTATGAGGAAAAAAGGAGAAAGATGAACAGGTTAGAAACTTTACTGCTGGTGTTGTTCAGTAACGGTAAGACTCAACAACCTGTCACTTTTTAAATCATGGGTGACTTGGACGGTCATGATAACAGGTTTACCGTTGACACTGACCTTGTACTGAAATGAATCGAGCACCTGCCGATCGTCTATTTGCTTCCTGCCCATATACTGATAATCCTGGACAGCTTCCCCGGGGAAATCTTCCTTGATCACGGCAGTAGCGATCCGGCCATATTTTTCATAATCCGGCCTTTGTGCATAAGTATCGACTCTTTGGAATCCCAATAACAAAATTAATAATACAGCCATTGCGGCGAAATACTTCTTCATGAATACACTCCTTTTGTGCTTCCAGCTTTGTGATTCCCGCTTCAATATGTAGTCAATCCGGTGCGCATTTATACAGGTAAAACTTGAAAACCCCAGTAAACAGGGTTGTCCAACATTTTCTGAGGAAGTTCCAGCGTCAAATCCATATAATATTATCAACTCCTCATAAGGAGGATGGGATATGAACAAAACGGATTACGATCGGGCACTATATTACACGCACCGATCTCAATGGGATAACCTGCTTATCCTTATGGTCAGGACCGAGGACCAGTTCCTGGCCAAGAAGATTGAACATTTTCTCCACGCATACAACTTTGAAAAAGATTATGCTGTCATTGAAAAGCGCCTGTATTCCCTTCTCAGATATATCGACCACGCAAATGAAGCCGCCGGCGATGACTACCTGGAAACCGCTGTCACCGGCTCGATTTAACAAGAGAATTCCACCAAAAAAAAATAACACGGCCACCTATATTAAGGTGCCGTGTTTATTATTTTTTATGCTGATTTTCGCTGGAAATAAATAGTACTGTTTTTCTCTATATTGAATCGGCTCGATTAGGCAATCGGGTAATTTTGCACGAGAGGATGGATGACAATTTCATCAATCAGCATATGTTTAGGCGCGGAAGCCATATAAACAACTGCGTTTGCGATGTCTTCCACCTTTAACCAATCATGCTTTTCCGGAAGTCCCTGTTTTGATTGAGCAAAATAAGTATCAACCATTCCCGGGTTGATGGTGCCAACACGAATTCCGTATTCCCTGACTTCCTGTGCCAGCGCTCCGCTGAAACCCTGCACAGCGTACTTCGAAGCTGTATAAGCACTTCCATTAGGAATCGTGTATCTGCCTACATCAGAGGAAATCGTGATGATCGTACCTGATTTACGCTCTTTCATATGAGGGAGAACGGCTTTAGCACCAAGGAAGACACCTTGAACGTTCACTTCAAATAGCTTTTTCCATTCTTCAACCGTAACTTCTTCTGCGAGCTTGAAAAAGCCAATTCCAGCATTATTGACTAGTACATCAATCTGCCCGAATGTCTCCATTGTTATTTCAACAAGATTCTTCACCTGCTGTTCATCGCTGACATCCGTCTGAACGGCAATGATATCCGAAAAACCTTTTTGTTTCATTTCTTCCGCTGTCTGATTGATTTCGTCTGAACTGCCTGCGATTGCGAGCTTCATTCCTTGCTCAGCCAATTTCACAGCGATTTCCTTGCCGATTCCTCTTGAGGCACCTGTGACAATAGCGACTTGTTCCTTTAACATATGATTACTTCCTTTCGTGCTGAGGTTCTAAGCTGTGATTACAGGTTTTTTGCTGCTTCCATTTTCTTTTCAACTTCCTGCATGAAATCCTGCTCGATTTTCTGCAGTTTCTGCTTGCTATCAGCAAGGCTCTTGTCGTTCACACCAAAATAAAACTTGATCTTTGGTTCTGTTCCAGATGGGCGAAGACACATCCATGTACCATCTTCGAGATAGTATTTGATAACGTTTGAAGAAGGAAGCTGGATTTTTTCTTCCTCGTTGTTCTCATTCACTCTTACACCTGTTAAATAATCTTCCACTGCTGTGACTTTCAATTCACCAAGCTGCTTAAGAGGGTCCTGGCGGAAGACTCCAAGTGTTTTCTGTATTAGCTCAGCGCCTTCTTTTCCTTTCAGAGTCAAAGAACGCAGCCCTTCCTGATAATAACCGTATTCTTCAAAAACACTAAGAAGCGCTTCGTATAAAGACATGCCCTTCTTTTTGTAATATGCGCAAACCTCGACAGCAAGCATCGCTGCCTGGACTGCGTCTTTATCGCGGGCAAAGTCCCCGATTAAGTATCCATAGCTTTCTTCATAGCCGAAAAGGAACTTATACTCCCCTGACTCTTCATATTGCTTGATTTTCTCCGCGATGAACTTGAATCCTGTCAGGACATCGATGGTTTCAACCCCGAAAGAAGAAGCGACTTTTCGTCCAAGCTCGGATGTTACGATTGTCTTGAACACAGCTCCATTGGCCGGCAATGTTTCTTTCTCTTGTTTTTGCGTCAGGATATAATGCAGAAGCAGCGCTCCCGTCTGGTTTCCAGTCAACACAACATACTCCCCATCCTGGTCTTTTACAGCGATACCAAGACGGTCAGCATCAGGATCTGTAGCGATCAGAACATCCGCATCGATTTTCTTTCCTTCACGGATTGCCAGTTCAAATGCAGCAGGCTCCTCCGGATTCGGGCTTTTTACCGTTGAAAACTCGGGGTCCGGCAGCTCCTGCTCTTTTACGACTGTGACATTCTGGTATTTCAGGTTAGTCAGGATATTTCGTACAGGCATATTGGCAGTACCATGCAACGGTGTGAATATCACTTTTACATCGGCTTCATCAGAGAGTGTCGGATTTTCGGAAATCGTCATCAGCTTCTCAAGATACGCGCGGTCCACTTCAGAACCAATCATCTTGATCAAGCCTTTTTCCTTCAGTTCCTGCTCGTCCATCACCTGAATTGACAGTTCATTTTCGATTTCATTAACCTTCTCGATCACTTCATCGGCACTGTCAGGTGGCAGCTGCCCGCCGTCCGGACCATAAACTTTATAGCCATTGTATTCAGGTGGGTTATGGCTGGCTGTAATGACGATTCCACCGTATGCATGCAGATGACGGACTGCGAACGACAGCTCCGGTGTTGGTCTTAACTCTTCAAATACATATGTCTGGATGCCGCGAGTTGCCAATGTCTTCGCTGCTTCCATAGCGAATTCAGGTGATTTATGGCGAGAATCATAGGCAATCGCCACACCACGCTGTTTTGCTTCATTTCCTTGCTCTTCTATGTATGCTGCCAGTCCGGCTGATGCTTTACGGACAGTATATAAGTTCATCCGGTTGGTACCTGCGCCAATCTCACCGCGCATTCCGCCAGTCCCGAACTCCAGGTTTTTATAAAATACTTCCTCTAAAGCTTTATCATTATCCTTTAATGAATCAAGTTCGGTTTTCAGCTCCGGATCCAATCCGGCAAAACCAAGCCACTTGTCGGCTTTCATTTTCCAATCCATGAAATGACCTCCTGAAAATAAGATTTGAATCTTACAGCTAATTATAAAACAAGATGGTGCTTGATTGATAATTTTTGTTTATTTTATTTGATGGAGAATGATACAGTGCAAAACTCTTTATTAGTGGGTTATTGGTGACCTCTTTTTCCGATTTCTGGGATTTTAGGGCACCAATAGGCTTCATTGGTGTCCTCTTTTTCCGATTTCTGGGATTTCAGGGCACCAATAGGCTTCATTGGTGTCCTCTTTTTCCGATTTCTGGGATTTCAGGGCACCAATAGGCTTCATTGGTGACCTCTTTTTCCGATTTCTGGGATTTCAGGGCACCAATAGGCTTCATTGGTGACCTCTTTTTCCAATTTCTAGGATTTCATGGCACCAATAGGCTTCATTGGCGTCCTCTTTTTCCAATTTCCGGGATTTCAGTGCGCCAATAGGCTTCATTGGTGTCTTCTTTTTCCGATTTTTGGAATTTAAGGTCACCAATAGGCTTCATTGGTGACCTCTTTTTCCGATTTCTGGGATTCCAGGGCACCAATAGGCTTCATTGGTTTCCTCTTTTTCCAGTTCCTAGGACTCATGGGGGCCCAATAGGCTTGATTGGTCACCTATAATGAAAAACACCTAGGGAGCCGAGTTCTTTTTCCCCAGGTGCTGTACTTATCCTACTTCTTATACTGTATGCGGTAAATATCATGCCTGCGGTCCTTCAGCTGGCGGACTGTGCCGTCCTGGCGCTGGCGGCGCAAAATTTCCAGATCGACATCGCCGATCATGACCATTTCAATGTTCGGGTTCGTTTCGCCGACAATTCCATCTCTCGCGAATTCAAAATCAGATGGTGCGAAGATTCCTGATTGTGCATACTGGATATCCATGTTCTCTGTTTGCGGCAGATTGCCGACGGTACCAGAAATGACCGTGTACACCTGGTTCTCGACCGCTCTGGCCTGGGCACAGTACCGCACCCGCAGGTACCCTTGGCGATCTTCAGTACAGAATGGTGTGAAGATGATTTTGGCTCCCATATCAGTGGCAATCCTTGCAAGCTCAGGGAACTCGATATCATAACAAATTTGGATAGCGATTTTGCCGCAATCCGTATCGAACACCTTCAGTTCATCGCCGCGGCTGATGCCCCACCACCTGCGCTCATTTGGCGTGATGTGAAGCTTATATTGCTTATCGATTGTGCCATCGCGACGGAACAGATAGGAAATATTATATATCTCATCATCATCTTCCTTTACCAAATGAGAACCACCTATGATGTTCACATTGTAGCGGACAGCCAGATCGGTGAACAGCTCGATATATTGCTCCGTATACTCTGTCACCCTGCGGACTGCGAGCGATGGGGACTTCTCATCCATGAAGGACATGAGCTGGGTCGTGAAGATTTCCGGGAACACGGCAAAATCCGATCCGGCATCCGATGCGACATCCGTGAAATATTCACACTGATGAGCAAAATCATCAAATGACTCGATTTGTCTCATCATATACTGGACAACACAAATCCGGACAGGATTACTTGTTTTATAAAACCGCTTCGATTTTGGCTGATAGTCTACATTATTCCATTCCATCAAGGTCGCGTACTTGTTGGACTGAAGATCATCAGGCAAATAGTTCGGATTGATCCTCATCAGCGTGAAATCATTCCTCAGCTGGAATGAAAGCACCGGATCATAAATTTTATGTGATGCGACCTGCCTTACATATTCACGAGGCGACATTTCCTCCGCGTGAAGATGATAGTTCGGAATCCGTCCGCCGATGATGATACTTTTCAGGTTCATCTGCCGAGCAAGATCCTTCCGCGCTTCATACAAACGATAGCCTACCTTCATTCTCCTGAACTCGGGATGAGTCATGACTTCAATGCCGTAGAGATTATAGCCATCAGGGTTATGGTTTGTAATATAACCCTCATCGGTTACATCATCCCAGCTGTGGCGATCATCGTATTCATCAAAGTTTATAATCAAGCTTGAACAAGAACCGACCACTTCCCCGTCATACTCAGCGACAAATTGCCCTTCAGGGAAAATTTCAAGATGGCTCTCCAGCTGATCCCGCTTCCAGGGATCCATTCCAGGAAAGCAGCTGTTCTGCATTTTGATGATTCCATCAATATCCTCTTCCCTTGTGTTGCGGATGATCATTCTTTTTTCAAATTTGGACAAATCCAATTCACTCATACAAACTGCACCCTCTCATTAAAAAATCATGTATGTAAAATTGCTCATCATATCCCTATACCCTAAATTGCCATGTTATAATACTGTTTGTTTATCTTCCCCTTTTCTATTGGGAAAAATAAATTCACAGAATGTTAATTGAAATATTTTATTACATTCCTTAAGATGTAATGAGGGAAATGTTTCTTTTATATAGAGTGTTTAAATAGAAATTACATAGCTTAGGGGAGATTAGCTTGGAAAAGACGAAAAAAGATTCGAGGGAGTCGTTTCTATTTGCGGCTTGGGCTACATCGATCATCGCGATGTTCGGCAGTTTGTATTTTTCGGAAATCCGCCAGTATGAGCCCTGCCTGTTATGCTGGTACCAGCGAATCTTGATGTATCCTTTTGCCTTGATACTCGGGATCGCTGTTGTAAAAAAAGATTATAGAATTAGCTTTTATACAATGATTATGTCAGCTGTTGGCGGATTGATATCCCTCTACCATTATTCATTGCAAAAGGTGCCCTTCATGGCTGACAATGCTGATACTTGCGGCCGAGTGCCTTGTACAGGCCAATATATCAACTGGCTTGGCTTTATCTCGATCCCGTTCCTGGCTTTAACGGCATTCATCATCATTTTTATATTGAGCCTGTTGATCTGGCAGAAATCTAAGGAGGAAGCGTAAATTGAAAAAGGTCATTATTTTTCTTTTCATCATCATTGGTTTATTTGCAGCATTATTTTTCCTGAATAAGGCACAAAACGAGGAAAAAGCGGAAGGAAATCCATACGGCAAGGACACGCTTCACCCTGAAACAGTCAAACAGCTGGATGATCCTAACTATCAAAACATCATCCTTCCTGATGAACTGGAAGAAAAAATTGAAAACGGCGAGGATGTTACTGTCTATTTCCACAGTCCGACATGCCCTCACTGCGTTCGCACCACCCCGATCGTTGCGCCTCTTGCAAAAGATATGGATGTGGATCTCGTTCAATACAACCTTCTCGAATTCGAACAAGGATGGAATGACTACGGAATCGAATCAACGCCAACCATCGTCCAATACAAGGATGGAAAAGAAGTCAATCGAATTGTCGGCTATCAGGAAGAAGCAACATTCGAGAATTGGTTCAATGAGAACACATTGAAGTAAATACAAAAACGCCTGCGTTTTCGCAGGCGTTTTCTATTTGGTTTGATATGAAATTTCACAATTGTCGATTATAATAGCAGTCTATTGGCGGCTTTTGTATAAGTACTGATATAATCAAGATGAACATGCTTCGAGTCAGAAAATTGACTGTAATTAAACGGGAAACATATTCCGTAGTCTGTCAATGTCTGGACGTTTTTACGGAACATCGACTGATATTTTTCAGGAATATGGCCAGACTCCAAAATAGAGATCAATGTCTGCATGCTTGTGATTACCTGGAATGCATCGCCAAGTGTACTGAATCTCTCGAACTGTTCGGGTCTCGTATGTAACACTTCAAGCCTTTCAAATTCATGAATATCTTCATCCGTAAAGTATAATGGAAAAATATCTGTGTAAAAATACTTTGCCAGTTCTACTACTTTCTCTTCTTGTCCGGGTGTAGACGCAAATACAATTTTCAATGATCGACCCACCTTTTTTTACCCTTTGTAATCTATTCGTAATATATATACTTAGAATAACATATTCATTCCAATTAACTGGGTGGTAATTATGCCCATGCATGCGGTAAAAGTTGACAGATTCTCCACTAAAGGAAACATGATTTTGAAGGTCTTCACCTAATCCAATCAAAATTAAATCAAGTTAGGAGACTAATATGATTCATACTAATAAAAAAGGCGAATGGTGTGAGCTCGTCATTCCCGCTGAATGGGAAAGTTACAGCCTTGAAACACTTTTCAAGGATTTTTGGAAAGCCCCCAAAAAGTTGGTTCATCTGTTAAGGACGGAAAAGAACGTCCTGATTAACGGGCATGTTCCAGACTGGACACTCCCCCTAAAAAAGAATGACCGCTTAAGCATGAAGCTTTTTACTGAAGAAGAGCAGACTTTCAGCCCTGAATACTTGAATGTGGATATCGTCTATGAAGATGAACATCTGATTGTTTTCAATAAACCAGCCGGCATGGACACCCATCCAAATGTGAGCGGTCAAGGCGGTACTCTTGCAAATGCAGCTGCTTTCCATATGTTGTCCAATGGAGAAGCTAACCGGCCGCGACATATACACAGGCTTGACCGCGAAACAACCGGTGCTGTACTTTTCGCAAAAAATCCGCTTATTACAGCCATTCTTGATAAGATGCTTGAGGAACGCAAAATTAAGAGAACCTATCTGGCTATGGCCGATGGAATGATCCATCAGAAAAAAGGGACCATCAATAAGCCAATTGGCCGTGATCGGCATCACCCAACCAGGAGACGAGTATCCGAGACAGGCCAGCAAGCCATCACCCACTTCAAAGTAATGGATAAAATAAAGCATAAAAACCTAACCCTTGTTCAATGCTCACTCGACACCGGCAGGACCCACCAGATCCGGGTGCATTTCAGTGAGATTGGTCACCCTCTTGCGGGAGATACATTATACGGTGGAAGCGATACTTTTCACAGACAAGCGCTGCACGCAGTAAAAATGGAATTCACCCACCCGTTCACACGGGAAGAAATAATATGTCACGCACCTTTTATCGACCAACCAACGATATTTATTAACATTGATCCTTATGAGATTTAAAAAAACGCCAAAAAAAATCCTTCCAGAACGGAAGGATTTTTTTATTTCTATTAGTCAGCTTTACGCATGCTCTTCATTACAAGGCTGACGATGAATACCAATGCAATTGCACCAATCAATGCCGGGACAATCGCAAAGTCAGCAACTACAGGTCCCCAGTTTCCTAAGATTGCTTGTCCAATCCAAGCACCAACGAAACCAGCGATGATGTTACCGATGATGCCGCCAGGAATATCTCTACCCAAGATCAATCCTGCTACCCAACCAATAATACCACCAATAATTAATGCCCAAAGAAAACTCATCATAATGTAATTCCTCCTTAAAATAGATGTATTTTACAAGTAGTAATAGTGCTAAGGGGTTTTACACCCTTCAAAGAGTTCAAACTGCAGCGAAATAAATTTAGCCTTTGCTGATTTGTTTGCTTCCCGGGAGCTAACCAGCTTGCTCTAACCTTATCTTACCTCGAAAACCATGGTGTTAAACCCGGTTGTTCTGCAGTCTAACAAGCAGAGTCTAAGATGTGAAATCATGTTGTTTTCTGCTTGTACACCTACATTACCACCCATAGAATATTTTAAAACCTACCAGGATTCAATTAATCCTCTAACATCTTTCAACATGCAGTTTTTCTCTTTCTCTTAATGTATCCATTTCCGCAAATAAAAAACGGACTGATTGTCATTCAGTCCGTTTTTTATAAAAATATTCATTTCTGACATTACAGCAGTATTTACAACATCAAAAATCGATATGGTCAGGATCAGCCCCAAAACGCTGATTCTTGTTAAGCCCATTGATCTCTTCCATTTCTTTTTGATCCAGCTTGAAATCAAACAGATCAACGTTTTCCTTTAACCTTGACGGTGTGACAGATTTAGGAATCGGGATGATTTGATTTTGCAGATGCCATTTCAAAATAACCTGAGCCGGAGTCTTGCCGTGCTGTTCCGCAATCTTCCCTAAAACAGGTTCATCAAGAAACCTGCCTCTGGACAATGGGGACCAAGCCTCAACTTTGATGCCATGGTCCAGGCAGAAATTTCGCAATTCGGCCTGGGACAGAAGCGGGTGCAGCTCGACTTGATTGATGACCGGATTTACTTTGCAATGGTCCAGAAGATCCTCCAGATGGTGTATGTTAAAATTGCTGACACCAATTGCCTTCACCCTGCCTTCCTGGTACAGCTGCTCGAGAGCACGCCAAGTATCCAAGTATTTCCCTTTTACAGGCCAATGAACAAGATATAGGTCCAGAACATCCAATCCTAACCTATCCATGCTTTCTTCGAAGGCTTTCAGCGTATTTTCATATCCTTGTTCAGAATTCCAGACCTTCGTAGTGATAAATAAGTCTTCCCTCGGAATACTGCTGTTGCGGATCGCTCGTCCAACACCTTCTTCATTCTGATAAAAAGAAGCTGTATCTATGAGACGATATCCGAGGTCAAGCGCTGTCTGAATTGTTTCCTCAATTTGTTGCCCATCCTCAACCTTATAGACACCGAGGCCCAACGCCGGGATTTGCACACCGTTATGTAATTCCACCTTATCAAAAATACTCACCATCATTCGCCTCCTCTTTAATCCATTTTATCCCTCAGCCAGTATGAAGACAAATCAAAACGGCTGCCATCCTGACAGCCGCTAAATCTATATAAACGGCTCATTGGCCGAAGTTTTCTTTTTGATTAGTCTTTAAGTTCCCGGCAAAAAATTGTCCTAAACAACCGGACAATCCATTTTTTCAAAATGGGCTTATCCCTTAAAAATTCGGTTGGAGATCTTGAATAACGGGAATGAAATGCTATGGATACCATTGTATTGATAAACATTCACAAAATTATTTTCATCAAACATCTTCTTATTTCGACAATTATAAGCTAAAATTAACTTCGCTTTTAAAAAATGAAAATGGTTAAATGTGGAGGTTATATTATGGTTTTCCGCAAGAAAGATAAGTTTGCAATTTTGCTGACGGACATTTCCGTAAATCTTAAAGAGAGCAGTGAGTATTTTGCTGATTACAAGCTGAACAATGCAAGCGATCTGAAAATCTTCACGGAAAAAATGAAGGATATGGAGACGAAGGGCGACAATATGATCCATGAAGTGATCATGGAACTTAATAACGCTTTTATTACCCCTATAGAAAGAGAAGACATTCTTGCCCTTTCAATGACAATGGATGATGTACTTGATGGTATGGAACATTGCGCGAATCTTTTTGACATGTATTCGATCACTAAAGCAGACAACTTCATGATGGAGTTCGTTGCAGCAATCAAAAGTGCTTCTTTCGAAATTGAACAAGCTGTCCAGTTATTGACTACTAAAAAACTGAAGCAAGTACGTGATCATGCAATCCGCATCAAAGACCTGGAGTCAAAGTGTGATGGTGTGCTGCGCCAATCCATCAAACACCTATTCTCGGTTGAAAAAGACCCGATCAGGATCATTCAGTACAAGGAGATTTATGAAGGTCTTGAAGAAATCGCAGACAGCTGCCAAGATGTTGCAAACACACTTGAGAGCATCGTCATGAAAAACGCGTAAGGAGCCTGAGAAATGGATGTAGTTTTTATCGTAACAGTATTGATTGTTATTGGGGCTCTTGCATTTGACTTCATTAATGGTTTTCATGATACAGCAAATGCGATCGCAACTTCCGTATCAACAAAAGCTCTTAAACCTCGCCACGCCATACTATTGGCTGCCATCATGAATTTTGTTGGAGCCATGACTTTTACTGGTGTAGCAAAAACCATTACGAAAGATATTGTGGATCCTTTCACCCTTGAAAATGGTTCCATCGTGATTTTAGCGGCCCTGATTGCGGCAATCTTTTGGAACTTGTTGACTTGGTATTATGGAATACCAAGCAGCTCTTCACATGCGATTATCGGTTCTATTGCCGGTGCAGCTCTAGCAGCAGCAGGATTTGAAGCTTTGAATTACAGTGGTTTCTTGAAGATTCTTCAAGCGTTGATCATTTCTCCACTTCTTGCATTTGGTCTTGGGTTTATTGTGTATAGTATTTTTAAAGTTTTATTCAGGAATAACAACCTCACAAGAACGAACCGGAATTTCCGTTATTTCCAGGTTGCTACGGCCGCATTGCAGTCTTTTACACACGGAACGAATGATGCCCAAAAAGCCATGGGGATCATAACCATGGCATTGATTGCGAATAATTATCTCACCACAAGTGATATTCCATTCTGGGTCCAGCTCTCGTGTGCGCTTGCTATGGGTCTTGGGACTTCAGTTGGCGGTTGGAAAATCATTAAAACAGTAGGCGGAAACATCATGAAAATCCGTCCAGTGAACGGAGTGGCAGCAGATCTGACAGGTGCCCTGATCATATTCGGAGCAACTTACATTCACTTGCCTGTAAGCACAACACATGTCATTTCCTCTTCCATTCTTGGAGTAGGCTCTGCGCACCGTGTTAAAGGCGTGAAATGGACAACTGCTCAGCGCATGATCATTACATGGGTGATTACACTGCCAATTTCAGCAACGGTTGCGGCTATCTCCTATTTTATATTGAATGCTATTTTTTAAATCAGGTATTTATTCATTTGTTTGTTGAATACATTTGGTAGCCTTATAAAAAGCCCAAGGAATTTTCCTTGGGCTTCCCTTTTCTATTTAATATTGTCAATTGCACCGATCAGCCTTTTTTCAATATCTGCCGCGATGGCTTGCAGTTCATCATTCCCAACAAATTTAATCAGTTCAGTTGGCTTTGGCAGGCCCACCTTTGTTGTACCATTCTCTTTGTACACGACAATTTTACAAGGAAGAAAATAGCTTACGATCGGATTCTTCTCAAGTACCCTTTTCGCTTCATGAGGATTGCATACTTCAAGGATGATATACTCACCGTCAAGCTCTACTCCCTTACCCGCTAATGTTTCCTTCATATTCAAAGACCAAAGGACACCGAATTTCTCCTCTTTCAAACTTGCTTCAAGTGCAGATACTGCTTCATTCAATGACTTATCCACTTCAATCGTATGATGGAACATATTCATCTCTCCTTCCGATTTTTAAAATACCTCTCTTTAAAAGTAAATAAACCACTATAGGTATTATAAACATTGTGCCATAGAGAAAAACCGCCGTACACTATTTTGCATTCGGCGGTTGAGATCATATCGTCTTTATCCAGGAAATATACTTACGATCTCTCTTGCAGCTCCGAGATTTCGACAGTTGTCCTTTCTTCCAGCGGTCCGCGCAAATGGACAGTGGCAGTGCGTCCATCCTCATTTAAATGATCAATCCACACAGATGCACCGTTATATATGACATCGATTTCTGCCGACGAAGACAGTATTTGCTTGATACGATTCAAATCCATTCTTGGTTCCCTCCGCAATCAGTTTTTTCTCCACTATTTTAGCTAGAAGCTTTTCTTTTTATTCGCCCCCGAAAATTAAATAGGCTATCTGCCACGAAGATGCTCATTTACGATAGAATAAAAGTAATACCATAAGTTATGGAGGTTACTATGCCTGATTGGTCCTATCACCCATTATTTAAACCTTGGCTGCCTCTTTTACCTGGAAACGGAGGCCGGGAATTCATCCACCGGGGGATGTCCTTCCTTTCACAAATCCCTGGGGGCAGGTCATTCATCGAATTTCTTGGGCATATGTCTCCCTCGGAAAAATTATCGAGGAACCTTTTTGGGCTTCAATTTGACAGTCCGGTTGGATTAAGCGGGAAGATTGATCCAAAGTTATCAGGAATCAATGTTTTCGGGAGTCTTGGTTTTGGTGCTATTGAAGTTGGTCCGGTCTCCAGTTATCCAAGAACGCCAGAAACAGCAGCATCTCTTTCAAAAACTAAAGATGCCCTGATCCTGCCAGAACATGCCGAGAGCATTGGACATTTCGCCACAAAAAACAAATTAACCAATACACGGTCAGTGCCGATCTTGATTCGGCTCGAGGAACCCTTGAAGATTGCTGAACATATAAAAGATGCCGGCGATGCTTTCATAATTGAACCTAATCAAATTCATAGCATCGAAGATCTTTCAACTATTAAATCGCTTCTTGATAACAAAGCTGTTCTTATATCGATCAGCCATTCGATGGTAGTTGACAATTTCTCGAGTCTGCACGCAGCAAGCCAGCTTGCAGATGGCTTCATGATTGAAGAAGACTCTATAGCAACTGCCGGCAAACAGGTCTTGCCCCTCCAGCAAACGGCTGGGATGGTTGATGCAGTTTTGCGGATGAAAAAAGAATTCGATATCCCTGTCATAACCTCAGGTGGAGTTGCCCAGCCTGCTGATGCACTCACCCTGTTTGAAGCCGGTGCGGAGCTAGTTTTCTTATCCGGAGGTTATGTCGCCACAGGTCCCGGACTGCCTAAAAGAATCAATGAGGCTCTCATGGACGAACTGGAAGAGGAACGTACAGAGCTTCCTGGCTGGATCTGGTATTGGCTGTTTGGATTATTCATCCTGCTTGGAGGAGCTGTTGTGTTATTTTTCAGTTTCACGAAGGTTATCCTCTTCTATGATGAAGCATTCATGCAAATGACCCGGCTTGAGTTGATGGCCTACAATCCAAATCTTTATCAATTCATGTCACATGACAGGATGACACTCGCAGGAACGATGATTTCCGGGGGCTATATCTACATGCAGCTGGCCCGCCACGGAATACGATACCGACTCCACTGGGCAAGAAAAGCATTTAATTTAGGGGCAATTACTGGCTTTCTTGGCATCTTGCTTTTTCTTGGGTTTGGATATTTTGACTGGCTTCACGGTTTATTTTGGCTTATTCTGCTTCCTTTTTACATCGTCGGGTATAGAAAGACACGGCGAGCCAATGAAGCACCTTCCTCAAAAAATCGCGTAAACAGTCCTTCCTGGAAAAAAGCAGTATATGGACAGCTTCTGTTCGTCATCCTTGGCTTCTCGTTTGTGCTTGGAGGTATTGTGATATCGACAATTGGTGCGACATCTGTTTTTGTTGAAACCGACCTGACATATATTTGCATGACACCAGACCAAATGAATGAATTGAACGAGAAACTGATCCCCGTCATTGCACATGACCGTGCCGGATTCGGCAGCGCCCTCTTCAGCGTGGGGCTGCTGGTACTCACGCTCTCGCTGTGGGGATTCCATGAAGGATCAGCCTGGATATGGAGAACATTCCTATTCGGAGGAATTCCAGCATTTGCAGCAGGGCTTCTCACACATTTCTATATTGGATATCTTGATTTCATCCACCTACTTCCAGCCTATTTCGCACTCACGCTGTACATTGGAGGCCTGGTGTTGACGAAGGATTACTTTAAACAGATATGACATTTAAGACTGCAGACGAAACCTTGAAAAGGTGTTTGTTCTGCAGTTTTTTTTGGCGCATTACGATTCAAATTTCTCAAACTGTTAATGACACCATTAAATAACTTTTCAGCTTGTTCAGCACCCTTATGGGGAAGAATATCGTTGCATAAGGATATGGTTCAACTCGAATCGTATCCTTATGAAGAGGAAAACCTTCGCATAAGGGTATGGTTCAACTCGAATCGTATCCTTATGAAGAGGAAAACCCTCACATAAGGATATGGTTCACCCCGAATCGTATCCTTATGAAGAAGTAAATCCTCACATAAGGGTATGGTTCAACTCGAATCGTACCCTTATGAAGAAGAAAACCTCACCTAAGGGTATCTTTCGGATTAATCCATACTTTTAAGGAGAAGATAAACGATGCATAGGCTTTCAATCTCACTGAACTAGAATTAAATGATTTTCTTTAAATCCCCCCTTGTAAAAGTCCTTAAAAACGAATATTATATTTATTGTGTTTAAAAATCGTTCGTATTTTTGGAGGAACTCATGTTTAAATTAAAAGAGAACAACACGAATGTAAAAACAGAAATGATGGCTGGTATAACGACTTTCTTTACGATGGTCTATATCGTGGTTGTCAACCCTATCATCCTCGCCGATGCCGGTGTTCCTTTCGAGCAGGTATTTACAGCGACAATCATTGCTGCGGTGATCGGTACGCTGTGGATGGCTTTATTTGCTAATTATCCTATCGCGATTGCTCCGGGTATGGGGCTTAACGCTTACTTTGCTTACTCTGTTGTTGGCAATCATCAAAACATTTCATATGAGACTGCATTCGCTGCAGTTTTTATCGCAGGTTTGATATTTGTCATCTTGTCTCTTACTCCTTTTCGCGAAAAATTGATTGAGGCGATTCCGGCCAACTTGAAGCATGGAATCACAGCCGGAATCGGCCTGTTCATTGCTTTTATCGGTTTGCGTCTGACAGGAATCATCACAAGCCATCCTTCGAACTTGGTTGGACTTGGTGACTTACATTCTCCATCTGCTATGCTTGCTCTAGCTGGTCTTGCAATTACGCTTATCTTAATGGTTTTAAAGGTTAATGGCGCTTTGTTCCTTGGAATGGTCGTTACGGCGATCATCGCCTTTTTTACTGGCCAACTCGAATTCAATCAAGGGTTCATGTCGATGCCATCTCTTCCAGAAGGGATGATTGTCCTAAATCCTTGGACAGCCTTGATGGATGTTATTCAGAACAGCTTATACGCTGTAGTGTTTTCTTTTATCCTTGTGACCATTTTTGATACTACCGGCACAATGATCGGAGTTGCGCACCAGGCTGGATTGATGAAAGGGAATACGATGCCCCGTGCCAGGGAAGCTCTGCTTTCTGACTCAATCGCCACTGCTGCTGGTGCCATGTTCGGTACAAGCCCTACGACAGCTTACATTGAATCATCATCAGGTGTTGCAGCAGGAGGACGCACCGGGCTAACCTCACTGACGGTAGCTGGGCTGTTCATTGTCGCTGCTTTCTTCGGGCCGCTTGTAAGTGCGGTATCTGGATTGTCAGCTATTACTGCACCTGCATTGATCATTGTCGGAAGCCTGATGATGGGAAGCATCTCTCAAATCAGCTGGGATGAACTAGATGAAGCCTTCCCTGCTTTCCTGATCATCCTGAGCATGCCGCTTACTTCAAGCATTGCAACAGGGATCGCTCTTGGCTTCATTTCTTATCCTTTACTAAAGGTTGTAAAAGGACAATGGCGTGAAGTCCACCCGCTTCTCTATGTATTCGCTGTGCTGTTCTTCTACCAGCTGGCATTCCTGCCTCACTAAAATATTTAAGCCAAACAGAACCTGCCAAATGGAAGGTTCTGTTTTTTTTCTCCCTGATGGTTCATCCCTGAATATTACGCTTATATTCGAGTTCTAACGCTTGTCTTTCCACATAAAAATAATGGGAGAAGGGACAAGGCAGGTGATCTCGGATGATGGGTAAAATTCTTGCTGTACTTGTGGGAAGCATATTGCTTGGAGTAGGAGTGAATGGATTTCTGGTCCCTCACCATCTCCTGGACGGCGGCATGATTGGAATAGGGTTGATCATTCATTACTTTTACGGATTTCCTACAGGTCTTACGATGATCTTCCTGAGTATCCCCCTTTACGTATTGGCATGGATATTGGAACGGAAATACTTTTTTCACAGCCTGAATGGTTTATTGGTCTCAAGCTTTTTCATAGATTTATTCGCACCTGTTGAAAAAGGAATCCACCTGGGCATTCTCCCAAGCTCAATCCTGGGAGGGATCTTAGTCGGCTGTGGAATCGGCTTGATGCTGCGCTATGAAACGAGTACTGGCGGGATGGATTTATTAGCCCAGCTGATTCATAAATTTTTTCCAGTGAACGTTGGAATCTTGATTTTCCTCATAGACGGAATTGTGGTTTTATCGGGATTGAAGATCATTGGAATGGAAAAATTCTTCTATTCTCTGCTTACAATCACCTGTGTGGGATTGATGACATCATTGTGTGTGATAAAAAAGGATATTGTTCATTGATTTTTTGGGAATGCAAAAGCCAGCCAAAGTTTCCTTGGCTGGCTTTTGCATTCTCTTTATCAAAATAAATTTCGGCACCGAGGTTTCTTTCGTCTGCCTTGCAGTGCTTGTGCTTTTCTAATTAAGCTTCTGCTTCGATTTTTTGATTCATATCTGTATAGACGGATGAATCAATTTCTTTTGTGATTCTGCTTGTCAGGATACCAGATGTCATCGAGCCGCTTACATTCACTGCGGTACGTCCCATATCAATCAATGGTTCGATTGAAATCAGCAAACCAGCAAGTGCTACCGGCAGATTCAATGCTGATAGAACCAGAAGAGCTGCGAATGTGGCGCCGCCACCGACTCCAGCAACTCCGAAGGAACTGATCGCTACGATTGCGATGACGGTTGCGATAAATGACGGTGTCAATGGATCTATACCAACCGACGGTGCAATCATGACTGCCAGCATGGCAGGATAAATACCCGCACAGCCGTTTTGTCCGATCGATAGTCCAAAGGAGCCTGCAAAGTTCGCAATCCCTTCAGGTACTCCCAAAGAACGTTGTGTTTTGATATTCAACGGCAATGCCCCCGCACTTGTTCTTGAAGTGAAAGCAAACGCAAGCACTGGGAATGCTTTCTTCACATAAGTGACTGGATTCAGTCCGGCAATGGTCAGTAATATCAAGTGGATGATGAACATGATTCCAAGCGCAACGTAAGAGGCGACTACGAACTTACCTAATTTCAAGATCGCATCGAAATCACTTAAAGCCACTGTCTTCGTCATGATTGCCAGAACACCGTATGGAGTCAGCCTCAAGATCAACGTAACAACCCTCATGATGATGGCATAGAAAGCATCCACAATCTTGGCGAAAAGCTCTGCCTGATCAGGTGATTTCCTTCTGACTCCCAGGAAAGCGATACCCAGGAACGCTGCAAAAATTACCACTGAAATGGTTGAAGTTGGCCTTGCCCCAGTGAAATCAAGGAATGGATTGGCTGGCAGGAGGTCCAGAATTTGCTGAGGCATTGTACGCCCTTCGATTCCTCCATACGTTTCCTCAAGCTTCGCTGCACGTGCCTGTTCTGCCTCACCCTGAGTGATTTGTACTGCTTCAAGGTCGAAACCAACAGCCGTGGCAATCCCTACAGCAGCCGCTACAGCGGTCGTGCCAACCAGCAGGCCAAGAATCAATGTAGAAATTTTCCCGATATTATTTGTCAACTTTAACTTCGTGAAAGCTGCCAAAATGGATATAAATACGAGCGGCATTACGATCATTTGCAAGAACTTTACATAACCGCTTCCGACAATCGAGAACCAATCCGTACTCTTGGCAAGGATTTCGGAACCCGCTCCATAAATGAATTGCAGTGCGAAACCGAAGATAATCCCGATTCCGAGTGCAATGAATACTCTTTTAGAAAATGATACATGTTTCTTTTGTAAGTAAAATAAAACAGCTATAATGCCCAGCATGATTGCAATATTTAGAATCACTAGTCCAGTGGTCACTGATTTTCCCCTCCTATGTTATCTTTCTGAAATAATATAATACATGTATTCTGATAAGTCAACTCGGAATTAAAATGTTAACCTCCTTCTCATAGAGTTATATATTATAATTTATGTTGCTATGATTGGTTCCATGTCATTATAATTTTTCAACCCAATATAAAAAGATGTCCCAAAATTAAATGGACACCCTCATTTGTCTATCCTCTATTTCAAATTTCCAACCAGTTTTTCAATTTCGCTCCTGTTATTTGCAAAACCGATCAAGACCTTTTTATCCTTCATGAAAAAGAGCTTCGTGCTGATGAAAATGAATGCAGGTACAATAACAGTACCCGTCACTTCTTTAAGCTTTTTCTCCTGTTCAGGTTCTCCCTGGACATTGATTTCTTCATATTCTACCTGATTCCGCGAAAGAAACTCCTTCGCTTCCTGGCAATCTGTTCACATTGGCCTTGTGAATAGGGTTAACGAGTTATTTGCCACATTGGATTCCTCCCCGCTGTATTTTTGTACAAATAGTATATCGCCTGCCGTCATCATCCATCCACTATTACGCCTACATTCTGTTAACCTGCATTCTGCAAAAGAAAAGACGGCATCTCTGCCGCCTTTTGATTTCTCTTGCTTTACGTTCACGCTAAATCAGTCTGGCAGTCTGAAACAGGCAGAGAGATGGTGAAGGTACTTCCTTTTCCAAACTGTGATTTAACCCTTATTTCTCCACCGTGGTCTTGGATGATTTCCTTAACAATAGCAAGCCCAAGGCCTGTCCCTCCAATGGCCCTGCGATCGGAATTATCCACACGATAAAACTTTTCGAAAAGTCTATCGATAGCTTCAGGAGGGATTCCAAGGCCTTCATCCTGGATTTCTATGTTCACCTGGCCGTCTTTTTCAAAAACAACCACTCCGACCTTGCCGCCTTCCGGTGAATACTTAATTGCATTATGAATCAGGTTTGTCAGTGCCTGCTCTAATTTCCCTGCATCCCCGATGACAATATCAAGGCCACCTAGGAACTCTAAGGCTAATTCATGCTTCTCCGACTGGACTTTTTGAAGCTCGATTACCTTCTTGATGATTGGCAGCACGGCCAGCTGTTTTTTCTCATATTCCTGTTTTCCTGATTCCATCCGCTGGATATCGAGAAAATCATTGATTAAATCAGTCAATCTTCCTGCTTCATCGTGAATAGTCGATAAATATTTCTTCTGGCGGTCGAGTTTTAACTCTCTGTTGAGCATCAATTCGGTAAAGCCAAGAATGCTTGCCAGCGGTGTTCGGAGTTCATGACTGACCGTACTGACAAATTCGGATTTGATCCTGTCTACTTCGAACTCTTTTGTTATATTGCGATGTACGAAAATTGTGCCTAACTTCGTACTTCCATCGAAAAGTCCTTCACAATATACCTTGAAAACCTTACCTTCTTTGTTTCTATAGATGAATTGCACCTCGTTAGATGGATATTTTTCCTGACTGGCAACTTCTGATTTCAAAAAGTGGATGAAATCATCGGCTTCTTCAATCGTATCCGCCAATAGGACAATCCATTCGGTCCACGAACAACCGGTCAAACCTTGAAGCTTCTCCTGGCATCCGAATAGCTCACAGAACTTTTTATTGACCTGGAGAATTTCGCCCTCCGTATTGACTAACTGAATACCCTCCTGGATAGTATCCAGAATTTCCTGATTCAAGCGCCTGGCTTCTTCAGATGCTTGATATATATTGATCTTTTCCATCGCAATACCGACATTCTTCGCCATCGCCTCATACTCTTCCATATCCCGGCTATCAAAAGGTGCATCATAGCGGCTGAAGGCCATAACGGCAATCAGTTTTTTCCCAGATAAAAAGATTGGGATATACAGGTCAAAAGAAAGGAGATTACCAGTATGGAAACCCTTCTCCTCCTCCATCGCTTGCCTTTTCGTGGCAAAAGGCTTGCGCTCCATCTTCAATCGGTCAATCACTCCGCTGAACAGAAGATTGTCCCTGAACTGTTTGACTCCTCCAGTTGATATTCCATATGAAGCATATGTTGAGTCTTCGATAAATGCTATGATTCCTTTTTCGGCACCGATGATGGGGCACATATTCAAGACCGCACTTTCCAGAACCTCTTGCTTATCAAGCGAATTAGCCAATTTGTTGATCAGTTCATTCCTGTTGCTAAGCTTCTGCTCATTGTTTTTTACAAACTCAAGAGCCTCCTGAAGCTCTAGCTGCTGCGCATGGAGCTCATCCTGTTGGGCCACTAGCTCTTCGTTTTGGGCAAGCAGATTTTGTTCGTTTTCCTGGATTCCCTCAAGCATTCGATTAAAGGCGATCGACAGCACCCCAAGTTCATCATTACGGTCTTTTTCGACTTCGATGACCGCCTCCCTGCCATAGGCAATCTCATTGGCAGCTAATGCAAATCCTGCAAGCGGCCTGGCAATCTCACTGAACATCAACCTTGTGATCCGCAGCAGGACAATCAGGAATACGAGGACAAAAGCAACAAAAACGATCTGTACATAGGTCTGGATTTTCTTAAGTTCATTAAAATTCGCATCAATTTGGTCATTGACTGCCTTATTATATTCATTGATTTCTGTCTTAATGGCCTCAATTTTCTTTGTTGCTCCACCATTCGCAGTCGCTTTGACAGCCTCAATATTCCCTTTTTCATATTCTTCCAGAGTGACAGGCAGAACGTCAATAAAATAATATTCTCTGAAATCGTCTACCTTATTTAGGAATGCCTGATCTTGATAATCTTCTTCCATTTCCGCAAGCTGCTTCATGGAATTCAAAATCTGCGGCTCTTGCTTAAGCGCATTTTTCTTCAAACCTTCTGTACCATATGCAAAGTAACCGCGGATATCCATGAAGGCCTGTATAAAAGCTGCCTCCATCTCCTGAACCAGCCGTTCTTTTTTCTCAAGCTGGCTGTTCTTTGATGTATATTCTTCATTCAGCTCGTTAAAAGAATACAGCAGGATACCTGCCAGCAACAAGAATGCGCCAATGAATACCCCCATCAGGAAAAGGTAACGCCGGACTATGCTATTTTTATTGAATTGTATTTTTTTCATGAAGGATGTCTCTCACTTTTCCCAGTAATTCAAGCGGGCTGAATGGCTTGGCCATAAAATAATCCGCCCCTGCCGCAATCACTTGTTCTTGTTCTGAAAGCTGGCTTTTCGCTGATAGCATCATAATCGGAACATCACGATTGATACCCCCCTGCTTGATTTTCAAGATGACCTCAAGACCTGAATATAGCGGCATCATATAATCAAGCACAATCAAATCATATTTACCATCCTGCAATAGGTCCAATGCTTCCTGGCCGTCACAAGCTTCGTCCACTTGATAATCTTCATCTTCAAGTGTATCAGTAATCAGCATTCTTAAAATTTCCTCGTCCTCAGCCAGCAAAATTCTCTTCATCAATTGTTCTCCTCGTTCCCTGCTTTTTCAAAAACTTCTTTCATAATGTAATAGGATTTTTTCAGCCGTTCATAATATTGCGGTTCTTCCCAACCCTTCCATTCGTAGAAGAACATGCTGTTTATTATGGATTGGTTTTCAGGCAGGACCGTAACATCCTCTCTTGTTGAGACCCAAGCCGCAGCCACATCGATTCCATCGATGTATTTACTTCCCTTCAGGCCTGTTTTGTAAAGATCGGCGATTATCTCTTTCGTACTTGGATCCTTAACATTCAAAAGCTGCCATGGAATCCGGATTTCCACCGTCTTTTTGTCATTGCTTATACTTATATCGGTCAGAGAATCAAAATTTTCATCAGCCGGATTGCCAGTTCCGAATTTAAGTTTCCCTGTTTCATATGATTGGAATGGTACTTTCCTGCCATCTTCAGGAAGAATCATCTCCTTGTTGAGCGCAAGTCGAATCGGATGGAACATGCCATTGTTTTTTTTATCAGCATACTTAACCTCAGGTATCATTTTCAGCGTTTTTCCGTACTGATAGTAGAACAGGTCATAATAACTGTCGACAAGAATCCTTGATTCGTCTGGCCCTTTAAGTTCTATGATAAAATCAATGCCAAATTCAGAATCTATTTCCTGTCCATCATCCAATTGGACATGGTGCTGCCCCTGGTCTGGAATGGTATCCAGGAAGAGGTAGCCGGCTTGCTCTGACCAGTCAACAGCTTTTTCCAGGTCAAGCCTGAAATAAAGAGATGATTCATCCGAGGTTGTAAACACCCGCTTGATTGATCCGGTGTTCGAATCACCAAGAGGCTCAACCCCTTTCTTTTCCCAGTCACCTTTTCTTCCATCCACAATCATAGGCAGGCTTTTTTTGCCCGGCTCGAAGCTTACTAGTCCAAAATTTTGTTCATTCGTTTGGCGATTAGCCCAAAAAGGCCGTCGGTTCGGGTTATCATAATCCATCGTGTTCCATGTACGTTTGAACCATTCGTCCTGCCATGCGAACACAAGGCCCCCGGCTGCACCCTCGTCAACCATCGAATCGAACATAAAACTGTTCATTTCACCCTGCTGCTGTTCATTCAAGAAGCCCTGATTCATTCCAGAATCATTTTTATGAGTTTGTCCTCTTGACGAAGGGACACCAAATTCTGCAATCAGGACTGGCATGTCATGGGCTTGGATGAGATCCCTTAAATAACCGGCATAATGGTTCTTTCTACCTTTCTGATCCTTATAATTCTGATAAGCTTCATCAAAGTTCAAAAAGTCCGGATAGTAAGGGTAAACATGATACGAGGCAAACATTCCAGCTTTGAACGCTTTGTTTGTTTGTATATGATTTGGATTCACAGACACCATGTCTTCCGTTTCAAGCGGTTCACTTGGGTGCTCCAGTAAATCAGTCGTCACCCAATTCGTGAAGCTGATACTATGCTGCCACTGGTAGTGCTCTGTTTCGTAGTCAGCAGTAAATTCCATCATTGATGCAAGCCAGTTTTCGAAGGGCTCTGCATTTTCCGTCCTGAAATACGTTCCAGCGAATGGCTCCATCTCATTATTGATAGTGTTCGTGCTCAGGACAGCTCCAGGATCCCACTCTATTCCGATGATGAATCCCAGAACATATGGGGAAATATCATATTCATATTTTCCGGATGAATGGCCGGGACTTGGCGCTATATCTGCATTTCCATGAACAATATCCACCATTTGCTTTAACTCGCGCTTGAAATCCTTCACTACTTCATCTGAAAAAGCATTCTGGCTTTCAACAATGATTTCTTCATTCACCCAGGCGCCATGGAACAAATATAAAGGTTCTTTTGCTAGCTGATTATATTCATAGAAAGCTTGATAGAATTCAGGAGGATGTAAAGTGTAAATCCGGATTGCATTGGCATTCATGCTGCCAATCTGCTTGAACCAGCGGAAGTATTCCTCCTTTGTGATGGCCGCTTCACCTGGGAAGGCTCCGGGCTTCCCCATACCGATATTGACGCCTTTTATCAGGATGTCCTCCCATTTTCCATCTTTTTGAATTTGGATGGAATCGGCGGAGTTGCTGCTGTTATACTGGATATCCCCAGCAACGGCAACTTCAGGGGCTTCCGTCTCTTTGGAAGCTCCATGTAAGCCATTCGAAAGGATTTCTTTCATCATCGGTACATACGCTGACCAGTAAAAAGACCGTTTTCCTTCAACGGCTTTTTTCCAGGAAGTTAAACCTTTCGTTTGATAGATATCCGGAACCTCTGCCTCATCTGCATAATCACCCGCAAAATAATAGGTTGAAAATTGGCGGTTTTGGTGATGGATGACAGCAGGAAACTTGTCGGGAATTCCATACTCCGCTAATTCAGCCTGAGCCTCATCCTTGATTGGCAAATGATAGCTTGCCAGTACCTCATTCTCATCCAATGACTCAACAATATCGAACCAGTAGATATAGCTTGTATCAAGGTCAGAGGTGAATTGGTCCTTGCCCTTTTCGGTTAGCTTGAAATCCAACCCGTTACCTGTAAGCTTTGTATGGTCAAGGACTGCTATAAAATCACCTTCATTGACAAATACAAATCCCGATCCGGTAAAATTCCATTCCTTGTTCTGGGACTCATACTGGGAGATGATCCATTGAGGGACTTCATTTCCCTCAAGCTTGGTGAAATAGCGGCCCGTCCAACCACTCCAGCGGACATTAAGCAAATTGGTCATTTCCTTCCTTACCGATTCTTCAGTCGGACTGCCGAAGGTGTTGAATTCTGAGATCAGCGTTTTATTCCCCTTTAGCAGCTCTCTTTCTAACACTTTGACATCTTCAAGCTGCAATCCGCCATACAGCTGCTCAGACCTTTTGCCGGCTTCATTTTCACCGCGAAACTCTTCTTCGTACACTCCATACAGGTCCGCTAGATAGATAACCTTATATTGGTCCAGATTTTCAGGGATTGTTTCTCCGGAAAAAGCATCTTGACCCACATGCTTGAACCCGATATAGTCTGAGGCAGCCGAATAGTGTGTGCCATCAGACTTTATATACTTTTCATTATTTAAAACCCATGTTAGTCCTTTGTGTTCACGATAATCCTTATCCGGTACAGTTTTGTCTACAATCAAAATATCCAGTGTTTCTTCCGGTTTCAATTGCCAGAGCCAAAAAGGGCTTGAAAGGGCAGATACTGTAAAAAAAACGAAGACCAGGACAAAGACATGTGAGTGCTTCTCGAATAGTGATTTCATTGTGATACACCTTTTCTCTTCATTTCGCCCCAGCCGCTTTCGCCCCTGATCATTTGCCAGATCCCCTGACAGCGCCAGAACACAGTGAGCGGACGATACCAGATGGTTTCTGTCAATGAATACAGGAATAACTTAAGCAAATCGGATATTCTGGGATATTTTCTAAGGCTCCATTCTTCCAGCAAAATCGCAAATGCTGAAAAGATCGATCCATATAAGCAAGACAACAGGAAGATTAATATCGCAAACTCAAGGTAAATTCCCCCGGCAAACAAGGAAATGACGATATAGATATAGCCGGAGAGCTCGACGATAGGCCCAAGGAATTCAACAATCCAGAAATAGGGGAAGGAAACGAACCCAATCAGTCCATATTTAGGATTGAATGTCAGCTTTCTGTGAATCCACAAGCTTTCAAAAAGCCCTCTATGCCATCTTCGCCGTTGCCGCTTCAAATATTTCGTGCTTTCCGGAACCTCCGTCCAACATACTGGGTCCGGCACATACACAATACGTTTCTTTTGCCGTGTTTCTTTCAGCAGCCGATGGATTCTGACAACAAGCTCCATATCTTCCCCGACCGTATCGGACCGGTATCCTCCAGCCTGCACCACCCAGTGCTTGGAGAAGACACCAAAGGCACCCGAGATGATCAGCAGCAAATTATGTCTGCTCAGGCCAATCCTTCCCATCAAAAACGCACGCAAGTATTCTATTACCTGCATGATGACCAGTGGATTCTTGGCTAATCCTATTTTAAGAACTTCTCCATTCCTTATTTCACAGCCATTGGCAATCCGGATGCTTCCCCCAGAGGCAATGACTTCTTCGTTTGACTCAATGATCGGCTTCATCACCTTTAAAAATGCATCTCTTTCGAGGACTGAATCACCATCCAGGGAACAAACATATGGATAATGTGAAAAATTCAATCCGGCGTTAAGTGCATCTGCTTTTCCTCCATTATCTTTATCAACCAGGTAAAGATTAGGAAGTATTTGAGACTGATAGACTTTCTTTATAGGTTTAGAGCTGACCTGCCTGCGAATCACTTTCTTGATTTCCTTCATATCATACTGTTTAATCAGCACATCCACTGTCATGTCGGATGAACCATCGTTCACTACAATGATCTCATATACCGGGTAGTTGATACTGAGCAGTGAGCGGATACTGTGGACAATCCCCGCTTCCTCGTTAAAGGCAGGCACAATGATGGAAACTGGCTTTGTATAGATATCCTCAGCATAATCGCCAAAAGATTTCTCCCGATCCAGCCTATATTCTTTTCTTAACTGGATGACGGATATTAACATGACAACAGAATAGAAGGTGATGACGATTAGCATATAAATTAAAATGAACCAAGAAAAATAAACACCGATGTCCTGCAGATTCATGACTGATAGACTCCTTTATTCATCCATTCCCATGCCATGTCTTTCGCAAAGGAATCGCTGCTTGATTCAATGACTTCCTGGAGGATCTTTTTCCCTTCCGGAAAACGGGTGATGGATTGCCCTGCCTGGGAACGTACCCACCATGATGAATCCTGAAGAAGCAACACCAGCTCTTCGATGGCTTCAACACATTTCATTTCCCCAGCCAATCTTGCAGATAGCATCCGTTCTTCCCAATTCGGTGAACTCAATAACGGGAGGAAATGATTTGCATTGCTCGTATGGCCAATTGATGCAAGAGCTTTTAAGGCCCGTACCCGTTCCTCGCCATTGCTGTTGGAAAAAATAGATTCAACAAAGTTCAGGTAGCCCAAATTCTTTTTCAATCCAACTAGATCAATTATGGCGAATTTCAATTGAAGCTGACAGGAATGATATCCAAGCATGAACTGTTCCAACCCTTTTTCATCAAGCCTGGATAGGATGTTTCTGTACTCCAGATAAGAAAGGTCTTTATATTCTTCGGTTACTAAACGGTAGATTCCCTTATGCTGAATTTGAGCCAGAAAAGACAATCCCTTTATTTTTTCCTCTTTCGTCACCCTGCTTCGCTTCAGCATGTCTTGAATGTCTTCCTTTAAACTTTCCATCTCAAAGGCTTCGATATGAAAAAGGGCATTCATCCTGGTGCTCCATCTATAACTGGACAACGCCCTTCGATAATCCCCGCTCAGCCTGCTTTCTGCCAACAGATTGAGATTCTTCTTTTCTTCCGTTCCTTCGAGGATGTCCGAATAATGGCTTAGCAATTCTTCCGTTGCCAGCTTTTTCGCTTTCGTATCCGCTTGTAATGATCTCAGGAAATCTCCAGTCAGGATGGAATGAAGGAGCTTATCATTCATCAGGATCTTATGTTCCTCGACTTTTTTTCGAAGCCGAATCTCCATTGTTTTTCTGGCAATCAGGTAGATTAGCAATAACATAAGGATGCCCATCAGCCACTCAAATACCGTCAGTAAAAACTTGATATCATCGTTTATCATCTAAAACATCCTCTTGATCAGCCTTTGAATTCTTGCTTGCAGTTCCGTTATGCTGAATGGCTTTGTCACATAATCATCTGCACCAAGCTTCAATGCTCGAGCGATATCATATTCAGACTTCCTTCCAGTAAGCATCAGGACATGGACTCCCCTAGATTGAGGGCTATTTTTAACCTTGTCCAGAACTTCGATTCCATCCATGACAGGCATGACACCATCGAGAATGAGAAAATGCTTGCCCTTCTCGGTAAGCCGCCCTGATTCAAAGAATTTCTCTCCATTTTCGAAGGATTTGATGTTCAACTCTACTTTTTCCGTATCGATTGTTTGGAGGACCCGGACCAGCAGCGTACGGATAATCGCATCATCATCGATAACTGATACATGCAGAATATTACTTGCAGACTGATCGGATACATTGGCACCCTGGACTCTTGAGCGTCCTTTTTCCTTTGCTGCATATAGTGCTTGGTCGGCCATTTTCAGGATATCCTGGCTGCCCTCGGCTGGATTATCTGCCATATAAACCCCTGCTGAAAAGCTGACATTAAATGCCCTGCCCTGTTCGTCGAACTCAATCGCCTTAAATTGCTCCAATATCCGATTGATGACCTCGATCGCTTCCTGACTTTTGGTCCTTGGGAGCAGGATGACAAATTCCTCTCCACCATATCGGAAGACAATATCGCTGCCTCTAAGGCTTTTTTTCAAAAAGTCAGCAAAATCTTCCAGCACTTTATCACCGGTTAGGTGGCCATATGTGTCATTTATCTTTTTAAAATAATCGAGGTCCAAAAGAGCGATTGAAAATACACTGTCTGTCCGTTCCAGGTCTTTTAAGTAACGCTCAAGGATATCGAATAGAAATCTTCTATTATAAACCTTCGTCAGTTCATCAATCAGGACTGATTGGTCAAAGATTTGTTTTCTCTGCAATTGTCTTTTGATCCGAACACTGAATTCTTCCATATCAACGGGCTTGCCAATAAAGTCATCAGCTCCTATTTCATATGCCCTGATTCGAGTATGGCGGGTATTTTCGGCGCTAAGAATCACTTTAGGAACAAATTGTTTATGATTGTGCTGCTGGATGCTCTCCAAAATCTGAAAACCGTCTATATCAGTAAAGTCGATATCGATGACCAGACAATCTGGTTGGAGATCATAATACAGGGAGACGGCTTTCTCTGGGTTTGAACTCGTCATCACCATCCAGCCGTTCTCCTCCAGAGTCTCCTTCAAGAGGATCAGCATCGAAACATCTTCACAAACCATTTGTACTACAGGAAGTTCATTATCCGACGGTTCAGCTTTTTTCAGGTCTGTTTCCTTGAAGTGTTCGTACTGGTAACTCAGGCTGACGAGTTCAAACAGAAATTCCCTCAGCTCGCACTTTTTCCATTGTTCCTTTGCTTTCAATTCAAGCTGATCCATTAGTTTTGAGGCTAGATGAAAAAGCCCTCCTAACTGGATTGTACCTGCCGTACCTTTCAATGAGTGCAAAAAGCTATAAACATCTTCGTTTCTGATTACTTCTGAATTGTTTAAATCAAACCATTCGGAAATCTGTGTTTTTATCTTTTCGAACAGGAGATTCTGGTATTTTTCGATCGCCAATTTCTACACCTCAATATTAAGTCGCAAACATTTGTTTATACTAACTGTAATCTAGCACATAGATGATTATAAATCATCCTTTGATTTGCTAGTAAAACTTTCTTAATTCGAATTCTTTTTTTAAAGCAAACTATATTGCTTCTTCAACCATAAGTAAACAAAGTCACCCAGTTTTTTTTAAGTATAAAAAGCAATCTTAATTAGGAGTTTTCCTGAAAACGCTTAAAGTGTTAGTCAAAAAAGAGCAAAAAATAGAAACGGAAGGCAAATTTTATGTTAAAGTAAAAGTAATATATTTGAATAATTTGTCTCTTTTCATGAAATTACTCTTTGATGGAGCAGGGTGCTCCTTGTCGACTGGAGATTAAGACTATGGACCAATTAACAGTTCTCGTATTGAATCTGATCTTCATCCTGTTTTCTACATTTGTCTTCCAATACATCATCATTAAGAAAATTCCAAGTTTATATAAGAAGTACTCCAAACTCTTCGTTATCACCCTGGGCGGATTTCAAATCCTTTTTTGTATGTCATTCACGGTGGTTGGCAGTCCTGATTTTATTTTCGACCTGCGATTGATCCCAGTTGTCCTCGGGGGGTTGTACGGGGGCCCGGTTGTCAGCACTATGCTTTTCATCATCGTTGTAGTAGCAAGAATCCCCTTCGGCGGCAACGGGATTTGGATCAACTTTTTCAACATGCTTACAATCAGCGTATTAACCGCATACCTTTCAAACAAGTTCAGATCTTTCCCGTTGACAAGAAAATTGCTTACTGTTGTGACGGTCGCACTATTCTATACAATCCTCATCTTCCTGATGAAGGCGACGGTATTTGAAGAACTGTCAAATTTTGCATTTATGCTCTTATATGCTCTTACCCTTACCGGCGGAATTTACATTGTGACTTATTATATTGAGATCATGTTGCAAAACCGCCTTTTACATAATGCTGTAATCAAGTCCGATAAGATTGAAGTCGTTTCCCAGTTGGCTGCGAGCGTCAGTCATGAAGTCCGTAATCCACTAACCGTTACACGAGGTTTTTTGCAAATGCTGAAGGATCCAACCATTGATGAGAAAAAAAGACTGTATTACTTGAATACAGCAATTGATGAACTCGACCGTGCAGAAACAATCATCAAGGATTATCTGAATTTCGCAAAGCCACAATCGAAAATGGCATCATCCATCTTTGTAAAAGAAGAAATTGAGAAAGCGCTTGAACTGATTATTCCTTACGCCAACCATTTTTCGGTAAATGTAAAAAAGGATTTAATGGCGGGAATGAAGATTTCTGGTGAAGCTGCCAAGTTCCATCAATGTATACTTAATATCATAAAGAACGGTATTGAAGCCATGCCAAACGGCGGCGACCTTGTAATCAGCTGCCGTGAGATGGCAAATAGCCATGTATCGATAACCATCGAGGATACTGGATGCGGAATGTCTCCACAGCAATTAGCCAAAATCGGCGAACCTTACTTTTCAACGAAAGCCGAAAAAGGCACAGGCCTCGGGATGATGGTCGTCAATAACATCATTCAAGAAATGGGCGGTACGATGGACGTAAAAAGCAAACTGAACGAAGGCACCAAATTTAAGATCACATTGCCGCTTTATAGTACAGAAAAACGGGAGACGTAAAATTCTCCCGTTTTTCTATTCCTCTATTAAATTCAAGACTGGAACGTCTCTTTCTACTTCCGGTTCTGATTTTGAATAAATCCTTGCCATTTTACTCTTCTCGTCAACATGCTGGATAATGATCGGCTTCCCATCATACGTTACATTGATCATTTCTGCTGACTCAACGATTTCTTTTGCCCGGCCTACATTCATTCCTGAGTTCCTCCTTCTTGGTAACAAACATAATTTATGCTTAATCATGTTCTGCTATCCAAAAAAGCATCCTAAATATTAAATCTTGAAGTTAAGGCGAATCACATTCGCTTTTCTTAAAGTGTCATAGATAATTACGATGATTGGACCGATAAAAATACCAGCAAGCCCGAACAGTTTGAGTCCGATATACATGCTGACCAGGGAAGCAAGCGGTGATATGCCAAGGTTTGTTGAATAAATTTTTGGCTCGATCACCCTGCGGACAACAGTGATAACGAGGAAGAGAATGATCAATCCTATTCCCAAAAAATGATTATCCTGCAAAATCGCAATGACAGCCCATGGCACCAATACAGACCCGGTTCCGAGAATTGGCAGGATATCCACAATGACAATCAATAATGACAGCAGTCCTGTATAGTTAACACCAAGAATGCTGAGTCCTGCCAAAGCCATCATAAAGGTGACTGCGCTCAGGATTACCTGAGCTTTTAAAAAACCTATGCCTGCCTTGTTTAACTGGCTTCCAACAAGGAAAACCTTTTGTTGGGTTTGCTCCTTTAAATGAGACTCCAGCTTCATTTTCAGATTAGGAAGTTCAAGACTGAACAAGAATAACGCTATAAGATAAACCAGAAATTCAATCATGAATCCTGGTATGGCCGTCAATAAATTGATTGTGCCGGCAATGAATTGCTGTAAGAAAGAATCAAGCGTATTAATATTCGATTCAATCGTCGTCTCGATCTGGTCACTGACTTCCACCGGGAAGTTTTTAGAATAAAATTCCCACTTGCCCATCATAGGAAGGATTGCCGTCTTGTAAATATCCCTGACGAATGTAGGAGTTCGTTCTGATAGGGAGACTGCTTGATGAGCGATCATCGAGACCAGATTATACCCGATTACACCGAGGAAGAGCACATAGCTGATAAAAACACCAATCACAGCTTGAACACGCTTAAATGAAAAACGTTTGATGATCCATTGAACCATTCCTTCGAGCATGACTGCTGTTACCATAGCAAAAATGAGCGGAAGGCTATAAGGAACAAGGAAAAAAATGATTACAGCAATCACTGCAATCGATACCCATTTTTTCCACATATCTGATACTCCCTTTATTAACACTAAATCAATATTAGCTTTAACGTTACTATAAACTATCTTGGACTTTCCCGCTATTTTTATCATCAAGTCGTCAGGACGAAATTACATGGATGCGTCAACCTCTGGCAGGGTATAAAGGTAAAAACGAATGATGAGGAGATCATATGGGCGAACAATACAATCTTTCAAGCGCGGTGAACAATGGATTTTTCGAACAGCCCACTCTTGAATTGGCTTCTTCCCTGCTGGGTTGCATATTGGTAAAAGAAACAGAAGAAGGGACAGCTGCCGGAATCATCGTCGAAACGGAAGCTTATATCGGGCCGATGGATCAGGCGGCACACAGTTATAATAATCGCCGGACAAAGAGAACGGAGGTCATGTTCCATCAGGCTGGTCTTGCTTACACCTATGTCATGCACACCCATACTCTCTTCAATGTCGTAAGTGGAGAAGAAGGCAATCCGGAAGCTGTGCTGATTCGGGCAATTGAACCACTGGAAGGCCTTGATTTAATGATCACGCGACGGGGCATGCCGGAATCTCCCAATCTGACAAATGGCCCCGGGAAGCTGACCAAAGCGATGGGCATAAAGATGTCAGATTATGGGCATCCCTTAACAGAGAAACCACTTTACCTCACCCAAGGAATTGTGCCAGACAGCATTTCAGCAGGCAAAAGGATCGGCATCGATAATTCCGGTGAAGCGAAAGACTATCCATGGCGTTTCTGGATCACTGGCAACCGCTATGTTTCCCGCCACCAGAATGCTGATAAAATCATCTTGAATAAAGGGGAATCAAAATGAAAAAAGCCATATTCCTGGACCGGGACGGGGTCCTGAATGAAGTACTGTCCCACCGGGTGAAATTCGTTAATCGACCCGAAGATCTTTATCTGCTTGAAGGAGCAGCAGAAGCAGTCGCGGAATTGAGCAAAGCTGGATATGAAATTTTTGTCGTTACAAACCAGGGAGGCGTCGGCCTAGGATTCCTGAAGGAAAAACGCCTCCAGGAAATCCATGACCATATGGTGAAGATGATCAAAGAGCATGGCGGCCATATTAAAGAGGTTGCCTACTGCCCGCATAAACCTAAGGCCGGCTGCGAATGCCGAAAACCAAATGCCGGAATGCTTCTTGATCTGGCAAACAGGCACAATATCGAATTGACAGGAAGTGTCATGGTCGGAGATCATGAGCGCGATATCGAAGCAGGCAAAAAAGCGGGCTGTAAAACAGTATTCATCGGTAACGAAGAAACAGCGGCGGATCAGCAGGCTCCTTCACTCCAGGCAGCCGTTCCGTTGATTTTAGAGCTCTTGGGATAAGGATGTCGTATTTTGAATGACCAGTTGATTTTGAGTTATACAAACTGGTATTAACACGAATTTTAGCATTTGAAAAAGCATACAAAAATTGAGCCAGCCCAGTGAATCAAGTTGTGCTGAAAAATAAGCGGAGAACTTTCTCTTATTGACGAAATAGTTTTGAAAACAGCTTAAATAGACGGATAGATTCCGACTAATTACTCAAAAAACATAAATTTAGGTGATTTTTCTTTGTTTAACCGGAAAATCTCCGCTAATCCCCCCCAATTCAGCTCTATTTTGCAGTCTAACCGGAAAATCTCCGCTTATGACACAATGAAGCAGTCCGGTTCACTTGAACTGCTTCTTTGATCGTTAAGTTATTTATTTAGATTTACCGGATGTTTTTGTTTACTTCTGCTAGTAATCTGTCCTACGTTGTAGCTATGTTGGCCATGGACCGGCCGAGTTCAAGTGCCTGCCGGTTGATTTCCAAAAGAGAGTGCTTTTCCGGTGAGAGCACTTTCTTCAATGCTTCCAAAATGGAGTCATCAGATAGTATGCCTGTTTCCTCCAGGAACGCTCCCAGTAGAATCATATTCGCGATTTTCGAATTGCCAAGTTCGTTCGCTTTGTCGGTTGCATCTATATTTAACACTCTTATATCATTTCTTTCCGATCCTTTTGAAATCAGGGAAGAGTTTACTATTAATAACCCGCCAGCCCTGACCATCGGCTCAAATTTTTCATATGAAGGGTTATTCAGCACGATCGCTGTACTCGGTCTTGAAACAAGCGGTGAACCGACCTGTTCCTCGCTGACCACGACTGCACAGTTGGCCGTACCTCCTCGCTGTTCAGGTCCGTATGAAGGCAGCCATGATACAAACTTTCCTTCCTTCATCCCGGCATAGGCAATCAACTGGCCCATCGACATGACACCCTGCCCGCCAAAGCCGGCAATCAAAATTTCCTCCATCAGCGACCATCCCCCTTCTGTGAATTCTTATACACTCCTAGAGGATAGGCAGGCACCATATTATCCTTAATCCAATCCAGCGATTCATTTGGGTCAAGGCCCCAGTTCGTCGGACAGCTGGAAAGGACCTCGACCATAGAGAAACCTAGTCCCTGCTTCTGTGTTTCAAATGCCTTGCGGATCGCTTTCTTCGCTTTGATGATATTCGGCACGTCATGCGTTGAAACTCGTTCGATATAGGCTGTTCCGTCCAGAGTTGACAGCATTTCACTCACGCGGATCGGCAATCCCTGGATGCTCCCATCCCGGCCGAATGGGGTTGTTGCTGTTTTCTGGCCAACTAATGTAGTTGGAGCCATTTGGCCCCCCGTCATGCCATAGATCGCATTATTCACAAATATGACGGTAATATTTTCACCTCTTGCAGCGGCATGGACAGCCTCAGCTATCCCAATCGATGCAAGATCGCCATCTCCCTGGTAGGTAAAAACAAAACGGTCAGGCAAAACGCGCTTGATGCCTGTTGCTACTGCAGGAGCTCTGCCATGGGCTGCCTGGGTCATATCACAATTGAAATATTCATAGGACAGCACAGAGCACCCGACAGAAGCAACTCCAACTGTATCCTCTAGAATCCCCATTTCTTCGAGCACTTCACCAACCATCCTATGGATGATTCCGTGCGTACAGCCCGGGCAGTAGTGCGTCTGGTTAGCAGTCAATCCTGTTGTTTTCTCGAACACAGTTTTCATTGTCATACCTCGACACCCCCAGCCAGCTTGACGATTTGGTCAAATATTTCTTCCTGAGTAGGAACAACCCCGCCAGTGCGCCCAAAGAATGAAACTTGGGTCCGGCCCTCAACGGCAAGCCTGACATCCTCAACCATCTGGCCAGCACTCATCTCGACTGAAAGATAACCTTTCACCCTGTCACGTGTTTCAATGAACGGCTGCTCAGGGAATGGCCACAGCGTAATCGGCCGGATCATCCCGATTTTCAGTCCATCTTTTCTCGCTTTATTGATCGCATTCAAGGCAATCCTTGCAGCTGTTCCGTAAGCAGTTACGATATACTCGGCATCATCGATTTCAAACGTTTCGTATCTTGCTTCATTTTGCTTGATCAAGGCAAACTTTTTCTGTAAAAGTTCATTCCGCTTTTCAAGCGCATCGGCATTCAATTCAAGGGAGGAGATTATTCTAGGTTTTCCATCGCCGCGGATACCGGTCGTTGCCCATTCCTTCTGTTCCGGCTCTCTTTCCTTCCATTCTTTGAATTCAACCGGCTCCATCATCTGTCCGAGCATGCCATCCCCAAGCAGGATGACAGGCGTACGGTAGCGGTCGGCAATATCAAATGCTGCTTCTGTCAGGTCAATGATTTCCTGAAGCGTTGATGGAGCAAGGACAGGTGTATGGTAATCACCATGGCCACCTCCTTTTGTCACCTGGAAATAGTCCGATTGCGCAGGCTGGATATTGCCAAGTCCAGGACCCCCACGGACAACATTCACAATCAGGGCCGGCAGTTCTGCACCGACCAGGTATGAAATCCCTTCCTGCTTCAAGCTGAAACCCGGGCTCGATGATGATGTCATCACGCGGACACCAGTTCCGGCCGCTCCATATACCATATTGATTGCTGCTACTTCACTTTCCGCCTGTAAAAATAACCCGCCAACCTCTGGCAGCCTTCTGGCCATATAGGCAACAAGTTCACTCTGCGGTGTGATCGGATAACCGAAAAAATACTTGCAACCCGCATGGACAGCAGCTTCCGCGATAACCTCGTTCCCCTTCATAAGTACTTTCCCCATTGTCAAGTCTCCTTCGCTATACAGATTTCCTTACTTTTTCAGGCCTATAGACAGTAATCACTGAATCTGGACACATTTGCGCGCACTTGCCACAGCTGATACAATTTTCCTGGTCTGTCACAACCGCCGGCCGGTAGCCTTTCTCATTCAAGTAATCCGCAAGATAAATGACATTTGTCGGACAAGCATTCACGCACAGCTTACATGATTTGCAAGTTTCCTCGTTAAATATAACTCTCTGCTCCACCGCTTTTACCTCCTTTACATTTCCCATGGCAATTTTAAATACCTTGTCATCACCTTCACTGGAGATTCCGCCTCAATTCGGGCACTTTCAGCTGATAGATGCTCTGGCACCATCGTTGTCAGCAAAGGAATCCCCAATTGATCTGACAACTCCTTACATAACGCCAGCCCCTTTTCAACATCTTGAATGGTCGTCTCCGATCCAACATTAGAGTTATTGATGATTCCTGTTATTTTCAGCCTCGAAGCTGCTTCAATTTTTTGCAATGTCTCCACCGCACCCTCCAGAGTACTGACATATGGTCGGTTGGCGTTCAAGATAAACAACACTTCAAGCTTCATATCTTTCCAATCGTTGTAAAATTGCCCTAATGCCGTAGCTCCATCCTTATCCCCGCCAGCATCGACGATCAGCTTATATTCTGGATCGTAAATCACCCTGCCCATATCTCCAGGAACAATCGGTAAATCTGCTGCTGCAAGTCTTTCAGCTGGTGCGATCAGTTCTATTCCGTTTTGATTTAAAATTTCCCTGGCGTCCCTTGCGCGATAATATGGATTCACGATGTCCAAATCTGCAACGGCCGTCCTGGCCTTTGTTTTCCTTGCCTCCAAAGCTAGATTGAGTGATATCTCGGTTTTACCGCTGCCAAAATGGCCGGTAATGATGGTGATGTCTGCTCCTTGTTTCATCGGTTACCTCCTCTCCGTTGAAAGCGTTTTCATTTTATACCAAATTCATTATATAAATTTCTTCCTATCTTCTCTTTGATAAAAGTCACGTTTTTAATAAAAGTGTTTGAAATCGACTTAAAAAAGGAGCTCCTCGAAAGAACTCCTTTTTCAAGAATTATATAGCAAAGCTTAGAACCACTTTTTGCGGCATGTCCTGCTCTTCATACACATCTTTTCTCAATCTCTCACAAGAAGGCATCTCATATGAAAAATCTTGTACTGCTTCAGGAATCAACCCATCCGCTTTTAATGCATTAAACACCTTTTGCATCGCATCATCTGTGTCCAGGCAATCTTCAGAACCTTCATATTTAAAACAATCAACGCATGTTTCCACGATATTTGCATCAATCTGTTCCTGTATAAATACTAATTTTGCGCCAGCCATCTTCTCAACTTCACGATTTTCCAATTCAATAATCGTTGTTACGTTCATTATTGGCACCTCCATTTGGATTACACTATCATTATAGTAAGTTAAGATCCAAACAGGGGGGTTTTTCCATTTAGTTCATTTTTTATTCACATATTCTCGTCAAAAATTTGTCAAAAACTCCTTAACAAAGGGATTTCGCATACCCATATAGGGGTTTTCTCCTTATCGTCTTTTTAGTCCAAAACGTCGATTTCTACCAAATCCCATGGTGTGATGATCCCGATTGGCCGCTCGGACGCTTTACCATTTTCAGTGATTAATACTGCTTCCAGCTTCTTGTTTTCAAGGTGGTATTTTTCAAAGACATCCTCTATTGAGAAAATATCCGAATTTTTTGCGGCAAACTCTACAAATCTCTTTGAATGAAGATATTCCAGGTCGCGGATTTTTACATCCTCTATCATCCTGCTCTCCTCCAGCAAATTGCCTGCTAGCCACTGGGCAATACAATTTGAAGTCAACAGCCACTTGAACCCATTTTCATCATAGACAGGAAACTGTGAATAAGCCCTCTTCTGGATAATTTTCAAGACATCAACTAAACTTGCATCTTCTTTAAAATAAAACACCGGTCTTGTTGCGATATCCAGTGCATTCTTAGGATCTGATACCTGGCTGGCAATCCTTTCGATTTTCTCCACTACTTTTTCATGTGGTTCAGCTATGTAATAATCAAGAGCAATTTTGTCATGAACAAGTGAATTACGCAGGCGCCCATACATTTTCAAATCATGATAATATTTGCGGATGATTGAGTGCCTGGAATAATTGATCCTAAGCAGCTCTGAATATTTATCTGTTGTCGCATTTCTTGTAATCCGTTGCAGCCATGCGTGGATACGGTTAAAAGCCACTTCGAATCTTTCTGAACGCTTCTCATTTTGGATAACAGCCAATTTTTTCAACTCCATTTCCAACAGTTTCATATAGGGAATTTCTCCTATTATATCGTTAAATACATTGTTACTGTAAGTGTATCCCTCAAAATTCGACTTGGATATCGCACACAGCTATACTCTTCTTTTGACAGCTTTTCTCGTTTCTCCCTCAAACCTGTCTTAAGTTGGTTTAAAATAACTTCCACCAACCTAATAATCAGAAAACAAGAAATAGATAAACTTTATGAATTGCAATTGACCTTTCCATGAGTTGCGTGATACTATCTCTAGTATTATTTAAATCTATAATTTTTCCTTGTATATGTTCGAGAATATGGCTCGGACGTTTCTACCATGCTACCGTAAAAGGCGTGACTACAAGGGACTTTGATATTTGCTATTCTTTTTGGCAACTATTTGTCCTTTGTGGTAACTCCGGCAGCATGAACTGCCGGAGTTTTTTTGTTTTCAGCATATTATCAAACAACCAGGAGGACAGCACACATGAAAAACTTTTTCCAGTTCGCTGAACGTAATACAAATTATAAACAGGAAACACTTGCCGGTATCACGACTTTCTTGTCGATGGCGTACATCCTTGTCGTCAACCCTTTAATCCTCAGCCAGGCTGGCATGGATAAGGGAGCTGTTTTTACCGCTACGGCTTTGTCTGCGATTATTGGCTCGCTGCTGATCGGCCTGCTGGCAAACTTCCCAATTGGAATTGCTCCAAGCATGGGCTTGAATTCATTTTTCACTTTCACCGTTTGTATCGGCATGGGAGTTGAGTGGCAAGTCGCCCTTACTGGTGTATTCATCGCGGGTGTCCTATTCGTCATCCTCAGTCTTTTAAAGATCCGCGAAAAAATCATTAATGTGATTCCCCAGGATCTTAAGCATGCAATCGCTGGGGGCATCGGCTTCTTCGTCGCATTCATCGGTTTGAAAAATGCAGGAATCATCATTGGCAGCGAAGCAACTTTCGTCTCAATCGGTAACCTGACATCAGGCCCTGTCCTGCTTGCACTGTTCGGCTTCATCATCAGCGTGATCATGATGGTCCGCGGAATCAGCGGCGGCATCTTTTATGGAATGGTCATTGCCACAATCATAGGAATATTTACTGGCTTGATTGAAAAGCCAACAGCAATCGTCGGGTCTGTTCCCGATATTTCACCTACATTTGGTGTCGTCTTTCATCATCTTGGGGATATTTTCTCTCCTGATGTCCTTGCCGTTATTTTCACATTCTTGTTTGTCGCGTTCTTTGATACTGCCGGAGCACTTATTGCGGTTGCCAGCCAGGCTGGTCTGATGAAGGATAATAAAATTCCAAATGCAGGCCGCGCACTTCTCGCGGACGCAGGATCTGCTGTTGCCGGTGCTGTACTCGGGACATCCACAACAGCGTCGTTCGTTGAATCTTCAGCAGGGATTGCTGTCGGCGGGCGAACAGGTTTTACATCTGTAATCATTGCGGCTTGTTTCGGGATTGCGATGCTTTTCTCTCCGATCCTGTCCGTGATTACACCAGAAGTTACCGCTCCGGCACTCATCATTGTTGGTGCGTTGATGGCAACTGAAATCAGTAAAATCAACTGGAACAATCTTGCTGTGATTATCCCATCATTCGTCACAATCATCATGATGCCGCTCACTTTTAGCGTCGCCACAGGAATCGCCCTTGGCTTCATTCTTTATCCTTTGATGATGCTTGGTATGGGGAAGTTTAAAGAAGTTCATCCCATTATGTATATACTCGGTTTCTTGTTTGTTGGTTATTTTATGTATGTATAAAACAAGCCCCGTCTCAATTATAAGAGGCGGGGCTTATTTTTTATAACTGTTCTAATTCCAGGACGATTTGTTCACAAATTTCATGTGTTTTCAAAGAACCCCTTGCGGTTAAAAGCGGTGAAGTTTTGCTGCCGACAGCCTGCAGGAAATCAAAAACAATTTGTTCAAAGCCGCGCTTATGAAGGGTTGGTTCCCAGTCACTTCCCCCTACCCTTGTTTCAGTCCTGTTTTCCTGCACGAAAAGGTCAGAAACATTTAAAGCTGTTCGTTTTTCAGCTGATTGGAATATCTCCACTTTTTCTTCTACAACACCGCTGTCACGGTTCATGATTCCAATTGCTACACCCGCTTCCGCCTGAAGCTGAATGACCACATGATGCAAAAACATACCATTTTTTTTGCCTGTCACATTGACCCGCTCAATTGGGTACGGAAATAAGAATCTAAGTGTATCGATAACATGGATGAAATCATCATAAATAAAGTTACGTATTTCCCCCGGCAGAGCCCGCCTGTTTTTCTGCATGATCACCATATTCGGTTCTTTCAGCTCAGTCAGCTTCTTATATGCCGGAGCATACCTGCGGTTAAAACCGGTCATTAAGATCAAGCCTTTTTCCTCAGCCAGCTCTGTCAATTCCCTGGCTTTTTCATAATCATAGGCAATGGGCTTGTCGACATACACATGGACACCAGCCAGGAGCAGTTGTTTGACAATTTGATGATGAGATTCTGTTGCACTATGTACAAAAGCTCCCTTCACACCACTTTCAATGAGCACATCCAGACTTGAGTGGATATGGGAAAACCTGTACTTTGCAGCAAGATTTTTCAGCTTGTCCTGATCACGCGTGAAAAGATGGAACTCAATATCTCCCTTCTCTGCAAAAACAGGCAAATAGGCTTTTTGTGCAATATCCCCTAAGCCAATGACGCCAATCTTCAACATCTGTATTCCCCCTGTAAGTTTGTTATTTCAAGTGTACACAGGAACATGGGCAATAAAAAGAAATCAGCCTTCACATAGGCTGATTCCTTGTTTGTTTACTATTCATTGATCCAGGCAAGTCCGATTGTTCCCTGCCCCGTATGTGTACCCGCAACTGGACTGAATGTAGTCGTTGTAAAAGATATTTCCGGAAAACGCTGTTGAAGTTCTTCCCGCCATTGTTCAGCCAATTCCTTTACGTTTCCATGAATGACACTAGCTTCCTTCACATTGCCTGAAGCCTCTTCGAAAATTTGATACAGGCGTTCTTTGACCTTTTTTTCAGTCCTGATTTTATCAAAAAGGACTACCTTACCATCATCGAATCTGACAATCAGCTTCAATTTGATCAAGCTTCCGATGATTACCTGTGTGGTAGATAAACGGCCGCCCTTATGCAGCTGCTCTAAACTTCCCGGAGCCATATATAAATTGGCCTTGTCAGGCAGCGTTTTTAAATAGGAAACGATTTCTGAATATGACTTGCCTTCTTTCTGCAGTTCAACTCCCTTTTCCACCATGCGTCCCAAAGGGTATGAACCTATTTTCGAATCGATGACATCGACCCTGAAATCAACCATGCTTGAAGCTGCTACGGACGATTGGAAAGTTCCCGTGAGAGCGCTGGAAGCATGAATCGCAATCGCATGCTTGTACTGCTCCTTCAGCTTCTGGTAAAGCTCTACAAACTCCCCGATCGCAGGCTGGGATGTTTTCGGAAGGACCTTTGATGCTGCCAGCTTTGGATAGAAATCCTCTGCAGTGATATCTACCCCTTCCAAATAGGATTCCTCACCAAAAATAATACTCAAAGGCACAACGTATATATGGTTATTTTTAATGAATTCTTCAGTAAGTCCAGATGTACTGTCGGTTACCCATGCAATCTCATTTAATGTCGTCATGAATTTCTCCTGTTCTTCGTCAAAAATATCGGTGTATATGCTTACATTTCTCATGATATATGAAGATGCCTTATAAGACTATTAGTAATTTTTAAGAATACGATTTATTTGTTAAAAACAATGAAAAAGTTAATAACATCGACACATGTTTCTCTTCCCTATAAAAGGGAAGAATGGTAACAAACCTGACTGGAGGTAAGTGACTCATGGATCCTTATATCTACGGATTATATTCCCTCGCCTACATGTTTTTATTCCTATGGGGACTAAAATTATCCATCAAGTATGGGTTTTTCACCTGGCTGAATGTCCTTCTGCTTGTTACATTCGGCTTAATATATGACAACCTGGTCCTTTCGCTGGGGAGCATGATTGGGGAAGGCCCCATTTTAAAAGGCTTAAATGTGATGCGCTACTGGTTTCATGCTTTCTTTACGCCATTGTTGATCTTATTTTCCTGGGCAGCAATCAGGAAGACAGGTATTCACTGGCTGAACGAACGCACAGGACTTCTCGCAGCAGGTATATTTACTGTTGCCATGATAATTGCAGAACTTATGCAAAATACCATCGGACTTAAGCTTGAATCCTCCAGGAATTACGGTGTACTAAGCTATGAAGCAGCTGGTTCACATGGGCCTCCAATCATGATTATTGGCGTTACCCTTGCTTTACTGCTTGCAGGATTTATCCTCTGGAAAAAGCTGCAGTGGAAATGGATGGCTGTTGGTGTCATTTTGATGGGAATAGGAAGCGCCGTGCCGATTCCCTTGGAGAGCGATGCCGCCACGAACGGCTTCGAATTAATTTTATTGATTTCATTATGGGCAACTAAAGCTTTCCTTGAGAAAAAATCAGAACAGGCCGCATGATAAGGCCTGTCCTGATTTAAAATAATCCCTTCACTTCCTGTGCAGACAACTGCTTCCCCGCTGAAACAACTTTCTCATCAATAACCAACGCCGGAGTACTTTTCACCTCATACTTTTCGATCTCCTTATTGTCTTCCACCATTTCCACTACCGCCGCGACACCAGCTTCCTTCACAGCAGCATTAATACTCTCTTCAAGTTTTTTGCACTTTTCGCAGCCCGGCCCCAGCACTTTAATGATCATAAGTATCGTACTCCTTTCACTTTTGAGCATTACCTACATATCCTGAATTTACCCTGAACTTAAGAATAAAAGTCCTTTTTTGACAGTTTTTCTGGTGAATAACCAAAGCTGTCATGATTCCTGCGTTTTCTTACAGCTTTTCTGCTGAATGGCCCAAACCTGTCATAATTCCGGCGTTTTCTTGACAGCTTTTCCGTTGATGAAGCTAAAGCTGGCAAGAGCTGAAGTTAGTCTAAAAAACGGACACGCTACATTGGACAATCTCACAAAAAGTCATCTTATAAAACAGTGCCTTCAGTAAAGTCCAATTACTTTTTACCAAATAAAAAATATGAGAAAATATCTTTGCAATAGAATTAATAAAGGAGGCGTAACATATGCCACAAAATCTCCAGGATACAACGACCTTACATAATGGCGTCAAAATGCCATGGTTTGGGCTTGGTGTGTTCAAGGTTCAGGAAGGTTCCGAAGTTGTAGAATCTGTTAAAGCTGCGCTTAAAAATGACTATAAGAGCATCGACACTGCGGCGGTTTACGGAAACGAGGAAGGCGTGGGACAGGCGATCAAGGAAGCTGGTGTTCCGCGTGAAGAGTTGTTTATTACGACGAAGGTCTGGAATGCTGATCAGGGTTATGAAACGACTCTTCAGGCATTTGAAACAAGCATGGACAAGCTGGGCCTGGACTACCTTGATCTTTACTTGATACACTGGCCAGTTGCAGGAAAATACAAGGAAACATGGAAGGCTCTTGAAAAACTATACAAAGATGGCCGAGTTCGCGCAATCGGCGTAAGCAACTTCCATGTCCATCATCTTAAAGACCTGATGGCTGATGCTAAAATCAAGCCAATGGTCAACCAGGTCGAGTATCATCCTCATCTTGCCCAGACAGAGCTTCTGCAATTCTGCAAAGCCGAAGGGATCCAAATGGAAGCGTGGTCTCCTTTGAAGCAAGGAGAGCTTTTATCAGAACCAACGATTGTTGAGATCGCTGAAAAACATGGAAAATCACCTGCACAAGTGATCCTCCGCTGGGATTTACAAAACGAAGTGGTCACGATTCCTAAATCAATCAAGGAACACCGAATTATCCAAAATGCAGATATCTTCGATTTTGAGCTTACTGCAGAAGATATGGGCGTTTTGAACGGCTTAAACAAGGATGAGCGAGTAGGCCCGGATCCGGATAATTTCAATTTTTAATTTCATATGGAATTTAGACGCAGAACAGTCAGTTTCTGCGTCTTTTTTCAACTTAAAAACCACCACCAAATATTTATACCTAAATATAGTACTAGGTGCTAAAAATCACATCTTTTTATTAATCCCCATGTTAAACTGCAAAAGAATAAATTCAGAAAGGGGTTTTTAGCATGGATTTCCCACAGCTTAAAATTGGCCATATGGCTCCAAGTGTACCGATTATGCAAGGTGGAATGGGGGTTGGGATCTCGCTTAGAGGATTGGCTTCAGCGGTTGCCAACGCTGGCGGAATTGGCATCATATCCGGTACAGGGATATCGGTTGAAGAGATGGTGATGCATATCCGGAAAGCCAGGGAGCTGACACAGGGTAATGGGTACATAGGTGTAAATGTATTGTTTGCGATGAATGATTTTGCAGAGAAAATGAAAGCTGCGTTAGATGAAAAAGTTGACTTCATTATTTCGGGAGCAGGAATCTCAAGGGATATGTATTCCTGGGGGAAGCAAGCGGGCATCCCGGTCATTTCTATTGTTTCTTCTGCTAAATTAGCTAAAATCTCAGAGCGCCTGGGTGCTGCTGCAGTGGTAGTGGAAGGATTTGAAGCAGGAGGCCATCTTGGGACAGACAAGCCCCTTTTTGATATTCTTCCTGAAATTGTGGAGGCTGTGTCCATCCCGGTGATTGCTGCGGGTGGTATCATGACTGGTGCTGATATCGCGAAGGCTTTGTCCCTTGGAGCTTCAGGTGTCCAAATGGGCACTAGATTTGTCGCCAGCGAGGAATGTGACGCTCCGCAAAGCTTCAAGGATAAATACGTTTCAGCCACTGAGAAAGACACACTGCTGGTAAAAACAACAGTGGGTTTGCATGGGCGTGCGATTGCCAATCATTTCACCAAGCTAATCACCACTACAGATAAACTCAGAATTAAAAAGTGTCGAGATTGCCTGAAAAATTGCTCCTATCAATTTTGCACACTTGACTCTCTGCTCACATCCGTTGCCGGCGATGTAGAAAATGGCCTGGTATTCGCTGGCGCCAGGGTAAGTGAAATAAAAGACATACTACCAGTCCGTACAATCATAGAGAACTTAAGATTGGAATATAGATCAGCTGCTCAAAACTTAGCCTGAATCAAAACGAGACAACCGCATTCGAGGTTGTCTCGTTTTTATAACGTGATTATAAATTGCTGGGTTGATCGCTGGTCTTTTGTATGAACCCGTTCATGGAAATGGATTTCCCTCTCATTCATCAAAATGACAGTCGAACTTCTCGTCCCGTACGCTTCATTTTTTATGAACATCGGGGATAACAAACGCTCCCATTCCAGCGATACCCCCGTAGATGGCAGCAGATGATCCGGTGCAGGGTCGGCATTTTCCAAATGGTCAAATAATCTGTTAACCAGATCAGGCTTTTCTTCTGAAATGATGCTGGCAAGCTTTGCTTTTCCCCGTTCTACCTTAGGCCAATCCGTATTAAGCAGGTGGTTGCTGACCCCGTGTACGCCTGGTTCCACTTTTTGCAGCGGGCCTCCACGGTTGGAATAATAATAGAGCTCTTCGATATTCCCTGCCAAAAGATTATAACCAGGATATTCCTGACTGCGATTGGCCAAATCCAGCAAATAGGATTGAGGGTGAACTGTCCCTTTCAGAAAATCAGCAACAAGCTCACCTCTAGTTCTTTTCCCGACAGTGATTTCACTCGGATCGCGATAATTGGTCAGAGCCGCAAACTTGCCTGATGATGTAACCCCCATCCAGGTCCCCATTTTTTCAAGGTCTCGTCCAGCGAGCACTTCGGGCGCATCCTCCCAAAAATCGGCCGATGCAGTTTCACGGGCATATGCTTCATCCCTATTGGCAGCAACAATCAGTTTATACTTCGGATGTGCTTTATAGGCAAATAAAATCAAACACATTCATCATCACAGCTTTCCGTTCAATTTATTCTATTATAACCCAAAGCAAAAAAAGAGAAGGACCAAGTCCCTCTCTTTTCGTCATTTTTATAGAAGCATACCTGCCATTGCGGCACTCAATAGTGATGCAAGCATACCTGCGATTACAGCTCGTACACCCATGCGAGCGATGTCTCCGCGACGATTTGGAGCAAGGCTTCCAAGTCCGCCGAGCAAGATTCCCATGGAAGATACATTTGCGAATCCACAAAGTGCAAAACTGATGATTGCCACAGTTTTTGCAGATAATTGTTCAATTTGTGGTGCAAATGAAGAGTAAGCTACAAATTCATTCAAGATCAACTTTTGGCCGATGAACCCGCCAGCTTTCACAGCCTCATCCCACGGTACGCCGATCGCGAAAGCAAGTGGAGCGAATACATAACCAAGGATTGTTTCAAGTGTTAAGCTGCCTGCTCCGAAAAATCCTCCTACGAATCCAAGGATTCCATTGATCAAGGCAATCAATGCGATGAATGCAAGCAACATTGCACCGATATTCAGTGCTAATTGAAGACCAGTGCTTGCTCCCTTAGCTGCAGCATCGATTACGTTAACTGAATCTGTGTCTTTTTCCATTTTTAGTTCATCAGATGACTCTGACTTTTCTGTTTCAGGTACCATGATTTTAGCAAGTATCAAACCTGCAGGAGCAGCCATGAAGCTTGCTGCTAACAGGTATTCCAATGGAACACCCAGTAAGGAATAACCAATCAATACAGAACCTGCTACAGAAGCCAAGCCTCCAACCATGATGGCAAAAAGCTCTGATTGAGTCATTTTAGCGATGTAAGGCTTAACTACCAGTGGCGCTTCTGTCTGACCTACGAAAATGTTAGCTGCAGCTGATAGTGATTCAGCTTTGCTCGTTCCCAGCAATTTAGAAAGCGCTCCGCCAAGGATCTTGATGATTACTTGCATGATTCCAAGGTAATATAACACTGAAATTAAAGATGAGAAGAAAATAACAACAGTTAATACTTGGAAAGCGAATACAAAGCCAATATTTTCGGCCTGGAACAATCCTCCGAAAAGGAATTGCACACCAGCGTCAGTATAGTTAACGATTTCATTGACACCAAGTGATAGTTTTTTCAGTAAGAGTTTCCCTGTCTCCCATTTCAATACTAAGAACGCGAAAATGAACTGGATTGCCAATCCGCCAAGGATTGTCCTGAAATTGATGGATTTTTTGTTGTTAGAGAAAATAAAGGCAATTCCCAAAACGACTGCAATTCCCATCAAACCCCATAAGATATTCATTGTTGACCCACCTCTTGTTGTAATATTTGTGGTAATGTTGTTACCGTTTACAAACGATATGAAAAAAATTTCAGTAAAACGTTTACATTTGTTTAACTCGAACTTTCTATAGCAAATATATCAGAGTCTAAGAACTTTTGTAAATATATTTTTGAACAAATGTAAAATGAAATTTATCCCTTTTCACCTTTTCGACAAAAATACCCGCAAGGTCTCAAACCTATCGGGTATTTGTTTGTATCTTATGGCTTTTCTTCAATTCACTAACCATTACTTATCTAACAAAAATTTAGCAGTAAATTGGTCCGTTACAAGCACATTTGTATATTTCCCTTTCAAAGCACCATAAATACCATCTATTTTATGTGCTCCGCCAGCAACTAAAATTGAATACTTCTTCTTCTTTAACTCTTCAAGTTCGATGCCCAAGGTTCTCGCATTTAGGTTCTCATTGCAAACCTTCCCCTCTTTATCAAAGAACCTTGAACAAATATCGCCGACGGCTTTTGAATAAATGACTTGCAAGTCTTCTTCTGTAAAGTATCCTAACTGAAACAACAAAGATTCGGACTTGATCGGTCCAATTGTATAGACCGCAATGTTCGACTGTTTCCCCAATTCCAGGATCTTTTTAATATGCCTGTCCGCCTCCATCGCTTGTTTGACCACTACATGGTCTACGATTGCCGGCAGCGGCAGATGATGCGGTGCGCTATTGAAGGCCTTGCCGAACAAGTACAATATTTCATTTGCGTAAGTATTCGTTTCAGAGTGGCTTACACCGCCTTTCAACTGGACGACCTTCACATTCTTGCATGGCTTCTGCTTCAGTTCCAAAGCGACATGATAGAGCGTCGTTCCCCAGGTGACACCGATAATATCATCATGGTCAACCACTTCATTCAAAAAAGCGGCAGCTTTCTCCCCAAGATACGTTTTAATCACACTGTCTTCATATTGAGGAATATGGGTCACAATAGCCTTTTTCAAACCAAACTTCTGTTCAAGCTGTGCCGACAAATTTTCTACATCCTCTGTCGGATCCATGATTTTGATATCGACGATCCCCTCCTGCTTTGCAATTTGGAGGAACCTGGATACTGTAGGCCTTGATACTCCCAGTTCCTTGGCAATATCATTCTGATTATAATCCAGTAAATAATATAGCTTCGCTGCCTCGATTACCTTCAATAATTTTTCTTTTTCCATTCGTAATCACCCTTGGTAATGACTTAAATTCATTACAATCATTTTAGCAAAAAATCCGAATGAAAACATTTACATTTTAAAAAAGAACAAAATGTTCATGAATAACCAATCCTTTACATATGTTTAGTCCATTTCGAACAATTAGAACGCGGAAGTATAAGCAAATAATAAAGAGCCACCCCATTGCATCGGGATGACTCCTTCTCACTTTATTATTAAGGCTTACGTTTAGGAATCTTTCCAATTCCCAGTTCTTTCGCTTCTCGACCCAAGGCTTTAATAAGGCTTAGTGCCATTAAGGCCATAATGATGGAGAATGGCAGTGCAGCTACGATCATTGTATTTTGCAGAGCCTGCAGCCCGCCAGAATACAGTAATACTAAAGAAATGGCTGCCAGCATGATTCCCCATGTGAATTTGATTCTATTTCCCGGTGTCAGTGATCCATTGGTCGTCATCATTCCTAAAACAAACGTCCCTGAGTCAGCTGAGGTGATAAAGAATGTGCCGATAAGAATCATTGCCAGGATGGACAATAATGAACTTAATGGATAGTTGGCAAACACGCCAAAGAGTGCTTCTTCGGTCGCAAGTTCTGAAATATTTGCAATGCCTTCGTGCTCAAGCATGATTGCTGAGCCTCCGAAAGCAGAAAACCATAGGAAGCCAATCAAAGAAGGTACCAGCAGGACACCGAATACAAATTCTCTGATTGTACGGCCTTTAGAAACTCGAGCTATAAAAATCCCTACAAATGGCGCCCATGCAATCCACCATGCCCAGTAGAAGATAGTCCAGCCATTGATCCATGAACGTACTCCTTCATTTAATGGCGCAATCCGGAAACTCATCGTCGGCAAATTTTGAAGGTATGTACCAATTGTGTTGGTAAAAAGGTTCAGAATAAACTGGGTTGGTCCCAAAAACAGCATCGCCACTAGCAATACTGCTGCAAGTATCATGTTTACATTACTTAAGATCTTGATGCCTTTTCCAAGTCCAGACCATGCAGAAATCATGAACAATACTGTTACAATCAGGACAATAAACAATTGAGTTACAAAACCAGTAGGTATTCCAAACAGGTAAGAAAGTCCCCCGTTAATTTGTACAGCTCCAAATCCTAAAGTTGTTGCCACACCGATTACAGTTGCGACAACCGAAATCACGTCAATTACCTTTCCAGTTGTTCCATTTATCTTGTCGCCTAAAATAGGTCCGAGGGTCGCACTAATCAACCCGGGCTTCCCATGTCTGAAATTGAAGTAAGCAAGAACTAATGCAACAATTCCATAAATGGCCCATGCATGAATTCCCCAGTGGAAAAACGTGAACCTCATTGAATCGCGGATAGCCTGGTCAGATCCTGCCTCCACACCAGTTGGGGTTGAGACCATATAATGGCTGATCGGTTCAGCAGTGCCCCAGAAAACCAGCCCAATTCCCATACCGGCACTAAAGAGCATCGCATACCAAGTAAGGGTAGAAAATTCAGGTCTGTCATCCTGCCTCCCAAGTCTGATCTTTCCCAGTGGACTGATCAAGAAATACAGACAAACAATGACAATTGCAGATACAAGAATTAAATAATACCAGCCAAAAGAATCGGTAATGAATGCCTGGATATTTGCTGTAACTGATTCAAGTTTATCTGGAACAAACACACCGAAAAGAACCATTAATAACAAAATTCCTGTCGATATGAAAAAAACAGATGAATCCTTTTTCATCAAAAAACTCCCTTCGTCAACATTCGCACTTTAATACCCTAACACAAATTAATGTTTTTTTGAAAGAATGTACTCATAACAGAGATAGTATTACACAATACATCGAAAAAAATGAATGTCTAATATCCAACTTTTTTAATGGCACTTTCTTGCAGAATCAACTAATAAATTCCCCAATATTTTTACCCAAAAACCAAAACTTATCGTTATTGCATTTGTAGAACTGACTGGCCGTCCACTTTTTTACCAACAGATTCCCAATATTATTCTATTAGTCTATTGAATCCTTGTCGAATTTTGATTAAACTTGTAAGTGATGCGCTATATGGGGGAGAAATGTTAGGAGAAGATATTTTGAATAAAAAATTGCTTATTAGAACACTATCCATCGCAGGCATTTTCCTGGCGACCTATTTGGGAGCCGAGAATTTACGGTCGATTGAAAATCCGACAGCAGAAACCCAAACTTCGGTTGCACCTAAAATCACCCGAACGGAAGCACATTCTGTCAAAAAAGCTTCTGCTGATAAAGATGCCTTGCAGGAATTCATCAATACTGAGGAGAAAAGAATGATTGAGGGTGTCCCGCACGTCAGTCAGCTCCCAGAATTACAGCGCGGCTGTGAAGTGACCAGCTTAACGATGCTTTTGCAGTATGAAGGAATCTCAGCTGATAAAATGACCCTGGCTAAGCAAATACATAAAATTCCTTTCCGTGACGCAAATTATGTACGCGGCAACCCATATGATGGCTTTGTCGGCAATATATATACCTTCAGCAAATCAGGATATGGCGTATACCATGGACCTGTAGCAAAGCTTGCTGAGAGTTATCTGCCTGGTAAAATCAAGGATATTACTGGACAAACCATTGATGGAGTATATGAACTGATCGACTCAGGATCTCCGGTATGGGTCATTATCAACTCCACGTTCGCTCCTCTTCCCGAATCGGAGTTTACCGTTTGGAAGACAAATAGCGGAAATGTAAAGATCACCTACAGAGAACACAGTGTCTTGATTGTCGGCTACGACGAGAAATCCATTTACGTTAATGATCCTCTTGCCAGCGGTGGGTATAAAGCCGTACCGCGCACTTCATTCGAAAAAGCATGGGTACAGATGGGCAGCCAGGCGATTGGTATTGATAAATAATAGATTGGTATTGTAGAAGTCTTTATATAAAGGAATAGGAAAATCGGCAGGAGATTCATCCTGCCGATTTTTTAAAAGATAAGAAATTAAAAGTTTCACTTTGAGAATTGTCCCAGCGCTTTTCGGGGCTGACCAAGGCACTTGCGCTTTTCTTATTAAGCATACAATTTGTTTTCTTCTTTTTTGAAAAAGCTCTTCATCGCATGGAATACATCGGCTTTCTGCTTGAGGATATAGTAACGGAAGTTTTCGTCTTTAATGTTTTTATACGCGGACATTAGGGTCGAGTGGCGGTTGTACTGATTGACTTCTCCATAGCCAAACATATTGGAGACCTTCATCAGCTCTTCTACTAATTTCACACAGCGGGCGTTGTCGGAGGTCAGGTTATCACCATCTGAAAAATGGAATGGGTAAATATTAAACTTGCTTGGGCTATATTTATCGTCAATAAGTTCTAATGCTTTTCGGTAAGCGGATGAACAAATCGTACCTCCACTTTCCCCTTTCGAGAAAAAGTCTTCCTCGGAAACTACCTTTGCTTCTGTATGGTGGGCAATGAATTCGATCTCGACTGTTTCGTACTTGGAACGAAGGAAGCGCGTCATCCAGAAGAAAAAGCTCCTCGCCATATATTTCTCCCATAGTCCCATACTTCCGCTCGTATCCATCATCGCAAGAACAACGGCCTTTGAATCAGGCTTCACGACCTCATTCCAGGTCTTGAACTTCAAGTCCTCCTTGTAAATAGGATGAAAGGACGGCTTGCCGGTCATCGCATTCCGCTTGTATGCAGACATCATGGTACGCTTCTTATCAATATTGCCCATCAATCCAGTCTTCCTGATATCGTTGAATTCAATATTTTCAACGAGATGCTCCTGTTCTTCCTTCTTCTTGAGATTAGGAAGTTCCAGCTCTTTAAATAACGCTTCTTCAATTTCCATCATCGATACTTCTGCTTCGTAATAATCTTCACCGGCCTGGTCTCCTGCGCCTTGGCCCTTCCCTGGTCCTTGCTGCTGCCCAGAGCCGTCACGGGCGACGACATCGCCTACCTTACTGTCTCCATTCCCTTGGCCGACGTGTTTGTTCTTATCATAGTTATAACGGATTTTGTATTCATCCAGTGACCTTATCGGAATCTTGACGACATCCCTGCCGTTGGACATGATAATATTCTCTTCCGTGATCAAATCAGGCAGATTGCTCTTGATTGCTTCCTGCACCTTTTCCTGATGGCGCTGTTGGTCATCATGTCCTTTGCGGTGGAGGGACCAATCTTCCTGGGAAATCACAAACTGGTGACTGCTTTCATCGGTCATTTTCAACCCCTCCTTTGAATTTTTCATTTTGACAGTAACACAATTCAGCATACATTCATACAATATCCCGATGGACTTTACCCTTGTGGGAATTGTAATTACTCTATCTTATGCAGGAAGACAAAATAATTTACAAATAATTTTGACAATTAACCTTTTCTCCTCTGGATGGACAAGCCCATTTTATCTTGTAATCCTTTAGCGCATTATTGTCCTTCTATCTAGTGCGGGTATAAGTTCTTTTGCACAGATAGCCCTGTATTGCTCAACCTGACAGCAAGCATGGATGGGCACCATCTTTCCCGCTGAACCTGTCCGAAGTTACATTGGTTACAGAAAGCTTTTCCCCATTTGAACGTCAAACCTGTCCGAAGTTCCACCGAATTCTGACTGCCTTTCTTCATTTATCTTTGTACCTGCTTGAATGCAATCTAAGTTAAATTTGACAGTTCAAATCTGTTGCAGCGTATCATCATTTCCACAAAAAAATAACCTCTGCATTTTCTGCAAAGGTCATTTCTTTTCATTCGATTTATCAAATTGGATCGGATCTGGTATTTTATCATAATCCTCTTTCAATTCTTCACCTGTTCGGCGGTGCTCCATTTGCTTGCCTAGATCTTCAATTTCTTCCTCATTGCGAGCCATCGAACTATTTTTAGGGACATAGTCTTTTGGTAATTCTTTTTTGGCCATTTCAATCACCTCTTGCCTGTACTATTCCCGCTATCACCGCATTATAAACTTAAAGGACCTGCAATCTGCAGGTCCTCTCTATGACTATCTATTTAACAGACTTCCGACATATCGCAGCAATTCATTCGCTGAGGTAGAGTTATACCCATGTTCATCGATGAGTCGAGCAACAACATTATTGATTTTCTTAAGCTGTGTCTCATCTGGAGTCTTGGTTGAAGTCGTGATTTTAACGACATCCTTCAAATCAGCAAACAGCTTCTTCTGGATTGCTTCACGCAGGCGGTCATGCGAATTGTAATCAAATCTCTTCCCTTTGCGCGCATAGGCAGAAATTCTGATTAAAATCTCTTCACGGAATGCTTTCTTCGCATTCTCGGAAATGCCAATCTGTTCCTCTATAGAGCGCATCAGCTTCTCATCCGGATTGATTTCCTCGCCGGTCAGCTGATCACGCATCTTCGCCTTATTGCAATACGCCTCGACATTATCAAGGTAGTTATCCATGAGCGTTTTGGCTGACTCTTCATACGAGTACACAAATGCCTTTTGTACTTCCTTCTTGGCGATATCATCATACTCTTTCCGCGCAAGCGAAATGTAATTCAGATAACGCTCCCTAGTCTCGGCGGTGATTGATGGATGCTGGTCAAGACCTTCCTTCAGTGATCTCAGGACGTCTAAGGCATTAATCGTTTTGACTTCCTTCCTGATGATTGTAGAAGAAATCCGGTTAATGACATAACGAGGGTCAATCCCGCTCATTCCTTCATCCTGATGCTCTTTTTTCAGTTCCTCAACATCAGCTCTGTTATAACCTTCGACACTCTCTCCATCATAAAGCCTCATCTTCTTGATCAAGTCGATGTCGCCCTTTTTCGGGTCCTTCAGACGGGTAAGAATCGTGAACATCGCAGCCACCCTTAAAGTATGTGGGGCGATATGGACATCATTTACATCGCTTTCCCTGATCATCTTGTCATAGATTTTCTCTTCTTCGGTCACTTTTAAGTTATACGGAATCGGCATGACAATAATCCGTGAATGCAGGGCTTCATTCTTCTTATTGGAGATGAATGAGCGGTATTCTGTTTCGTTCGTGTGAGCAACAATCAGTTCATCAGCACTGATCAGCGCGAAACGACCTGCTTTAAAATTGCCTTCCTGCGTCAGGCTCAGCAAATGCCAGAGGAATTTTTCATCACACTTCAGCATCTCCTGGAACTCCATCATCCCCCGGTTGGCCTTATTCAATTCGCCATCAAAACGATAGGCACGCGGATCGGATTCAGAACCATATTCAGCGATTGTGGAGAAATCGATGCTTCCAGTCAAATCAGCAATATCCTGGGATTTTGGATCTGAAGGACTGAATGTTCCAATCCCTGTCCGCTTATCTTCAGAGAAGAAGATTCTTTCCACAATGACATCTTCAATCCTGCCGCCATATTCCTGTTCAAGCCTCATCATATTAAGCGGCGATAAATTTCCTTCAATTCGGATACCATATTCATCATAAAAATCCTTGCGCAAGTGATGTGGAATCATATGCAGCGGGTCTTCATGCATTGGGCAGCCTTTGATCGCATAAATTGCTCCCCTGTCTGTATGCGAATATGCCTCAAGCCCTCGTTTCAGCATTGTCACCAGAGTTGATTTTCCGCCGCTCACAGGCCCCATCAGCAATAGAATCCGCTTTCTGACATCAAGCCTTTTCGCAGCTGGGTGAAAATATTCCTCCACGAGCCTTTCCAATGCTTCCTCAAGCCCGAATAACTGTGAATTGAAGAAGGAATAGCGCTTTTTGCCCTTATCGTTTTCAATTCCTGCATCCTTGATCATATTAAACACACGCGAATGTGCCGATTGAGCAACCCATGGCTGTTCCTTCACAATTTCAAGATACTCCCTGAACGTCCCTTCCCATTTCAGCTTTTCTTCATCCTGGCGATACATCTCAATCTTTTTTAAAATATCCATATGGACCTCCCCATCTAGCGTTATCAAGAGACGATTAATAAATTCTATGCAGCAAACAATTTGAACATGCGTAAACGTTCCGCCCGGATGGTTGTCCTTTTTTAAGTCTTCATTGAAAAAATAAGCCTATCCTTCACAGTTGCGGTATAATAGGATATAATGAATTCTATATGGACAAAACGATAAAACAGGGAGGCTTACATACATGAAACTCATTCTTATAATTGGCGTTTCAATTGCATTCTTGGCTGCAATCTTCACTTCAGGTTACGATGATAAGCCGGGAATCACGAAAAAATAAAAAGCTGCCACTCGGCAGCTTTTTACTTTTCTATCATTATTTTTTATTCAGATTCTGTTTCTCAACAAACTCCTTCATGTACATCCTCGATTTCCGACCAAGCATTTTTGCCATCTGTCCGGTCCAGGTATCCTCACGTTTTCCGCCTGTTCTTTCAAGGTAGTATTGCGAAGTAACTGCATCATAATCTTTTAGCTGCTTTTCAAATAATGTCCGGTCTTGCTGATACTCATTTTCCATATACACATGCTCAAGCGGCAGGCGCGGCTTCACGTCCGTTTCCTGCTCCGGATAGCCTACTGCCATGCCAAAAAGAGGTATCACATGGTCAGGCGTCTTCAATACTTCCTTAACAGCCTCCAGATCATTGCGTATCCCGCCGATATAGCAAATACCTAGCCCCATAGATTCGGCAGCCACAGCCGCATTCTGGGCCGCCAGAGCTGCATCGATCAGGGCAACCATGAATTTCTCTGTGCTCTCTATCGAGTCATCCAGATTTGTACCTTCCATCTCCGCTATGACCTTATGTCGATAGAGATCTGCACAGAAAACAAAGAAATGCCCATTGGCCGCAACATAAGCCTGGTTCCCAGCAATTTCAGCCAGCTTGTCCTTCTTATTTTGATCCGTAACTCCAATGATCGAATAGGCCTGGATGAAGCTTGAAGTGGATGCAGCCTGAGCGCTCTTCACAATAGCTTCGATCTGCTCATGATCCAGTGCCTGTTTTTTAAAATTTCTAACTGAACGATGATTAAGAATTGTTTCAACTACCTGGTTCATTTATTACAGCTCCTTTTCTCCCGTACTATTTTCCATACCAAAAAGGAGGCCGCAAATTGGCCTCCTAGTATTTGCGCAAATCGCGATAGTCCTGCTGTCTAAGCGCTTCATAAATCAAAATCGCAGCCGTATTAGACAGATTTAATGAACGGATATTTTCATTCATAGGCAGCCTCAAGCATGTCTCCATATTGCTCTCAATCACTTCTTTTGGCAAACCTGTTGTCTCCCGGCCAAAAATAAAGAAGAAATCCTTTTCGGTTGCACTATAATCAAAATCGGAATGCGCCTTTTTTCCAAATTTGGTCACATAGAAGAATTCTCCGCCCTCGTTCTGTTGATAAAAATCCTCAAGCGAATCATAATAGTGGATCTTCACATGCTCCCAATAATCCAAACCCGCCCTCTTCAACATCTTGTCATCCGTCGAGAACCCCAACGGCCTGATTAAGTGAAGCTCGGTATCTGTACCAGCACATGTGCGCGCAATATTGCCAGTGTTTGCTGGAATGAGCGGCTGGTATAATACAACATGCAATGCCATGACTTTCACCTCTAATAAAAACTACAGCTATTATACCACTACACTCCTGCACAACAAAGGAAATGGCGTTGCAGCATGTTCGCAAGGCCACAATCATCCGTCAGAATCATCCGTAATCGTAAAAAACTTATATTTTATATTCGGGGTGTACGCAGTTGAATCCTCATACGCCCAATATCTCATTCTGCTGTTATACGTATGGGCATTGACCAGCGGCATGCCATCAGCATCATGACCCGTAACAATGGTGGTATGGTCAAAACGGCCATCCCCCTCAAAGTCATAGCAGATGACATCCCCAAGCTTCAGCTTTTGGGCATGATCCACCTCTCTCCCCCTTAATCCAAACTTGGACCCCGGAATATGCCAGCGCATCGCATTGGCAACAGACCAGCTGAAACTCCAATTATCATTCTGCATCCACCAGCCATTGCTGCGGTTAGGATACCCTCGCATTGGCGCACCGCCCTGATGCAGACATTGAGAAATATAATTGGTACAATCAACCTCGAATTTCTTATAGGCAGGATTAAAATCATTCCACCATCTTTCAGCATATTGAACAGCCTTCAGCCTGTCATACCTGAAACCCTTCCTCTCCTGCTCATCCTCCCGCTGTGAAAAAGCAGGCAATATCCCTTCTCTGTCGTCCTGAGAGCCCTGAATCTCTGTCAGCTTTTCATCCTTCACAAGCACACCCTTGTAAAATTCAGCCTGTCTCTTCTCTACCTCTTCCTCCATATAAAATAAACCGCGGTGCTTTATTAAATATTGAAAGTGCACCTCATATAACACTGTGGCGTTTTCCTTCTCTTCAACCTTCTCTTCAACCCTGCCATTTGCCTTTGCTTTTACAATTTCAGCAGACCTTTTGGCAAAGCTTTGCTTTTTGATCTCTATAGCTGGACACTCATGCAGTTGATTTCGCGGCATGGAAACACATTGAAGGACACGCTGTTCCAGAAGTTCCTGCAGTTGTTCACGCATGTTCATCTCTCCCTTCCCCCTTCATATTTATGAAACGTTCCAGGTTTTCACGCATAAAAAAAGAATGGATTTATAAAATCCATCCCCTACACAGTAATATTCGACTCGGAGTTATCTTTGAAAAAATCCATACCTTTATTGATCTCATTTAGTACTTCCTCATCCTTTTCGTCATCAGAAGCAACCTTCAGAGCCTCCAATGCCTCAGGTCCGCCAATCTTGCCAAGCGCCCAAGCTGCCGTCCCTCTAATTACAGGTCTAGGGTCATTCTTCATCACCATGATTAATTCAGGTATGGCCGTATCATCTTTATAGTGCGCAAGAGCAATGATTGCGTTACGCTGGATAGGCTTTTTACCCCGCCATGATCCGGATACATGTCCGAACTTTTCTTTGAACTCTCGATTGCTGATGCTTAGCAGAGGTTTAAGAAGAGGCTTCGCAATTTCAGGGTCTGGCTCCATTTCTTCATGGAAGTGAAAATCCTTCCCTTTGTTCTCAGGACAAACTGTCTGGCAAGTATCACAGCCATATATGCGGTTGCCAAGCTTTTCGCGGAACTCGTCTGCCAACAAGCCCTTAGTTTGTGTCAAAAAGGCGATGCATTTTTGAGCATCCAGCTGCCCGCCCTGTACAAGTGCGCCAGTAGGACAGACATCCACACATTTATTGCAGCTGCCACAACGGTCCTCCATCGGCGTATCGGGTTCAAATGGAATACTCGTGATCATCTCACCTAAGTAAACATATGAACCGAACTCCGGTGTGATGATGGAACAGTTCTTCCCGCTCCAGCCTATTCCTGCCCTCTCGGCTACTGCCCTGTCAACAAGTTCACCCGTATCGACCATCGACTTGAACCTGGCTTCAGGAACCTTCATAGCAATGTAATCCTCCAGTTTTTTCAGCCTGTCCCTGAGGACCATATGATAGTCGGTCCCCCATGAAGCACGGCAGAAGATTCCGCGCCGTTCCCCTTTCTTGCTGACAACCTTCGTCTTCATCTTAGAAGGATAAGCGAGAGCAATTGAAATGATGGATTTAGGACGGTCAAAAATCAGGCCAGGCTCCGTTCTCTTCTCAATATCCTTTTCCTCGAATCCGGATTGATATTGAAATTCCTGCTGCCTGTATAACCTGACCTTCATCTCTTCGAAGGCAGATGGAGCTGCAAAACCAATTTTATCAATACCAATACTTTTGCTGTAAGCGATAATATCCTTCTTCAGGCTAGCTGTATCCATTAAAGTTTCCTCCTTTCTGTTTAAGGTCTCTATTTGAAATCCATAAATTTAAAAGCAAATTACTTTTATGATAAACTATTTTAAAGCAGATTTGGAGGTGGAATCAATGGAAATTCAAGTTTCCAAGGCGATATGTGATCTGATTCCCGGATTTTCAGTCGGGATTATCCAGTACAAAGACATCCAGGTTGGCGAGTCCCCGCAAATGTTAAAAGGCAGGCTCCAGCTTTTCCAGGAATCTATTTATTTCGACCTTCTGGAAAAAAACATAACCGATCTCGAGGGTATCAAAGAATGGCGTGCAATATTCAAAACAACTGGTAAGGACCCAAACCGCTATAGACATTCAGCGGAAGCCCTCTACCGACGGATTGCCAAGCAGAATTATCTCCAATCTATACATAGTGCAATAGATTTAAATAATTTCTTCTCACTTGAATATCAAATTCCAATTGGCGTTTATGACAGCGATAAGCTCGTTGGGGATGTAACGATTACAATAGGTGAAGAAAATGAAGAGTACACAGGTCTAAATGGGCGTACCAATAATCTGGCCAGCTTGCTGATTTCTGCCGATGAAAAAGGACCCTTTGGCAGCCCATTTGTCGATTCAGAACGGACGGCCGTAACAGAAAATACTACAAATGCTCTGCAGATTGTCTATTTAAAACCTTCATCTTCACCGGAAAGTAGGCAAAAAATGACTGAGTCACTCATGAACATGTTTATTCAAATCCATGGTGGATCAGGCTCATATAAAATCTTGGGATGCTAATGCATCCTTTTCTTTTTGGGGTGATGATGATTCATTGGTGACGATTATGTAGATATGAGTATTCATAAGCGGAGAGTTTCCGGCTATTACTTACTTAGAGGATGCTTTTGAAGTGGGAATAAACGGAGATATTCCGGTTATTGTATTTAGAGGACACTAATGCTGCGGGAATAAGCGGAGTTATTCCGATTAACTCTTAAAAATAAGACAAAATCCATCGATTTGGATGAAATAAGCGGAAAAACTACACTAGCTTTGCAACGAGACACCAAATTTAGTTAATTTTAGTTTATTTTCAAACTTAGTTACTTAGCTAGTTAGCGTTGGAAACAAAAAAAGGCATACCTGTTTAAAACAACAAGTTACCAAGCAAGTTAGTTAGCATCTTATTATCCGTTTATCTTTGGACAATTTGGACGGTCTTCAACTTCTTGGGATATTTTCTTGGCCGGCCGGGTTTTCCTTTCTTTCGCCTTCCTTTGGATCTTCTGCTCGGCTCCCTGAATAAGGCTTCTATAAAATAATCCCATGAGTCATACCAGTATTGACGAAGGTACTTGAGTATTTCCCAAGTGGATTTTTTAGAACAAGTCTGAATCCTGACCAATTCACAAAGCCCATAAGCGATCATGGCGAGCCATAACTGATTCCATACAGCCTCCTTTTTATGGCTGTAGAACTTCACCAACTTAAGGTGCTGTTTGATCCATTTGAAAAAGAGCTCGACTTTCCATCGTTGGCGATAAATCTCTGCGACTTCACTTGCAGTAATGTCCCGTCGGTTCGTGACTACCCTGTATTTATTGCCTTCGTCATCAAGGAATTCTACAAGACGCAATGAGATGATCTCTTCCGTCTTGGGCTTCTTAACCTGAACCTCAGCGTCTAAAACAATGTTAGGTTCACCATGAATGTCATGCTTATTCACGATTGTCAGCTTTGAATTCATTTTTACCCTGGCGACAAACTTTAGATTCTTTTGGATTAAATCTGAATAGAGAACATAACTGATGTATCCTCGATCATAGATGTAGGTGACAGCTTGGTCGACCACCAGTTCAAGCGCGACTTCCTTGTCATCTACTCCGGTAGTAGAAAAAATCGATTTGCCAGGATAATAGGTATTTTCATCCGCGACAATCAAACAGAGATGAAGCTTTACTCCATTGTTTTTCTTGGTGGAATAAGCCCATTCACCCGCCTTGGAAGGGAGCGAGAATTGAGAAGAGTCTACAGCGGCCAACTTTCCTATCTTCTCAAAGCCAGGCAGGCGTTTATGATGTTGGTCAATCTGCTTAAAGATTCGGAATGCAGTCTCCTGCAGGAGACCGGTTGGCAGCTTCATAAGCTTTCTGTTAATAGAAGATCCATGTATACTCTTAAGCTCCAGCAGTTCCTTGAACACCTTCTTGGATTTAAGGTTCTCACTCAAATCCCATAGGGATTCACGTCTCATAAGCATTCCTTCTACCGTCATGGTAATGACATGGCCAGAAAAAAGTTTGTGTGCTTTATGGTCCATAAAGGGGTCACGATAATTCTCAAGATTTAACAGTGCCAAACACTTTTGAACTACAGTTGAGTCGGGTAAAGTTTGATTGGGTATAGAACTCTTTGAGTTCATAGGAATCCTCCCCTTGTAGAATAGGTGTTTAGCAACTTGTTGTTACCATTCTACATAGGAGGATTTTTTCTGTTTAAAACCTTTTATTGGTTAAATACCATTATTTGGAACAGCTTTGCAAGACTAGTGGAAAAACTACCCTTATTCTTAAAGAATTTAAGGTCTTTTACAATTCAAGCGGAAATTTTCCGTTTCTTTTTCATTCATTTGAAATCAAGATTCGGTTATAACACAGACAAAGAAAAAACGCAGCATATCGTTTTCTGGAAACGACATACTGCGTTAGTCACGTATGTATGGAGCGGGTGAAGGGAATCGAACCCTCATCATCAGCTTGGAAGGCTGAGGTTTTACCACTAAACTACACCCGCGTACATATCTATTTGAAATAAAGAAAACAGGACATCCTGTTTATAATAAAAGTGGTACCGGTGGTCGGGGTCGAACCGACACTCCAGAAGGAACACGATTTTGAGTCGTGCGCGTCTGCCAATTCCGCCACACCGGCATATTAATATGTCTTGCTTTCTTGCTGCCACTAAATCATTAGTGGAGGCGGCAACCGGATTTGAACCGGTGAATAAAGGTTTTGCAGACCTTTGCCTTACCACTTGGCTATGCCGCCATATATTTTTGGAGCGGAAGACGGG